>CAZVTK010000001.1:0-149760 GCA_964629765.1 uncultured Mesorhizobium sp.
CCGAAGCCAAGGTGCCCTACGACATCGTGCTCGAGATGGACGAGATCAACGAGGATTTCCACGATACCGACGTGGTCATCGTCATCGGCTCCAACGACATCGTCAATCCGGCCGCGCAGGAGGACCCGAATTCGCCGATCGCCGGCATGCCGGTCCTCGAAGTCTGGAAGGCCAGGCAGGTCTTCGTCTCCAAGCGCGGACAGGGCACGGGATATTCCGGCATCGAGAACCCGCTGTTCTACAAGGACAATACGCGCATGTATTACGGCGACGCAAAGAAGAGCATCGATCAGCTCCTGCCCAGGATCGACTGACCGGACCGGGTATCCACCGGATGCGCCGCGCCGGGCAGGCCGGCGCCGGTCCTGAATGCAGGCATCGTCCGGGCATCTCGATTTATCCTTGCAAAGAGGGAATTTCACTCCATAATTGCAAGGATGATTGAACGTCGTATCGCTGCGGAACTCTCCGAACTGCTGGACGGCACGCCTGCCGTCGCCTTGCTCGGTCCCCGGCAGGTCGGCAAGACCACCCTCGCATTGGCCATTGCCGAGCAGCGGCCCTCGATCTATCTCGATCTGGAATCCGATACGGATCGCGCCCGCCTCGCCGAGCCGGAGCTCTACCTGGCCGAGCACGAGGACAAGCTGGTCATCCTGGACGAGGTGCACCGGCTGCCGGAGCTTTTCCGGAACCTGCGCGGGCTGATCGACCGCGGCCGGCGCCGTGGCCGGAAAGCCGGGCGCTTCCTGCTGCTGGGGTCGGCCTCCATCGATCTCCTCAAGCAGTCGGGCGAAACCCTTGCCGGGCGCATCGCCTATCTCGAAATGCATCCGATCGACGGCCTGGAGGTCGAAGCCCGCGAGCTCGGCTCGCTCTGGGTGCGCGGGGGCTTTCCCGACAGTTTTCTGGCGGCCAGCGACCGCGCCAGCCAGCGGTGGCGGCTGGATTTCATCCGCACCTATCTGGAGCGCGACATCCCGTTGCTGGGCCCGCGCATCCCGGCGGAGACGCTACGCCGCTTCTGGACCATGCTGGCGCATCACCAAGGCGGGCTGCTCAATGCCGCCGAATTCGCGCGCGCGCTCGGCGTCGACGGCAAGACCGTCGCGTCCTATCTCGACCTGCTCGTCGATCTGCTGCTGGTCCGACGGCTGGAGCCCTGGCATGCCAATATCGGCAAGCGCCTGGTCAAATCACCCCGCGTCTATGTCCGCGACAGCGGGCTCACCCACGCCTTGCTGGGCCTCGGCACGCAGGAGGGCGTGCTCGGGCACCCGGTCGCCGGCGCCTCCTGGGAGGGCTTCGCGATCGAAACCCTCGCCGCAACGGCCCCTGCCGGCACGCAAGCCAATTTCTACCGCACGGCGGCGGGCGCGGAGATCGACCTGCTGCTCGCCCTGCCGGGCCAGCGCCTCTGGGCCATCGAAATCAAGCGAAGCCTGACGCCGAAGGTGGAACGGGGCTTCTACCAGGCGTGTGAAGATCTCGCCCCGGAGCGGCGCATCGTCGTGTACCCGGGATCGGAACGTTTCCCGCTCCCGCATGGTGTCGAGGCAATGCCCCTGCAAGACGCCGGCCGGGAACTGCTCGGCTGAGCGGGCAGGCAGCGCCTCGGCTGAACCCCTAGAGCCTTTCATGGCTACACGGAATCGTTCTGCCGAAGCGATTTCGGGCCAAGGTCGAGGGCTTCGGCGAAGGTCGTATCGGGATACGGCCGAGACGAAGACCGAAGGATTTGGCCCGAAAGCGTCCGGCCCGAAGGGTTTCCCGCTGGCGGGCGACCGCGGCGTCAGCCCACTCGGCCGTATCCCGATACGACCGTCGTGGGCTTCCTGGCGGATCGCCTCGCCATCGAGGAAACAGAACTGTTTCCGTGTAACCATGAAAGGCTCTAGCGGCGGTTGGAGTACAGCGGATTGGCGCGGCTTGCCGCCTCGTAGACGGGGGCGCGCTTTTCCCGGAAGGCGGCCAGCGCCTCCTTCGAATCCCCGAACCCGCTCATCCTCACCGTCGCATCCTGCTCGAACTCGTAGCCGCTGCGCAGATCCATCCACTCGATGCGGTCCAGCACCTGCTTGGCGACGCGCGTGGCCGTGGGGCTGAAGGAGGCGATGCGGCGGGCAAAGCCCAGCGCCTTGTCCATCAGCTCCTCCGGCTCGCAGACGAAGACGCAGCCGCCGGCTTCCTTGAGCTCGGCGGCCGACAGGTGCTCGCTGGTGAAGAACATCCGCCTGACCAGCGGACCCGGCGCGATGCGCGCCAGATGCCGCGCGCCGCCCATCACGCCGACCGTCAGCTCCGGCAGCCCGAACCGGGCAGTCCTGGCCGCCACCACGAAGTCGCAGGAGGCCGCGATCGCCAGACCCGTGCCGAGCGCCACTCCGTGAACCGCGCCGATGACCGGAACCTTGCATTCGGCGATGGCGAAGAACGCTTCGCGAACCCGCCACATGCGCTCGACGCCGTTCTCGGGCGTCATGGTCGCGAACTCGTCCAGATCGTTGCCGCCGCAGAAATGCGACCCGTTTCCGGCAAGCACGACCGCGCGGACGTCGGGGCCGATCCGGTCGATGTCGGAAAACAGGTCGGCGATCTCGATATACATGTCGCGGTCGACGGCGTTCACCGGCGGCCGGCCGAGCCTGACCGTCGCCACGCCCCTGTCGTCGAGCTCGAATTGCAGATCCTGATATTGCCTGGCGCTCATGCGGGAATGCCACCTTCTAGAGTCTGTTATAAGCCGTGGATGGGGTTGCGCTGCTGCCGGTTTTGGCCCGCCCGGCAGGAGCCGGTCGCAGACCGGTATCGGGCATACCTGCAAGACCGGCGACGAACCGGTGGGCCAAAAGCGGCGCAGCCCGAAGGGTTGAGCGGCGAAGGCCGCCTGATGCGTCGAAAGGCTTGCCGGTATGCCCGATACCGGTCTGCGCCTTCCTCCTGTCATGCGGTCTTCGTCGCTCAACGCAGCCTCCATGCACGGCTCATAACAGGCTCTAAACTGCGAGATATTTGCTCTTGACCCCGGGGTCCGCATCGAAGTCGGCCCATGAGCCCTGGAAGACGATGCGGCCGGTCTCGAGCACGTAGACATGCTCGGTGCACTGGCGCGAGAACCAGATGTTCTGCTCGCACAGGCAGAGGCTGCCGCCACGGTCCACGATGTCCTTCACATGCTGGACGAGGGATTCGACGATGATCGGCGCAAGCCCTTCCGTCGGCTCGTCAAGCAGCAGCAGGCTGGGCGCCGCAGCATCGGCCCGCGCCAGGGCGAGAAGCTGCTGCTGCCCGCCGGACAGCACGCCGCCCAGCCGGTCGCGGATGGGCACGAGCATGTCGTAGCGGTCGACCACGGCGCCCGCCGTCTCCTTCCGGGCGTTGCCCGATCCGCGCAGCGCCATCTCGATGTTCTCGGTGACGGTGAGGTCAGGCAGTATCTGCCTGTCTTCCGGCACCAGGCAGATGCCCAGGCGGGCGCGGCGATGGACCGGCAGCGCCGAGATGTCCCGTCCCTGCCAGGCGATTCCTCCCCTCGTGGAGGGACCGGCGCCGAGAATGCTCTTGAGCAAGGTCGACTTGCCGGCGCCATTGCGGCCCAGCACGGCGACGCGGCTGCCGCTCCCGATCCGCAGGTCTATGCCCTGAAGCACGTGGCTGTCGCCGTAGAAGGCGTCGAGCCCCCTGACCTCAAGCATGGAAGGCCTCCTTGCCGAGATAGATCTCCTTCACGACGGGGTTCTCCTTGACCTCGAGCGGAAGCCCGTTGGCGACGACCCGTCCCTGGTTCATGACCATCAGCCGGTCGGCGAGGCGGAAGATGAAATCCATGTCGTGCTCGGTGAGCACGATGGTCAGCCGGTAGTCGGTCTTGATCCTGGTGATGAGGTCGACGATCTGCCGCCGCTCGTGCTGCGACATACCGGCGGTGGGCTCGTCGAGGAACAGCATCGCCGGCTCGAGCGCGAGCACCATGGCGAGCTCGAGCCGCTTGCGGTCGCCGAGCGAGAGATGGCCCGCCTCGCTCTTCCAGTGGTCGACGAGTCCGAGCTGCTCCAGCCACATCACCGCCTCGTCGAGCACCTCGCCCGAGGGCCGCACGCCGAACATCCCGCCGCGCTCTCCGCGCGAGCGGCGGCGCGCCTCGATCGCCACCACCACATTGTCCAGCGCGCTGAACTTCGAGAAGGTCCGGGCCACCTGGAACGTGCGGCCGAGGCCGAGGCCGACACGCCGGTCCGCCGACATGTCCGAAATGTCCTCGCCGCGGAAACGGCACCGGCCCGACGTGCTGCGGGTTTCGCCGGTGAGCACCTTGAACAGCGTGGTCTTTCCGGCGCCGTTCGGTCCGATGATGGCGAAGACGCGATCGGGATCGACCTCGAAGCTGACATCGGTCAGGGCCTGGAACCCGCCGAACTTCTTGCCGATGGCGCGCGCTTCCAGGATCGGCATCCTCTGGACTCCCGCCTCGCCGCCCATGCTCATCGACGCCCCATCATGGCGGCGGCGCGCCGCCACCCGTCGGCAAGCAGGCCGAGCAGGCCGGACGGGGCGAGCAGCACGATGATGAGCAGGATCACGCCGGTGATGAACTCCGACATGCCGGCCAGCGTGCGCGTGGAGTATTCGACCATGGAGAAGACCAGCGCGCCGACCGCCGGCCCCCAGAAGGTCGACGCGCCGCCGAGCAGCGCATTGAGCATCGGCGCGGCCGATTTCGCCACGCCCAGGCTCTCCGGCGTGACGATCTGGGTCAGGGGCGCCGCAAGGCCGCCGATCACCGCCGCAAGCCCGCTCGCCGCGACGAAGGCCATGAGGCGGTAGCGGTTGATGTTGATGCCGATGAAGGCGGCGCGCTCCGGGTCCTGATGGATGGACCGCAAGGTGCGGCCGAAGGCGTTGTGGGTGAGCAGCCACATGACGAGGGCGAGCACCGCGAAGGCCGCGCACAGGAACCAGTAATAGGCCGCGTTCGATCGCAGCGAGAGCTCGAACAGCCCGAAGTCGAGGACCGGGCGCGGGATCGCGCTGATGCCTTCGTCATAGCCCAGCGTGCCGCTGTAGCTGATGAGGATGCGGATGATCTCGGCGAGGGCGAGCGTCAGGATGGCGAGTTGCAGCGCGCCCGAACGCCGCAGGGCCAGGAAGCCGATGAGCACCGCGATCACCATGCCGATCGCGCCGGCGCCGACGAGGCCGGCGAAGAACGGAATGGCGGTATTCTCCTTGAGCACGAGCGCGATCGCATAGGCGCCTATCCCGAAGAAGGCGGCATGGCCGAAGGTCGCCAGGCCCGCATAGCCGAACAGCAGGTTCCACGAGAGCGCGAACAGCGCCTCCAGCAGCACGAAGCCGGCGATGAACATCAGGCCGTCATTGGCCCACCACGGCACGGTCACCGCCACGGCTGCGACCAGCGCGCCGACCGCCAGCGAGCCGGTCGACCAGCCGGCGTCCAGGCGCGCGCGCGCGCCCTGCCGGACGGCGGCGGCCGGGCGGTTCGCCCGCGCCTCGTCCCGGGCGGGCGGGCGCCGCTTCAGCCAGTCGAAGAAGCCGCCCTGCGGAGCGCCGGCCATGGCCGCGCCGGTGGGCACGATGCCTTGCGGGCGGACCAGCAATATCAGGATGATGGCGATGTAGAAGGCCATGCTCGGCACGTATTTCGAGCCGATCGACTCGGCGAAGCCGAGCAGCAGGGCCGCGATGAAGGCGCCGCGGATGCTGCCCAGCCCGCCCACGATCACGACGGTGAAGGCCTGGATGATGATCGAGTTGCCCAGCGTGGGCTGCAATGTCTGGTTCGGGACGAGAACCGCGCCGGCGAATCCGGCCAGGAAGAAGGAGAGGCCGACGGCGATCATGACATATCGCCGCGTGTCGTAGCCGAACACGCTCATGATCCACGCATTGGCGGCGACCGAGCGGACGACCTTGCCGAGCCACATGCGCGTCAGCAGCAATTCGAGCGCGACGAACACGAAAATGCCGACGGCAATGGCGAAGACGGAGAATTGCGGAACGATCAGGCGTCCGAGGAAGAAGGCGCCGTCGAGGGAAGAGGGCGGGCTGATGGAGATGAAGTTCGAGCCGAATATGAGCTTCACCGCGCCCTGGACCGCGATCATCAGCGCGAAGGTGGCGATGAGCGCCACCGCCTCGTCGACATGGCGGAGGCGGCGGAAGACCAGCATGTCGATGACCAGCCCGATCAGCCCGACCGCGCAGCCGCCCACGAGGCCGATCAGCAGGAAGTAGCCGGGGCCGAACGCGGTCTGCGCGAGAAACATCGCGGCGACATAGGCGCCGAGCATGATGAAGGTGCCCTGCGCGAAATTCAGGATTCGCAACACGCCGAACAGCAGCGTCAGTCCCGCCGCGTTCAGGAAAAGCGTCATGGCGATCGTGATGCCGCTGACGAACATCGAGGCAATCTGAAGAGTCAACCGCTCCCTCCCCTCGCAGCCAAACCCGGTTGCATCCCTTTTTCGCCGGACATTGTCCGCTGACGAGTCGGGCGCCGGAGGTTAATGTATCAGTCCCGGCATGATACGGGTTCGGCTCCGCCGATATGTCACTCGTTGAGGGGACCGAATGCGGCCATCCGGCGTGTAGGATTGTCGCACGGGCACGGACGGGAGGATTGATCTCCGCGGAGACATCCGTAAAGGGCAAATGCCGCGGGGCGCCATGGCCCTTGCAACATAACGAGACGACCCAATGAGAACTTCAGGATCGAGCAGAGACAAAACCTGGAAGACGATCCGCGAGAAGGGGATAGAGCTGCTTTCCCTGCACGGCTACGAGAAGATGAACATCAGGATGCTCGCCCGCGAGGCGGGCCTGCAGGGCGGCTCCCTATACAACTATTTCAACAGCAAGGAAGATTTCCTGTCCATGATCGTCTGCGAGATCATGGAGAACCTCCTCGATTCGATCACGGAGGAGCTGGAGCCGCTGAGCGACCCCGTCGAGCGGGTGTCGCGCTTCACGCATCTGATGGTCACTTGGCACACGGAGCATCGGAACGAGGCCTTCGTCGCCCACATGGAGGTGCGCAACGTCTCGACCGAGCGCTACGAGGAATATGTGGAGCTGAGACGGGCCTTCGGCACGATCCTCAAGGACATCATCCGCAACGGCAATGCGCGCGGCGACTTCAAGGTCGCGGACGTCGACACGACCGCGCTGGCGATCCTCACGATGCTGGCGGGCATATCGAACTGGTATCGCGAGCACGGCCGCCTCGGCAAGGAGGAGCTGGCGCGCGAGCATGTCGCGATCGTCTTGAAGATCCTCGCATGCAAGCCGGCGGTGCTGAAGGCCGCGCTGGTCGCCGAGCAGGCATGAGGCCCAAGGGAGCCCCGATCTGCGCATGACAGGCTTCGAGAGCATGTTCTCCACCGCCGGCAAGACGGCGCTCGTCACCGGCGGCTCGGCCGGCATCGGCATGGCGATCGCCCGTGCGCTGGCGCATTCGGGGGCGCGGGTCCTGATCGTCTCGCGCAAGGAAGCCGCCTGCCGCGAGGCCGCCGGCTCCATCAACGCGGAGAAACCCGCGGGCCGGGTGGAGCCGTTGCCCGGAGACGTCGGAACCGAACAGGGTATCCTCGATATCGTCGCGTCCGTCGGGCGCGCCGCCGACAGGCTGGCGATCCTGGTCAACAATGCGGGCAAGACCTGGGGCGCGCCGCTGGAAAGCTTTCCCTACAAGGCGTGGGGCGAGGTGATCAACGTCAACGTCGCGGGTCCGTTCGCACTGATCCAGGGTCTGCTGCCGCTGCTGAAGGCAGCGGCCACGCCCGGGGACCCGGCCCGGGTGGTCAATATCGGCTCCATGGTGGGCGACAGGCCCGTGGCCGAATCCGCCTATTCTTACGCCGCGTCCAAGGCCGCGATGCACCACCTGACGCGCATACTGGCCTATGAGCTCGCCGGCCAGCACGTCACGGTGAACGCGATCGCGCCCGGCGTCTTCGAGAGCCGGATGACGGCCTTCGTGACCAGGGACGCCGAACGCCGGAAGCAGACGAGCTCGCGGATCCCCATGCGCCGCATGGGCAGCGACGCCGACATAGCCGGGCCGATCGCGCTCCTGTGCGGCCGGGCCGGCAGCTACATCACGGGCGCCGTGCTGCCCGTGGACGGCGGGCTGGGCATCCTTCCGCCGGCCGAGCTGTTCTGAACCGCCGCCGCTATCCGGTGCGCGCGAAGCCGATCTGGCCGCCGCCGTCGATCGCCAGCACCTGGCCGGTTATCCACCCCGCCTGGTCCGAAGCGAGAAACAGCGCCGCGGCCGCGATGTCTTCCGGCCTGCCGATCCGCCGCGCGGGATAGTCCTTCGCGATTTCCGCGCCTTCGGGATCGTCGACGAAGAGCAGGCGGTTGAAGGACGTCTTCACCAGGCCGGGCGCAATGGCGTTGACCCGCACCTTCGGCCCGAGCTCGGCGGCAAGCTGCATGGTGAGGTGGTTCAGCGCCGCCTTCGAGATGTCGTAGGCGCCGTGGTCGCGGCTGGTCCACAGGCCGCCGACCGAGCTGATGTTGACGATCGCGCAGCCGCCGGAGGAGTCGCGCATCGACCGCGACCAGGCGTTCTGGCTCCAGACGAGCGGGCCGGTGAGGTTCACCGCCAGCATCTTCTGCCAGCGCGGCAGATCCACGTCGATGACCAGCCCACTGTACGGATTGGTGGCGGCGTTGTTCACCAGCACGTCGATGCGGCCGAATCGGTCGACGATGTCGGACGTCACCGAAGCGGCGCCCTCGGGATCGCCGGCATTGGCTCCGTAGCCGACGCAGCCGAAACCGATCCCGGCGGCGGCGGCCTCGCATTTCTCCCGGTCCCGCGCGGCGATCGCCACCTGCGCGCCGGCCCTGGCGAAAGCTTCCGCGATGCCGCGCCCGATGCCGCGCGAGCCCCCCGTGACGAGCACGACCTTGCCGGCGAAGGCGCCCGCCCACGGCTCAGACATGGACCCGGTCCAGGCTTTCGAGGTCCGATATCGCCGTCGTGATGCGGCGGATCAGCTCATAGGTCATCTCGTCCCTCTGCGAATTCGGCTGGAACGGCGGATGGCACAGCGTCTGCGTCCACATGGTGAGCGCATGCAGCATCTGCACCGCGTACTGGCGCCAGGCTTCGTCCCAGTCCAGCCGCCGGCCGGTGATCTCCCTCACGCGCTCGAGATAGTGCTTGAGGAGCTCGCGCTCCCAGGCGCGCCGGTTCTCGATGGGCAGGCAGGTCGCGAGAGCATAGCTGACATCGCGCGACCAGTGGCCGGTGTTCACGCACTGCCAGTCGAACAGCCCCATCCGCCCGGCTCCGGTCACGTACCAGTTGCCGACATGGACGTCGGAGTGGATGACCGTGCGCAACCCGGAACGGTGGATCTCCAGCGCCGCCATGGTCGCCGGCCAGACCTCGGCCCTGCGGGCCATGACATCGGCGGGGATGACATGCGCGGCGGCGGTCATCGCCCTGGTGTGATAATGGTCGGTGCGGACGCGCTCGACCCCGACCGTGAACCAGTCATGGTAGTTGACCAGCCATCTGTAGTCCGTCGCCAGCCGCGGGTTCTCGGCGAAGGTGCCGTGCAGGCGGGCGAGCAGGTCGACCATGTCGAAGGCCTGCTCCCTGGTGAGCAGCGTCGTCTCGTCGCCGAAGGAGGACGACTTGCTGGCGACGAGATCCTCGATGACGTGGATGGCCGCGAAGGTCCGCTTGTCGGAAGCCGAGTGGTAGCAGACCGGCGTCTCGATATCGAGCTGCGGCCGGATCTGCCTGTAGAACAGCATCTCGTAGCGCGCATGGCCCATGAAGCCGACGAGCATCCGGGTGGTGAGGCTGGGAAGCGTCTTGGTGAAGACGTGCGTCGGCAACCCCGTCCGTGCGGCCGGCACGTCGTAGGTCACCGCGATGCGGCAGCGCTCGTGCGTGCCCATCGTCCGGTGGACGATGTCCAGCCCGGTGACGCGGACGCCCGGATGGCCGGCGCACAGCACCGCCGTCATCCATTCGGGGGTTATCCGCGCGGCCGAGCCGGGGATTTCGGACAGGGTCCTCGCCCGTCGCCGCACGACGGCGTCGTAGGCGAGATGTCCGGCCACCCTGAGAGCGGCGCTCACGGGGCTTCTCGAAGCTTTCATGGTCAGCCTTCCGTATCGGCGCCGCGCGCGAAGAAATCCGCGTAGTGGGCGCGGAGCACCTGCTTCTGCACCTTGCCGCCGACCGTCTCGGGCAGCGAGCCGACGAAGACCACCGCCTTCGGCGTCTCGAACCCGGCCAGGCGCCGCCGGCAGTGGGCGATGATCTCCGCCTCGTCCGGCGCCCTGCCCGCCGCCGGAATGACGAAGGCCGTGACCGCCTCGCTCCAGCGCGGATGCGGCAGGCCGACGACGGCCGCCTTGCGGATCGCAGGGTGATCGGTGAGCACGGCCTCCACGCGGATGGTCGAGACGTTCTCGCCGCCCGACTTGATCATGTCCTTGTAGCGGTCGATCAGCACCAGCAGCCCGTTCGCGTCGTACTGGCCGCAGTCGCCGGAGGAGAACCATCCGCCTTCGAAGGCGTGCCGCGTCGCCTCGGCATCCTTGTAGTATCCGGCCGTCACCGCCGGCGTGCGGTAGACGATCTCGCCGCTCACGCCCGGCGTTTCTGGCCCGACGATCCGCCCGTCATCGGTGCGGATGGCGGTGGCCAGCAAGGGATTCGGAACCCCGACATGGTTCTTCTCCAGCGCCTCGGCCCGGTAGATCTCCGGCCAGCGGTCGGGCCAGAAGCGCGTGGTGGACAGCACCTCGGTCTGGCCGAGATGGCCGGTGATCATGAGATCGGGACCGCAGAGCCTCTTCAGCAGGTCGGCAATGTCCGGATGGATCGGCGCCCAGGTGTAGGTGATCGAGGTCAGGCTGGATATGTCGAGGCGGTCGCTGTGCGCCTCGACGTGCTCGGCAAAGGCGCGCAGGAACCCGGACGATCCGCCGAACATCGCCGTCGCCCGCTCCGCCGCGACCAGCGCGGCATTCTGCTCGGGGTCGTTGCGCCGCGCCAGCAGGACGGTCCCTCCGGCGAGGAAGGCCGGGAAGGTGTGGGCCTGGTCCGAGGCGTGGTAGATGACCGGGAACGGGCAGAACAGGCGCAGGTCGGCCTCGAACCGCAGGCCCCGCGTATAGGTCATCGCCGACGTGTAGGCGGCGAAATAGCCGTAGAGATGCGACTGCATCACGAGCTTGGGCATCGAGGTCGTGCCGGAGGTCGGCAATACCTGCCAGATGTCGTCCGCGTGGATCTCGACGTCCGGCTCGGTGTCCGGGGCCGCGTCCGCGAAGGCGGCGAAGTCCTCGTCTTCGCCCGACGGCTCACCGCCGACCGGAATGACCACTGCGGGAATCTGCCGCTGGCCGGTCAGGTCCGACACGACCTCCCGGAATTCCGCATCGACGAACGCATGGCGCGGCGCGACGCGGTCGATGAGGTTGCACAGCACGTCCCGGCCGAGCCGCGGATTGAAGGGCGCGCTCACCAGTCCCGCCTTGGCGACGCCGATCTTGGCGACATAGGCCTCGACCGAGTTCTCGCACAGGAACACCACCCTGTCGCCGCGGCTCAGGCCACGGGCGAGCAGCGCATTGGCGATCCGGTTGGCGAGCTGGTCGGCCTGCCTGTAGGTGAGCCGGCGAAACGCCGGCGACGAGCACGCGGAAGGATCGGCGACGATGGCGTCCTTGTCGGGATAGCTCCAGCGGACCCGCTCGAGCAGGTCGCCGATGACGGTGCGCTCCCATCGGGCGCTCGCGCGGCGTCCGTACAGCGCCTCGACGTCCAGATGCCGGTCGGGGATTGCGGTTCCAGACATTGCGAGACCCGAGGATTTCACCCCGTGCGCGGCATGCTGCCGCGCACGGGAAGTGGCCGGCCCGTGGCGGCGGGCTATTGGATTTCGTACTTGGCGCCCGGCGTGGCAGGCTCGATCAGATCCTTCGACGGAATCCGCACCACCTCGATCATCTTCCAGCCGCCCTCGCTGCCGGCGTCGGAGCCGAAGTTCAGGTAGGTGAGATCGCCCAGATAGGAATTGTCCTCCTTCCTGAAGACCACCGGCCCGCCGGCGCCCATGGGCGAGCCGTTTCTGATCGCTTGGGCCAGCGCCTTCGGGTCGTCGGGGCCGGCCGCCTTCAGGCCCTCGGCGAAGGCGATGACCGCGTCGTAGGCGTACTGCACGTAGCCGAACGGGTATTTGGTGTTGAGCTGCGCCTGCGTCTTTTCGTTGAGCGTGCGGGCGATCTCGTTCTCCGCGTAGGCGCCCGCAAACCACGGCGTCGGCGACCAGATGTTCTTGGGCAGTCCCTCGCCGAGCGCCTGCGCCATCTGCAACTCGCCGCCGAGATCGACGACGACCTGGAACTTGCCGTCCAGCCCGAAGGCCCGCGCCTGCTTGTAGAAGGTGATGGCGTCCGACCCGATCAGGCCGACCAGAAGCCCCGAGGCATTGGTGTTGGCGAGCTGGGTGAGCTGCTGGCGGAAATCTCCGGCCCCGCTCTTGGTGATGATCTCCTCGTGGAACGTGATTTCCTTGCCGTACAGCGACTTGTAATTCTTGCGCAGGCCCGTCGTCATCACCTTGACGATGTCGCGCACGGTCTGCGGATCGCTGGAGATCACGGCCCAGTCCGTGATCGGCTCGTTGCGCTTGGCAACCTCCTGCACCAGGCCGCCGTGATAGGGCACGGTCGTGAACGCCAGGCGGAAGGCCTGCGGCGTATGGAGCTCGTGGGTCATCGAGAGATTGGTGGCGCCGGCGCTGATCATCACCACGCCGTCCTGCTCGACCAGAGGGGTCAGCGCGACGGACGGCCCGGAGATCGGTCCGCTGATGATCAGCTTGATCCCGTCGCCGACGAGGTCGCGGTAGTGCGCCACGGTCGTGTCGGTCTTGGCCGCGTCGTCGCGGACCACCAGCTCGAGCATCCTGCCGTTGATGCCGCCCGATGCGTTGACCGTGTCGACCGCGATCTGCGCGCCGGCCTGCGCCGCCAGGCCATAAGCCTGCGCGAAGCCGCTGATCTGCGTGATGAGCCCGATGCGGATCTTGTCGCTCTGGGCCCACGCCGCCTGCGACCCGACGAGCGGCGTCAGCGCAAGCGCGCCCGCCGCGATCTTGAGGACCGTCCTTCTTCCAAAAGCCTTCATTGTCGATCTCCTCCACAGGATAGCTTGCAACCGCCGGGCCACGCGTGCACCGGATTACTCCCACCGAAATCCAATACGGGCGCGGGGCAAGCGTCTGTCACTACTATGGGGTACATGACCCGCCCGTTCGGCGGCACAAGGTCGCAAGCCCGGCGGAATGCGCCCGCCGCGAGCTGCAACTACGATGCTCGTACCCGGGCGAGGGGACTGATCGCACGCCCGCACTTGCTGCAATTGGGCGCGGCGGCGACCCTGGCTCACCGCGGTTGCGATTCACAAGGATGGAGTGCCGGATGGCGACGAAACACAGCGAAGACGACGTTCTGTTCGAGGTTGACGGCCCGGTTGGACGCGTCATCCTCAACCGGCCGAAGCACCTGAACGCGATGACGGTGGGGATGATGGAGGCGATCTCCCGCACCTTCGCCGAATGGGAGGCCCGCGACGACATCAAGGTCGTCATCCTGAAGGGCAACGGCCCGGCCTTCTGCTCCGGCATGGACCTGCCCGAGGTGGCCGAGCAGCACCACGACGTCTCCGCGCACAAAGACAGGCGCGAGACCAACCGGCTCGGCTTCTGGTTCCAGCGCAATCTCTGGGAGTTCTCCAAGCCGACCATCCTCCAGCTCCACGGCTACTGCTACGCCGGAGCCGGCTATTTCCTCAGCTTCACCGACCTCGTGGTGGCGACGGAGGACACGCTGATCGGGGCGCCCGAAAACCGCTCCTTCGGGCTCGAGCCCAGCCTCGGCATGTGGCCGCTGACGATCGGCATGCGCTGGACCAAGGCGCTGGTTCTCACCGGCGATTCCATCGACGGCAAGACGGCCGAGCGCATCGGCATGATCACCAAGGCCGTCCCGGCGGACGAGCTGGAGGAATATGTGGAGTGGCTGGCCGCCAAGCTGTGCCGCAGCGAGGGCAAGCTGCTCTCGATGCACAAGCAGACGCTGAACATGGTCTTCGACATCATGGGCGCCTATCCCATGCTGAAGGCGGGCCTGATGTTCGACCACATGGAACACATGGATTCCAGGTTCAACGACCTGCTCGGCAAGGTGAAGACCGAAGGGCCCCGGAAAGCCTTCGAATGGGCCCACAACCTGACCGGCGGCATCCAGAAGACGGGCGACCCGTCCTTCCTCGACGGGCCGCCCAAGAAGAACAAAAAGAACAGGAAGGCGTGAGAAAAGCGCGGAGGAGGCGTGATCCTTTCATGAAGAAGCTGACCATCCAGCAGCGTCGGCAGGCGATCGCCGCACGGGTTCCCGAATGGACCGAGCGCAGCATCTTTCGCCATCTGGAGCGCCAGGCCAGGGAGTTCGGATCACGCCCCTTCCTGATGACGGACGGCGAGACCGTCACCTATGACGAGACGGTCTCGCGCGTGCGCACCCTCGCCCGGGCGCTGATGGCGCTCGGGGTCCGGCGCGGCGACCATGTCGCGATGATCATGCCGAACTGCCCGGACTTCATGGTGCTGCGCTTCGCCCTCGCGGCGATCGGCGCTGCGGGGGTGCCCGTCAACACGCTGCTGAGGACGGCGGAGCTCGCCTACATATTGCGGCAGTCGGACGCCCGCTTCGTGGTCGCCATGGACACGTTCCGCGGAGCCGACTATCTGGCGACGATCGACGGCGCCATGCCCTCGTGGGAAGACGGCGTGTTCGACGGCTTTCCCGAAATGCGGCAGGTCGTCGTCTACGAGACCGGCCAGGCCGCCCGCGCGAGCAAGGCGCTCAAGTTCGGCGAGCTGGCTTCGCTGGCCGACAAGGTGAGCGAGGCCGATCTGGAGGCCCGCGCGGAGACGGTGAACCCGCGCGACCTGCTCGACATCGTCTACACGTCCGGGACGACCGGCCTGCCGAAAGGCGTCATGCACACGCATGACGGCGTGCTCCGTTGCAGCTTCACGGCCAGCCTTGCGCGCGCTCTGCCCGACGGCAACAGGCTGATGTTCGCGCTGCCGCTCTATCACAGCTATGCCTATATCGAAGGGCTGATGGCCAACACCTGGGCCGCCGGCTCGGTCGTCATGCACGACAAGTTCGACCCGGAGGCCGTGATGCGGACCGTCGAGCGGCTGAAGGTCAACGAGCTGCTGCTGGTTCCGACCATGAGCATCGCCCTGCTTGAGCACCCGCGGCTGAAGGACTACGATTTCGGCTCTCTGCATGCCGTCATGTCGGCGGCCGCGCAGGCGCCCGTGCGGCTCTGGCAGGACATATGCGACGCCTTCGGCGTCGACGAGGTGACCACCGCCTACGGCCAGACGGAGCTGACGTCGTCCGCGGCGTACAAACGCCCCGAGGATCCGCTGGACAAGCTGATCACCACGGTCGGCAGGCTGAAGCCGCGCAGCGTGGCGGGCCTGCCCGAAACCGACGGGCGCGTCGCCCTCTACCGCGTGGCCGACCCCGAGACCGGGGAGCTGCTCGGACCCGGCCAGCCGGGCGAGCTCATCGCCTGCGGGCCGGAGATGATGCTCGGCTACTACAACAAGCCCGAGGAAAACGCGGCGGTCTTCCGCGAGGACGGCTGGATGCGGTCCGGCGATCTCGGCTTCATCAACGAGGACGGCTACATCGTGCTGACCGGCCGCAGCAAGGAGCTCTACAAATGCGGCGGCGAGCTCGTCTCGCCCAAGGAGATCGAGGAACTTCTGACCCGGCGGCCGGATGTCAGCCAGGCCTATGTGGTCGGCATTCCCGACGTGAAGATGTCGGAGATCGGCGCCGCCTTCGTGGTGTCGAACGGCACTGCGGCGCTGAACCCCGACGATATCCTCGAATACTGCAAGGCGAATCTGGCGCGCTTCAAATGGCCGCGCCATGTCTTCGTCGTCGACGCGCAGGAGCTGCCGACCACGGCGACCGGCAAGGTGCAGAAGTTCAGGCTCCGCGACATCGCGGTGGAAAGGTCGGAGCGGAACGCCTGACGCTCCGCCCTGCTTCGTCCTCAGCCCTTCTTCAGGACACGCTCGGAGATCGGCCGGAAATAGGCGCCGCGAACGCGCGGCTCGCTCGACATCGCCGGCGAGACGGGCATGGCGTCCGTGCCGATCACCTTGTCGATATAGTCGATAACCGGCTGCACCTCGTCCGACTCGATCTCGTAGATCGCGACGTACTTGAACGGGTACGGTCCGGAATAACGCTGGGTGTCGTCGAGCACGAAGCGCTGTGCGGCGACGATGCCCGGCGCCTTCACGACGTCGTGCAGGTGCCGGTTGTTGTACCAGTCGTTGAATTCGTCCTCCTGCCCCTCCACCGCATTCGTCATGGCAAGCAGTATGTGCTTGGGCATTTTTGCTCCTCTCGCTGGATCGTCCACGAGAACACAGACTAGCCGTCGCGTCGACGCGGCTATGTCCCTAGGGCGGGTGACGCATGCGCCCGCCGGATGCGGATAGAATGCCGGATTTGACGATCGCAGCAACGCGGAAGGCGACCGGCATGGCACAGATAGGCGTTGGAATAATCGGCCTGAGCGCCAAAGGCGGCTGGGCGGCGACCGCCCATCTCCCGGCCCTGCGACGGTTCTCGGAGGTCGAGATCGTCGCATTGTCGGCGTCCTCGCCGCAGTCCGCGGCAGCGGCCGGCGAAAGGCACGGCATCGGACGCGCCTACCATCGCCCGGAGGATCTGGCGCTGGACCCGGACGTCGATCTCGTCGTCGTCGCGGTCAAGGTTCCCGGGCACGCGGCGCTGGTGCGGGCCGCGCTGCGGGCCGGAAAGGCGGTCTATTGCGAATGGCCGCTGGGCCTCGACCTCGCGGAGGCGATCATGCTTCGCGACGAAGCGGAGGCCGCCGGCGTGCGAACCTTCGTCGGCTTGCAGGCGCGCGCGGCGCCGCAGGTGAACTATGTCAGGCACCTCGTCGAAGCCGGCTATGTCGGCGAGGTTCTGTCGACCACCCTGATCGGCTCGGGCGCGCGGTGGGGCGCCACGATACCGCAGGCGAGCCTCTACCTCACCAATGCTGCGAACGGCGCCACGATGCTGACGATCCCTTTCGCCCACACGCTGGACGCGGTCGAGCACGTGCTCGGCCCGCTTTCGCAGGCGAGCGCCGTGATCGCCAACAGACGCACGACCGTCCACATCGAGGAGACGGGAGAGGACGTGCCCGTTTCGGCGCCCGACCAGATCGTGGTTTCCGGGCTGCTGGCCAACGGCGCGGCCTTCAGCGGCCATTACCGCGGCGGACTCTCGGCCGGCACCAATTTCCACTGGGAGATCAACGGAACCGGCGGCGACATAGTCGTCACCGGCCCCAACGGCCACCTCCAGTATGGCCAGGTGCGAATCCTGGGGACCACGAAGGGCGCCGCGCAGCTCGCCGAACTGGAGACGCCGAAATCTTTCGAGCTGTTTCCCTTCAGCCGCGGCGACCTGTCCTACACCGTCGCGCATGCCTATGCGGCGGTCCTGCGGGACCTTATGACCGGCAGCCGCACCGCGCCCGACTTCCGGGCCGCGGTCGACCGTCACCTCGCCGTCCACCGGCTCGCCGAAGCCGCAGCGAGCGGCCGGCGCACGGCGATGCGCCCGGACTAACGCTTCGCGGATTGCTGTCCGAGCTTGCGCCGCTGCAACCACCATCCGGCCTGCGGCGGCCAGTCGCTGAAACGCCGCTCCGGCAGCAGCGCCAGCCGCGCCTGGACCGGCCAGTTCGGATTGAACATCGCTTCCCGGCCGATGGCGACCAGATCGGCGTGGCCGCCGGCCAGTATGGCTTCCGCCTGCCCGGCATCGGTGATCAGCCCGACCGCGGCCGTCGGGATGCCGGCCTTGGCCCGCACGTGGTCGGCGAAGGACACCTGGAAGCCCGGCCCACGGGGGATGATCGAATAGTCGGCGCCGATGCCGCCCGACGAGCAGTCGATCAGGTCGACACCCTCCGCCGCCAGCGCGCGCGCGAGAACGACCGAATCGTCCAGACTCCAACCATCCCGCGCCGCATCGAGGGCGGAAATCCGGAAGAACAGCGGCAGTTCGACGGGCCACTGCGTGCGGACGGCGCGCGCCGCCTCGACGGCGAAGCGCATGCGGCCCTCGAGGCCGCCGCCATAGCCGTCGGCGCGGGTGTTCGACAGCGGGGACAGGAAGGAATGGACGAGATAGCCGTGCGCGCCATGGATCTCGACGACCTCGAAGCCGGCCTCGCGCGCCCGGCGGGCGGCGGCGGCCCACTCGCCCATCAGCGACGAGATGTCGTCGACGGTCAGCGCGCGCGGGGCGGCATGGCCTTCGCCGGCGGGTTCCGTCGTGACGGATTCGAGCGGCCACTGAACCTCGCCCCTCTCGTCCATGTCGGCCTGCCCCAGCGGCCCGTTGCCGTGCCACGGCCGTTGGGTGCAGGCCTTGCGCCCGGCATGGGCGATCTGGATTCCCGGCGTCGACCCCTGCGACCTGATGAACGCCGCGACGCGCGCCAGCCCGGCCACGTGATCGTCGCTCCAGATGCCGAGGTCGCCGTAGCTCAGCCTGCCCTGCGGCACGATCGACGTCGCCTCGACGACCACCAGTCCCGCTCCGCCCATGGCGAAGCGGCCGTAATGCGCAAGGTGCCAGTCCGAGGCATGGCCGGCGGCGTCAGCGCTGTACTGGCACATGGGCGAGATCATCACCCGGTTCGGAAGGGACACGTCGCGAATGCGGAACGGTTCGAAGAGCAGCGCCATCAGTGGTCCCGGAGGGAAAGAAGTTCGCCAGAAAAACAAACGAACGTTTGTAATTTTCCTTGCGATCATATCTAATGCTTCATCCTAGTCAATCGCGAGGGGAGCATGGCAGAGGCCTATATCGTCGGCACGGTTCGCACGGCCGGAGGGCGGCGGAACGGGCGGCTCCGCGACTGGCATCCGGCCGATCTGGGCGGGTTCGTCATCGACGCCCTGCTCGACCGCACCGGAGCGGATCCGCAGGCCGTCGACGACGTCGTCTTCGGATGCGTCCAGCAGGTCGGCCAGCAGTCGCAGAATGTCGCCCGCACGGCGGTGCTGTCGTCGCGCCTGCCGCTCTCCACGCCCGGCGTGACGATCGACAGGCAGTGCGGCTCGTCGCAGCAGGCGGTCCACTTCGCCGCCCAGGCGGTGATGTCCGGCACGATGGACGTCGTGATCGCCGGCGGCGTGGAAAGCATGACGCGGGTGCCGATGCTCGTGGCGTCGACCCTGCCGGAGGCCAACGGCATGGGGCACTACCGGGGCCGCCGCTTCGAGGAGCGCTATGCGGTCGAGCCCAGCCAGTTCGACGGCGCCGAGATGCTGGCCCGCAAATATGCGCTCGACCGGGAGACCCTCGACCGCTTTGCCCTGGCGAGCCACCGCAAGGCTGCCGCGGCGATGAACGAGGGCCGCTTCGCCGGGGAGATCGTCCCGGTTCCGGTCGCGCTCGCCGACGGCGGCGAGGCCCTGCACGAGCGCGACGAGGGCATCAGGCCCGACGCCAGCCTCGAGGCAATCGCCCAGGTCAAGCCGCTGAAGGAGGGCGGCCGCATCAGCGCGGCCAATGCCAGCCAGATCTGCGACGGCGCCGCGGCGCTCCTCGTCGTCAACGAGCGCGGCCTGAAGCGCGTCGGCCTGCCGCCCCTGGCGCGCGTCCACCGGATGGCCGTCTGCGGGTCCGACCCCGTGCTCATGCTCGACGGACCGATTCCGGCGACGGCGATGGCGCTGAAGAAGGCGGGCATGGCGATGGCGGACATCGACCTCTTCGAGGTGAACGAGGCCTTCGCCTCGGTCCCGCTCGCCTGGGCGATCGAAACGGGCGCCGATCCCGACAGACTGAACGTCAACGGCGGCGCCATCGCGCTCGGCCATCCGCTTGGCGCCTCGGGCGCGCGGATCATGACGAGCCTGATCGCCGCGCTCGGCCAGAGGGGAAAGCGCTACGGCCTGCAAACCATGTGCGAGGGCGGCGGCATGGCCAACGCCACCATCATCGAGCGCCTGTAGGAAGAATAAGGCAGGACGAAAAAGGGGCCGGTCGCGAACCGGCCCCGTTTCGCGCTAGCGATAGTGCTTCAGCGTCTCCTTGCTGATGATCAGCTTCTGGATCTCGCTGGTTCCGGCGCCGATCTCGTGATGCTTGGCGTCCCGGTAGAGGCGCGCCGCCGGATAGTCTTCCATGAGGCCCGCGCCGCCGAGGATCTGGACCGCCTCGCGCGAGTTGTGCACGGCCATCTCGGCCGAATACAGCTTCAGCATCGCAGCCTCGCTGTTGACGTTGATGCCCCGTTCGCACGCCCGGATGAGGCTGTAGAACATGGTCCGCGAGATCTCCACGCCGGCGGCCATGCGCGCGATCTTGTCCTGGATCATCTGGTACTCGGAGATCGGCGAGCCGAAGACCTTGCGCTCAAGCGCATAGGGCACCGCCACGTCGAGGCAGGCCTGGCCGATGCCGGTGTTGCTGGCGCCCTCGAACACGCGCTCGAGGTCGAGCCCGTCGAGAAGGATCGCGAAGCCGTTGTCCGGCTCGCCCAATATCTGGTCCGCGCCGAGACGCACATTGTCGAAGAACACCTCGGCGGTCGGGGAGGAGCGCAGGCTCAGCTTGTCGAAGGGCTTGCCGATGCCGAGGCCGGGTGCGTCGCGGTCGACGATGAAGCAGGTGCCGCCCCGCACCCGCCGGTCTTCGCCGCTCGTGCGCGCGAAGACGAGGAAGAAGGACGAAATCGGCGCGTTGGTTATGAACGTCTTCTGGCCGTTGACCACCCACCCGTCGCCGTCCCTGCGCCCGGTCGTCCTCGGGCTGAGCGCGTTGGAGCCGCCCTGCGGCTCGGTGATGCAGATGGAGGCGGAGGCGGCGCCGGTGGCGAGCGGCCGCAGGTATTTATCCTTCTGCGCCGGCGTTCCGTACTTCGCCAGATGCCGCGCCACCAGGCTGATGTTGACGAAGAGCACGGCATCGAGGCCGGCATTGGTCCGCGCCGTTTCCTCGGCCACGATCGCGCGCGTCATCAGCGAGGCGCCGGCGCCGCCATAGTCCTCGGGCAGGAACGTGCCGAGAAGCCCGGCATCGCCCATGCGCCGGAGCAGCCCGTCCGGGGGCGCGCCCTTGGCCTCCATCTCGGGGACCAGCGGAGCCACCTCGTCGCGCATGAAACGCCGCACGACCTCGCGGAATGCGAGTTCCTCCTCGGTGAGGAACATCGTCGCGGCCAGCGGGGTCTTCTCCATTGCTCGTCTCTCTTTCAGCGTTTTCAGATCTGGATCGCAAACTGGGCTTTCACGCGCGCGGTGTCCGCGGGATCCTGAAGCTCGGTCAGGCCGACGCGGCTCGTCACCGGGAAGCCGCCCCTGGCGGTGAGCTCGACCCGCATCTCCAGGGTCTTCAGCCCGACGGTGAGGACGTCGAACACCGGCACGCCGAGATCGCCGAGCTGGGTGAAGCCGGCCGCCGCGCAGATGCAGCTCAGGCCGGCGCTGGCCAGTATGATCGAGTTCGCGCCCTCGGCGACCAGCCGCCTGGACTGGCGCTCGATGTCGGCGATGACCCCGGCGGGATCGACGAACCCCTGCGTGAACGCCGCGGTCGAGGTCGTCTCGATGCTGCGGATGCCGCTGCACCGCGACCGCATCCCGTTGGCGTCGACGATGGTGTGGACGGCCTCGAGCCAGGGCCTGTCCTCGACGGTGACCACGCCGAATCTGAGCCCGTATTCGCAGGCGAGGTGCATCGTTGCGGCGAACGGGCCGACCACCGGCACCCTGGAGACGGAGCGCGCCTGGATGACGCCCGGATCGCCGGAACAGGCGACCAGGATGCCGTCGAACCCGTCATTGCTGGCTTCGTGGCACCTGTGCACGACATCGAGGGAATTGATGTAGTAGGGATAGGCGTAGATCGTGTCGGACGCGCGCTTCAGCCGCGCGTAGCGATGGGTGATCGCGGTGCCCGGCTGCTTCACCCGGTCGAAGACGGAATCGATCTGGGCGGTGTAGGGACCGGAACCCTTCTCCGCGTTGATGTGGACGACGCACAGCTTCATGACATCACCTGGCTTTTAAGGGAGCGGGTCGGATCATGCGCCGGTGAAGTTCGGCGGGCGACGCGACAGGAACGCCTCGATCCCCTCGCGGTGATCGGCGCTTTCGAACAGTGCGGCGAAGAGCTCGACCTCGCGGCGATGGCCCTCGTCGAGGGAATGGTCGAGGCCGAAATTCGCCGACTTCTTGGCCGCGGCGACGGCAAGCGGCCCGGCCGCGTTGATGCGGCCGGCCAGCTCCCTGGCCCTGGCCAGCGACTGTCCCTGCGGGACCACCTGATCGACAAGGCCCATTGCCGCGGCTTCCGCCGCCTTGATCTTGTCTCCGGTGAACAGCAGCCGCTTGGCGGTGCCGCGCGCGACCATGCGGCACAGCATGCGCGTGCCGCCGGCGCCGGGGATGAGGCCGAGCCGGACCTCGGTGAGCCCCAGAAGCGCCTGCTCCTCCGCGATGGCGATGTCGCAGGCCATCATCAGCTCCAGCCCGCCGCCCAGCGCATGGCCGTTGAGCGCGGCGATCGCGGGCACGCGCAGGTCGTGCAGCGCAGCCTGCATGGCCTGGACCGTCAGGGCCATCTCGGCCGCCGTGTGCCGGTCGAGGCCGGTGAAGTACTTGATGTCTCCGCCCGCGACGAAGCAATGCCCGTTGCCGGTCAGGATGAAGGAGCGGACGGAGGTGTCGCGCTCGGCCTCGCGCACCACGTCGAGGATCGCGTTCGATACGTCGGGATGCAGCGCGTTGACCGGCGGATTGTCGATGACGGCAATGAGCGTATGCCCGTCGCGCTCGGTCCGTACGAAAGGGGATGCCATGTCGTCATGAACCCGCGATTGCGCAAAGCGGATCCGTCCGGACGCCGGGACGGAGGGGCGGAATCATGAGCATGGGCACGTTCGTCACTCCCCGTTGCGCGGTCCGCCGGGAGGATGCCGACCGCCGCTCGTAGTACGGATCACGATCACTGGTTACGAACGGGGAGGCTGGCCGGCACGTCCCCTTATGGGGGACCGGGCACGCGCGGGCGACGGCCGCCTCAGAGGCAGAAGCCGCCATCCACGACGAGCGTCTGCCCGGTGACGAAGCTGGCCCTGTCGGAAGCCAGGAACAGCACCGCCTCGCCGATGTCGGAGGGCTGGCCGAAGCGGCGCAGCGGCGTCTCCTTGCGCTGACGGTCCCAGACGTCGGGCGTGTACAGCTCGTCCATGAACTTCTTGCCGAGGCCGGCCTCGATGAACCCCGGCGCCACGCAGTTGAAGCGGATGCCGTATCGTCCTTCCTCCTTGGCGAAGGCGCGGCAGAGCATCTCGACGCCGGACTTGGGCAGGCCGCCGAGGATGTCCTTCGGCAGGAAGCGGTGAACGGCGATCGAGCTCAGCGCCACGACGCTGCCGCCGCCGCGTTCGCGAAGCAGCGGAATCGACTTCTGCGCGAGCGTGAGGAAGCCGACGACGTCCGTGTCGAAGGCCTCGCGCGCGGCCTGCGCCGTCAGTTTCGAGACATATTCCTGGCCGACGCTGGGGCCGGCCGCCAGCACGACGGTGCCGATGTCCCCGAACGCCGCGCGTCCCGCGGCAAGCGCCGCGTCGATCGTGTCCGGCTTCGTCACGTCGCAATGCAGCGCGACGGCGCGGCCGCCGGCCTCGTCGATCTGCCCGCAGATTTTTTCCGCCACGGCCCTGCCCGAGCGATAGGTGAGGACGACCGGCACGCCGGCGCCCGCGAATGCATGGCAGATCCCCTGCCCGATCCCGCCGGATCCCCCGACGATGACTGCCGCACCCTTAAGCATGACACCCTCCTGCGCTCGCAAAGCCCGTGAACCTCAAACGTGACTGCCTCGTACGACGATTGAGGCATGCGCCAAAGTCCCTCGGCACAGGGACGGGCGGGACAGGGGCGGATGCATGGGGACGGGCGGCGGGCCATGCGGGCCAAATCGGCTATTGCGCGCCCAAATAAAAAAACGTACGTTAGTATTTCTCAGGGAGAGCAGCGCATCGCACCGGTCCTCGGAGACCGCCGAGCGTCTTCAGACACCGTCCGGCCGCCTGCCGGTCGCACGACAGGAATGCGGAGGAGCGTCATGTCCAGTTGCGAGATTCTGCACATCGAGGCGATCGACGTCGGTCGGCCGTCCGTTCACTACATGCTGATCGACTCGATCGGCACGGAAGCATTCGAGCCTCAGCTCGCTTCCCTGCTGAAGGAGACCGTGGGGGCCGACGGCTGCCGCATGTACAAGGTGCTCGATTCCGGCGTCGAGCTCGTCCGCTCCGGCGAGATCGACGATGCGCCCGGTTCCGCGGCGGCCCCGGGCGCGCCCGAGGACTACTGGCTGGACCATCCCGCGGTTGCGGAGACCCTGTCGCGCGGCCCGACCCGGAGCCCGCTGCTCATCCGCATCGACCCGAGCCGCATAGACGATCTGCGCCTGCACGACAGGCTGTCGCGCCGGGCGCGGATCGCCGACCTCGTGATGATCTGGGGCGCGTGCGGAGGCGAGCGCTACGGGCTGACTGTGACCCGCTCGGTGAAATGCGGAGCGTTTCAGGAGAAGGACATCGCCGGCATCGCGACGATGGCCAGCCCGCTGATCTCGCTCATCGCCAAGCATGCGCAGGTCAACGAGCGCATGCGCAACCCCTTCCTCGGCCTGAAGTCGCTGGAGCAGATCGAGGAGACGGTCTCGCTGGCCGACGTCAGGCTGCCCCGGCGCGAGCTGGAGGTCTGCTCGCAGATTCTCTACGGCATCTCGATCGCCGGCATCGCGTCGACCCTGGGCATCGCCGAGGAGAGCGTGGTGACCTACCGCAAGCGCGCCTTCCAGCGGCTCGGCATCGGCTCGCGCCACGAATTGCTGCTCTGGTATCTGTCGCTCGCCTCGGTGCGCTGCCTGGAGGTGCGCCCGCACCCAGGCGCGATGCTGAACACCCGGTTCGCCTAGCCCCGCCCGACTGGAGTCCGGATCGTGAAGCTGCCCGAACATATAGGGATGTTGCAGGATTCGCTGCGGCGCTTCGTCGACGTGCACATGCCGCGGCACAAGGCCCGGGAGTGGGACGGGAAGAACGTCTTCCCCCGCGACGTCTTCGACGAGCTCGGCCGCATGGGCGTGATGGGCCTCACCATACCCGAAGAGCATGGCGGGGCCGGCCGCGACATCCTGGCCACGCTGGTCGTCATCGAGGAGCTCTCGCGGCGCAGCATGGCGGTCGCGATACCCTACATCATGTCGGCCTGCTACGCCGGGATGAACATCGTCGACTGCGGCTCCGAGGAGCAGAAGCGCACGCTGCTTCCCGGGATCGCGGCCGGGGAGATCATGTTCGCCTATGGCTGGACGGAAGCGGACGTGGGCGCGGATCTCGCCAGCGTCAAGACGACCGTCGAGCGCGACGGAGACATGCTGGTCGTCAACGGCAACAAGCGCTTCTGCTCCGGCGCCAACATCTGCGACTACATCTACACGCTCGCCTGTTCGGACCGCGCCGGCAAGCGCTATGCGAATCTTTCCATGGTCCTGGTCCCGCCCGATGCGAAGGGCGTGACCATCACCCCGATCGACGGCATGGGCCTGAAGGGCGCGGCGACGACCGACGTGACCTTCGACAATGTCAGGGTGCCGGCCGCAAATCTCGTCGGCGGCGAAGAGGGGTGGAACCGCGGCTGGACCATGATCGCGGGCGTCGGCCTCGACGTCGAGAAGCTGGAGGTGGCGGCGATGGCGCTGGGCATCGCGTCCGCGGCGTTCGAGGATGCGTGGGCCTACAGCACCGAGCGCCGGCAGTTCGGCAAGCCCATCGCGGCCTTGCAGTCCATCCGGCACAAGCTGGCCGACATGAAGACGCAGTTGCATGCGGCGCGCCTGCTGACCTATCACGCGGCCTCGCTGGCCGACCAGCACATCCCGTCCGGCGTCGAGACCTCGATGACGAAGCTGTTCGTGACGGAAGCCGCCAGGTCGATCGTGCTGGAAAGCCAGACGATCTTCGGCGCCTATGGCTATGTGAAGGAATTCGACATCGAGCGTTACGTGCGCGACGTTCTCGTCATGCCGATCATCGGCGGGTCTTCCGCCATCCAGCGCAACAACATCGCCAACTGGTCCGGCCTTCCGCGCTGACCGCCGCATCGTCTGATGGAACGCACCATGAAAGGTCTCGACCTCGGCCTCGACGAAACCACGCGCATGCTCGTGGACACCGCGGCGCGCTTCGCCCGCGAGGTGATAGAGCCCAACGTGGCCGCGCACGACCGCGAGGACCGCTTCCACGCCTATGCCTGGCCGCGGCTCGGCGAAGCGGGGCTGCTCGGGCTGATCGCCGACGAGGCGGACGGCGGCAGCGGCCTGGGCTATGTGGAGCATTGCGCGGTGCTTTCCGAGCTGGCGCGCACCAGCGCCGCGGTGGCGATGTGCTACGGCGTGCACTCCAGCCTGATGATCGACCAGTTCCGCCGCAACGCCACCGGCGAGCAGAAGGCCCGCTACCTTCCGGGGCTGCTTTCCGGCGCGCTGGTCGGCGCCATCGCCATGACGGAGGCGGAAGCGGGCTCCGACATCGTGTCGATGCGGACCACCGCCACCCTGAAGGGCGACCACTATCTGCTCAACGGCTCCAAGCTCTGGATCACCAACGGCTCGCATGCGAACCTTGCGCTGGTCTACGCCAAGACGGACCCGGCAGCGGGCAAGCGGGGCATCACCGCCTTTCTCGTCGACGGCACGTGCGAGGGCTTCTCGGTCGGCCGCAAGCTCGACCTGTGGGGCATGCGCGCCTCAGGCTCGGCCGAGCTGGTGTTCGACAATTGCCGCGTTCCGGTCGAGAACGTGCTGGGCAAGGTCAATGGCGGCGTTCGCGTCCTGATGGGCGGGCTGGACTACGAGCGGGTCATCGCGTCGAGCCAGTGCGTGGGCATCATGCAGGCGGCCGTCGACCTCGTCGCCCCCTACCTGCACGAGCGGCGCCAGTTCGGGCAACCCATCGGCGAATTCCAGCTCATGCAGGCCAAGATTGCCGACATGTACGCCACGCTGAGCGCGTGCCAGAGCTATGTGTTCACCGCCGCCGCCGCGGCGGATCGCGGCACCATCACCCGCAAGGACGCGGCCTCCGTCTACCTCTTCGTCGCCGAGCGCACCACGCAGGTGGCCTTGCAGGCCATGCAGGCGCTGGGCGCCAACGGCTACAGCAACGAGACCAGCGCCCAGCGCCTGGTCCGCGACGCCAAGCTCTACGAGATCGGCGGCGGCACCACGGAAATCCGCCGCATGCTGATCGGCCGGGAGATTTTCGCCGAGACGGCCTGAGCCCGAAGGCCGTCAGCGGCCGCCGCCCTCCAGCCTGCGGATGTCGACGGGTATCGCCGTCATCTGCGGCATGGCATTGATCGTCTCGACATGGCGGACGGTTTCGGTCAGCTCGTTCACGCAGACGCCGGACCCTTCGGCGGCTTCGCCGCCATCGGGCAGATCGCCCCATCCGTGCGCGATCGAGACCACGCCCGGCCGCAGCTTCTCGTCCGCCTCGACCACCGCCACCACCGAGCCGTGCGCCGTCTCCAGGACGATGCGGTCGCCTTCCGCCACCCCGATCGCGGCCATGTCCTGCGGGCACAGATAGGCGGGATTGCGGGGATTGCGCGCGCGAATGGCCTCGATGCGCACGCCGGTGGAGTTGAAGAAATCGCGCATGCGGCGCACCGCGAGCAGATGCGAGAAGCGCCGGCCGTCGCGCTCGAAATGATGCGGGCCCACATGCCGCCGGAAATATGCCGCGCACTCCTCCGCGACATCGCGCGGCATCACGTCGAAGCGGGTGAGCGGATCGCGGGCCGGCAGCACCTTCCTGCCGCCGGTGTCGAGTCCGAGGCCGTGCGGACAGCGCCGAAGCTCGTCCAGCGTCACATGCGTTCCCCGGGCCTGTAGCTCCAGAAGCTGCTCCGTCGTCGGAGGACGGTCGGCCGGCAGCTCCTGCCCGGCATAGGAAACCGCCCGGCCCAGCCGGCTCGCCAGCGCCCAGAACACATGCCAGTCGTCGGTCACGTCGGCGCCGGCGGGCGGGTCCACGATCGCCGGCGTGAACTGGGCCCACGCGCCCGGCCAGACCGAGCGTCCGTTCAGCCGGAGCGAAAGGTCGGCGCGCTCATATTGCAGCCGGGGCGGCAGCACATAATGCGCCAGCCGGGAGGTCGGCGTCGGCCACGGCTCGATCGCCACGAGCAGGTCGAGGGACCGGAGCGCCCGCAAGGCCCTGGCGCGATCGGGCAACGACGTCGCCGGGTCGCCGCCGTCGACGAACAATGCGCGGATGCGCCCCGCGCCCGGCGTCAGCATCTCGTCCGACAAGGTGCCGCTCGGCCGCTCGCCATAGATGTCGCCCACGCCGCGGATCCGGCTCGGCGGCCGCTTCTCCCAGTCCCGGTCCGGCGGCAGCACCTCGGCGCGGATCTCGCCCGGAGCATCGAGCACGTTGAGGCGCTTGACGGGGTCGCCTTCACGCAGGAATCGCCCGCAGACGACGTTGAGGCAGTCGATCAGGTGCTGCGCGAGATTCGATGCCGGCCCCATGTCGGGACCCGTCGCGCCATAGGCGCAACCGACCCGTGCATCGCGCGCGAACAGCGCTGCGGCGGCGAGGAGCTGCCCCGGCTGGAGGCCGGCGCTCCGCTCGACGTCTTCGGCGCGATAGGGTTCCACCGCCAGGCGCAACGCGGCCATGCGGTCGGCCCCGACATGCCGGTCGCAGAACGCCACGTCTTCCCAGCCATGGGCGAGGATGAGCCGCAGCATCGCGGCGGCGATCGCCGCGTCCTGCCCCGGATAGGGCTGGAGCGAAAGGTCGGCGAAGGCCGCCGTCTCCGACCGGCGCGGATCGACGACGATCAGCCTCAGCCCGCGCTCCCTGGCCGCCTTGAGCCGCTTCACCGGATCGGCGTTCAGCACGCCCGTGCCGGCATGGGACACAAGCGGATTGGCGCCGAACACGAGCAGCACCTGCATGTCCTCCAGCTCGGGGATTCCGGCCTGCCAGGAGCCGAGGCGGCCGCGCGACACCATCTTCGCGGACTGGTCGATGGTGAGCGTGGAGAAATACTGGCGCGAGCCGATGGCGCGCAGGAAGGCGCGCTGCATCGGCGCCGCCGTCGAATTGAGTATGGCGCCGTTGCCGCAGAAGACCGCGACGGCGTCGGGCCCGTCGACCTGCATCAGGTCGCGGACCCTGTAGGAGATCTCGTCCAGCGCCTGCTCCAGCGGAATCTCGACGCGGGTGCCGTCGGGCATGCGCTTGAGGGGGCGCAGCAATCGGCTCGGGCTGCGGTGCGCGGCGGCGGACTGAAGCCCCTTGAAGCAGGCATAGCCGTTGGAAAGCGCATTCTCGCGGTCGCCCGTGATCCGCCCGATGCCGCCTTCCGCATCGATGTCCAGCCGCACGCCGCATCCGCCGGTGCATATGCGGCAGAACGAGATCGCCTGGCGGACCCCTTCCCGCGCGGCAGCGGGCGGCGAATGCTCAGACGCGCTCATGCAGCCATTGCCCGCCGGCGATCGCGCGCCTGATCTGCCTGCGGGCGACCAGCGCCGACAGCCGCGCCGCGGCCTCCATCAGATGGATGCGCTGCATGCGGATTTCCGCGACCTCTCCCACCGTCCCGCGGACCACGTCCAGAACCGTAGCCGGCACGTGGCAGGCATCGCGCACCGCCGCGAGCGTCTCCTCGTAGAACGATTCCAGCTCGTCGATCCGGGCATGAAGCCCGACGAAGGGCGTTCCGTGGCCGGGCAGCACGAGCACGTCGGGGGCGCAGGCGCGGAACTGCGGCAGCGAGCGCAGATATGCGTTGAGGGGGTCCGAATCCGGCTCGAAGGGATTGACGCCGATCGTGGGCACGATGCGCGGCAGGAGGTGGTCGCCGGCAATGAGGATGTTCCGCTCGGGACTGTGAAGGCACACATGCTCAAGGCTGTGCCCCTCGCCGATCATCACCGTCCAAGCGGATCCCCCCGCCACGATGGTTTCCCCGTCCCGCAAGGGGCGGAAGACGGGGGGCATGGCCTCGACGAAGCGATAGCTCGGGTCGCCGGTGACGAGGGCGTCGATCGTGTCCGGATCGGCGCCGCACAGGCCATAGAAGACGGCGTTGCGCCCCTCTATCGAAAGCTGGGTTTCCTGGCCGTACATCGTGGCAAGCAGCCATTCGGTGCGCGACATCAGCAGGGAGGCGCCGAAGGCGCGGGCGAACCAGCCGGCGCTTCCGCAATGGTCGGGATGGGCATGCGTGACGAGGAGCCTCACCGGAGCGCCGGCCGCGCCGAGATCGCGCGCGGCCGAACGCCAGCAGTCCAGCGCCTCCTCGACGAAGGCGCCGGTGTCGACGACCGTCCAGCCGCCGCCGTCCCGGAGCGCCCAGGCGTTCACCGCATAGGGAGGAAAGGGAAGCGGAATCCTGATCCAGTGAATGCCGGGGGCGACCTCGCGCACGATGCCCGTCTTGCGGGTGCGCTCGAAGCGAAGCTCGACCCCGGTCTGCGGCGAAACCATCGGCCGGCTTTCAGACAAAGGCGCCGACCGATGCGCCGCCGCAGGCGTAAAGCGTCTGCCCCGTTACGAAGCTCGCCTCGCGGGAGCCGAAGAAGCGGTAGCATTCGGCGATTTCGCGCGGCTCGCCCGCCCGCCGCATGGGGGTGCGGTCCAGCATGTGGTTGCGCTGCTTCTCCGGCTGCTGGCGGTAGAGCCCGACATCCACGATGCCGGGCGCGACGCAGTTGACGGTGATGCCGTGGCGCGCCAGCTCCACCGCGGCAGAGCGCATCATGCCTTCCACGGCGCCCTTGGCGGCGGCGTAGCTCGTGCCGCCGACGGTTCCGAGAGCGGCCACGGAGCTGGTCACGACGATCCGGCCGTAGGCCCGCTCCTTCATCGGCGGCACGACGGCACGAATGAAGTTGAGGGTGCCGGTCGCGTGGGTGCTCATGGTGAGGTCGAAATCCTGCGGCGTCACCGCCGGCAGCTTCGCATTGCGCACCACGCCGGCCAGGCAGAACAACGCGTCGATCTTGCCTTTGGAGCCGAGGATTTCGGCGATGCAGGCCTCAGCGTCGCGTGGGGAGGTGACGTCGAGACCCATGGCGGTCACCCGATGCCGCTCCCCGGCCAGGGCGCTCGAGCCGGCTGCCGCCGCCTCCGGTAGATCGACCATGAACACATCCGCGCCGGATCGGGCCAAGAGGGCGCAGACCTCGCGCCCGATGCCGCCGCCGCCGCCCGTGACCACGCAGACGTCACCCATCATGATGCCTCTCCCTTCTTGGTATGATAATAACGGTCGTTTGTTTTTTCACAATCCTAAAATCGAGGGAGATACCAACCAGGACGTGACATAGGGCGGGCAGATTGGGTGGCAGCGCGAAACCGGCCAGTCCCGGCGCCGGAAACACGGCGCTGGTGGAAAGCAAGAGCCGGCCGCCAAGTCGCCTGCAAGCGCAGTGGCAACGGAGCGGACCGGCTCGCAGCGGTCAGCAGCAGCAAGGTCGGCACGCTTCGGCTTGTGCGTGGCCCCGCCCTTGTCGAGGCCGGCTTGGCAACGACGGCGCGGCGCGGCACGTAAATCTCTCGATCCCTGACCGTACGGGTTCGACCCCCGCCGTCCGCACTGGCCGGCGCTCAGCCGATCCGGTAGAACCTCTCCGCATTGCCGGCGAAAATCCGCTCATCGCCGCGCAATTCCGGCGGCAGCGCAAGCGTCAGGCCGAGCAGCACGTCGGCATATTCCCCGGCGACGCGGCAGACCGGCCAGTCGCTGCCGAACATCAGCCGGTCCGGCCCGAAGCATTTCACGACATGATGCACGTAGGGTTCGAGGTCGGCGGCGGTCCAGTTGGCCGGGTCGGCCTCGGTGATCATGCCTGAAAGCTTGCAGGACACGTTGCCGAACGCCGCCACCCGCTCGATGTCGGCACGCCACGGATCGAGCGTGCCTGGTCCGATGGACGGCTTCGACACGTGGTCGATGACGGCGCGCAGGCCCGCTGTCGCCGCAAGCGCCTCGGCGACATAGGGCAGGTGGCGCGGAAAGGTCAGGAAGTCGAAAGCCAGCCCGCTGCCGGCGACGTGGCGCAGGTTTCGCAGCACCCGCGGCCGCACGATCCAGGCGTCGTCGCCGAGATCCTGCAGCATCGGCCGCACGCCGACGAATTTCGGCTTCTTCGCATAATGCGCAAGCCGCGCCGGAAAATCGTCGCTGTCCATGTCGAGCCAGCCGACAACGCCGGCGACGAACGGCGTTTCGGCGGCGATGTCCAGCAGGAAGTCGGTCTCGGCCTCCGTCTCGGCCGCCTGCACCACGATCGTCTTCTCGACGCCGAAACGCCTGAGCGCCGGCAGCATGTCGGCCGGCATGTAGTCGCGGTCGAGCACCGCCGGAGCGCCACTCATCCAGTGATAGTCTCCGCGCGACGGCCGCCAGAAGTGATGGTGCGCGTCGAGGATCCGCATGGTCAGGCGTCCGGCCGGATAATGCCCTTGGTCAGGATGATGTTGCCGTAGAGCCGCCGCTCGCCCGTAGCGACTACCGCGTAGGCCCTGCGGGCGCGCTCGTAGAAGGCGAAGCGCTCGACCGGCTCGACCGATACCTTGCGGCCTTCGGCCTTGTCGCAGGAGTCCTGGAACTGCTGGAAGATGGCGCTGGCGTCCTTCGGATCGCCGGGCCGCATCGTCGCGGCGGGACTGTCGACGAACGTGTCGAGCGGCATCAGCGACAGGATCGCGTCGACGACACGCTTCGCTTCGAGGCCGGGCATGTGGATGATGCGCTGGCCGACGGAGCTGGCGGGGAAATTGGTGTCGACGACGACGATCTCGTCGCCGTGGCCCATCTCCTTGAGCACGGTCAGCAGCGGCGCGGTGATGATCGGATCGATGTTCTTCAGCATTGCGAAAACCTTCAGATGTTGCCTGGAAGCGGCGCGCCGGCGTCGACCAGCCCGCTGTTGCGCAGCGCCTGCCAGAACGCGGCGGGAATGTCCGTCCGGTGCCATCCGACGACCTGTTCGATCTCGGCGCCGGTACGCGCGCCGATGGCCAGGGTCGCCACGGCCGGATGCGACAGCGAAAACCGCATCGCGGCGGCGGGCAGCGGCACGCCGTGCTCGCCAGCCAGCCGGCCCAGCGCCTGCGCCTTGTCGATGATCGCGGGCGGCGCATCGGCGTAGTTGAATTTCAAATCGTCGGACACGAGGATGCCGGAGTTGAACACGCCCGCCGCGATGACCGAAACGCCGCGATCGACGCACAGCGGCAGAAGCGTCGACAGCGAGGACTGGTCGAGCAGCGTGTAGCGGCCGGCAAGCAGGCAGCAGTCGAGGTCGGCTTCGCCGAGCGCGTCGCGGATCACCTCCCACTCGTTGACGCCGAGCCCGATCGCCTTGGCATAGCCGCCGTCGCGCAGCTCGGAAAGCGCGCGGAAGCCGCCGCCTTGGGTCAGGTCGCCCCAATGCTTCCCGTGCGTGGCGCCGTGGGTGGCCCGGCCTATGTCGTGGACGAGCAATATGTCCAACCGGTCGAGGCCGAGCCGCTGCTGGCTGTCCTCATAGCTGCGCATGATGCCGTCATAGCTGTAGTCGAACACCTCGGTGAAGTTCAGCCCGTTCGCCCAGCCGGAATCGAATTCGTTGCGCGGCGCCGACGGCGGCAGCGGCGCGCCGGGGCGGGGGTTGCGCATCAGCCGCCCGACCTTGGTGCCCAACACCCAGTCGGCGCCCGGCTCCCGCTCCTTTTCCGCGCGCAGCATGCTGCCGACCAGATGCTCGCAGCGCCCGAGGCCGTACATGGGCGCGGTATCGAAATAGCGGATGCCGAGCTGCCAGGCGCGCTGGATCGTCTCCAGCGCATCCCCGGTCGAAACGCTGCGATACATGCCGCCCAGCGGCGCGGTGCCGAGGCCGATCTCGGTGACCTCCAGTCCGCCGCGGCGAAAGCGCCGCTTCGCGATTCCGGCCACCTCAACGGCCCCAGCGCAGCGCCAGCGGCGACACTTCGCGCGCCAGCTCGATCAACCCTTCGCGCGTCGCCGGATGCAGCGGGCGCAGCGGGTGGCGCACCGCGTCGCTGCGGATCACGCCGCCCTCCTGCATGATCGTCTTGGCGGCGCGCAGGCCGCACTGGCGGTTCTCGTAGTTGATCAGCGGCAGGATGCTCGCATAGGCGGAGGCCGCAGCCTTGCGGTCGCCGGCCGCATGCGCCACGACCACCTTCCTGATCAGGTCGGGCAGCAGCGCGCTGCACATCGTGCCGACCGCGCCGGCATCGAGATCGGCCATCAGCGTGATCGATTCCTCGCCGTCGAGCGGCCCGACAATGGCGTCGCCGCCGGCCGCGATCAGGTCCCGCAACTTGGCAGCGGCAAAGGGAACCTCGATCTTGAAGTGATTGACCGCAGGGACCTGCCTGGCCAGCCGCGCCAGGAACGGCACCGGCAGTTTGACACCGCTCAGCGGCGCGTCCTGCACCATGATCGGCAGGCCGGACGCGTCCGCCACGGCCTTGAACTGCTCGAGGATTCCGTCCTCGTCGGCCTGCAAGCCGACGCCGTGGTAGGGCGGCATGAGCATCAGCATCGCAGCACCCGCCTTCGCCGCCTGCTTGCCCCGCTGCATCGCGATCGCCGTCGAGAAATGGCTACAGGTCACCACGATCGGCACGCGGCCGGCGGCGTGATCGATGCACAGGTCGACCAGCGTCGAGCGCTCCTCGTCGGAGAGGAGAAACTGCTCGGAATAATTGGCGAGGATGCAGATGCCGTCGACGCCCTGATCGATCATGCAGTCGATGACCCGGCGCTGGCCGTCGAGATCGAGCTCGCCGTTTTCAAGAAACGGCGTCGGCGCCACCGGCAGCACGCCTGTCAGCCCGAAAGTCGCGCGGTCGGCATTGGCCATTCTCGTCCCTCCCCGTTCGAGCCGGCTCTAACAGGATCGACTTTTGACGGCAATATACATTTTTGCGGCTCGGGCTTGAACGTCTTTTGACAGCAATGGACATTCGTGGTTGAACGCGCCGGTCAGACCCACCCGCATGCGAGCAAAGACATGTCCGAGCACTCCGCGCCCACGATCCGGCTGAACGAACGGGACAACGTCGTCGTCGCCCGGCGGCTGGTGCCGGCAGGCACTTATATCGGCTTCGGTGTGACCACGCGGCAGGAGGTCGGCAGCGGCCACAAGGTCGCGATCGCGGACATCGCGGCGGGAACGGAGATCCTCAAATACGGCCAGCTCATCGGCTACGCCTCGCGCGACATCTCACGCGGCGAACATGTCCACCTCCAGAACGTCATGATGCACGACGTCGAGGATGCGCGGCACGAGGCGGCACGGCTCAACTGGCAGCCTCCGGAAATCGAAAGCGAGCCCGGCTTCATGGGCTTCGATCGCGGCAACGGCCTGGTCGGCACGCGCAACTATATCGGCATCATCACCACCGTGAACTGTTCGGCCACCGTCTCGCGCTACGTCGCCGACCATTTCAACCGCAATGGCGGCCTCACCGGGCGCGAGCATGTCGACGGCGTCGTCGCCCTCACCCATGGCGGCGGCTGCGCCATCAACACCAAGACCGAGGGCTACCGCTTCCTCACCCGCACCATCGCCGGCTATGCGCGCAACCCCAATTTCGGCGGGGTGCTGATGATCGGCCTCGGCTGCGAGACCAACCAGATCGACCACATTCTCGACGATTTCGGCCTGCGCGGAGCCTCGCGTCTGCACACCATGACGATCCAGAAGATGGGCGGCACGCGCAAGACGATCGATTCGGCCATCGACGCGATCAACGGTTTCCTCGACGAGGTCGACGGCATGCGCCGGACGACGGTGCCGGTATCGGGAATCAAGCTGGCGCTCGAATGCGGCGGCTCGGACGGCTATTCCGGCATCTCCGCCAACCCGGCCCTTGGCTACGCCTCCGACCTGCTGGTTGCCGCCGGCGGCACGTCGTGCCTCGCGGAGACCCCGGAAATCTACGGTGCCGAACATCTCCTCGCCCGCCGCGCAACCTCCGGCGCCGTATCGGAAAAGCTGATGCAGCGCATCGACTGGTGGCGCGACTACACGGCCAGCAGCGGCGCGGAGCTCAACAACAACCCCTCCTTCGGCAACAAGGAAGGCGGACTGACGACGATTCTCGAAAAGTCGCTCGGCGCCGTCGCCAAGGCCGGCACGGCGCCGCTCAGCGCCGTCTACGAATATGCCGAGATCATCGACACCGAAGGCTTGGTGTTCATGGACACGCCCGGCTACGATCCGGTCGCGGTCACCGGACAGGTGGCTGGCGGCTGCAACGTCATCTGCTTCACCACCGGCAGAGGCTCGGTGTCGGGGTTCAAGCCGGCGCCCTGCATCAAGATCGCCACCAACACCGAGATGTATGAGCACATGCAGGACGACATGGACATCAACGCCGGCACCATCGTGTCGGGCGACGAGACCATTGAGCAGGTCGGCCGGCGCATCTACGACAGCATCGTCGCGGTCGCCGGCGGCGACAGGACCCTGAGCGAGGTCTACAACTACGGCGACAACGAGTTCGTGCCGTGGCAGGTCGGCGCGGTGACCTGAACGGACGGGATCATGGACGAAACGCCGGCGTACAACCAGATCGCCGACATCCTCAGGCGATCGATCGCAAGCCAGAGCCTGCCGGCCGGCCAGGTGCTGCTCGAAGGCCCGCTGGCGACGCTTTTCGGCTCCAGCCGCTCGCCCATCCGCCAGGCGCTCAACCAGCTCGAGCAGGAGGGCCTGCTCGCCCGCTTCGGCGGGCGCGGCCTCGTCGTCGGCGATCCCGGCGCTCCGCTGATCCGCGCTACGCCTACCGCCGGGCAGCTCGGCCTTGCCGGCGCGGAACTGACCCGCGAGCCGGTCTGGCGGCGCATTTACGACCGCGTGGAACGAGACCTGATCCATGCCTCCGTTCTCGACCCCGGCCGCATCAACGAGGTCGAGCTGGCGCGGCACTACAATATCGGCCGTTCGGTGGCCGGCCAGGTCCTGCTGCGCGCCGAGGCGAACGGCATCGTCCGGCGCGACGCGGCCGGCCGCTGGTCCACCGTGCTGCTCGACCGCGAACGGGTTTTCAACCTGTACAAGGTTCGCAGCCTGCTCGAGCCGGAGGCGATGGCCGAGGCCGCCTCCGGCGGCCGTGACCGCGATCGTCTCTCGCGCATGCACGATGCCCTGCTCGATGCGCTCGCCCGCTACCCCGAAGTGCCAGCCGGCCAACTCGACGCGCTCGAGACCGATCTTCATGTCGACCTTGTCGAAGGCGGCCGGAACCCTGAGCTGGCGCGTGCATTGCATCATACACGATGCACAATAATTATCAGCAAGCATGCGCTTGGCGGCAGCGTTTCATACCCTAGCGACGATCCATTCATCGTCGAGCATCTGCGCATCGTCGAAGCGATCCTGGCCCGGAACCCGACTGCCGCGCGCCAGGCCATGAAGGAACATCTCGCCTCGGCAGCCAGCAAGGTTGCCGACAGAATCGACCGCCTCCGCCCCATAGCAGGCTCCTCCGCACCGATATTCTTGCAATCAGCGCAGGAACGCGGCTGACGGCAGCCGGGCGGGCGGAAACCGGCCCGGACCTCCCGAGCCCGTCGAATTTCGCCGCTCCGCCAATTCATCGGCGCGCAAGGAGCCGTCATCAATTGACAGTCACATCTATGTAATGCACGATGCATTAAATTTTTGGGAGGGAGTGACGTGAGCGCTTCGGCGATATTCCTCGAGAACCTGCTGAACGCGCTGACCGCGGGCATTCTCGTCGGCTGCCTCTATGGCCTGATGTGCGTCGGCCTCGGCATGGTGTTCGGCATCATGCGCGTGGTGAACTTCGCACAGGCCGAACTGCTGATGCTCGGCATGTTCGCTGCGCTCCTGTTCTACTCGCAGACCGGCCTGACGGTGTCGCTCGGCGCCTATGCCGGTCCGATCGTCGCCGCCTTTCTCGCCGGACCGGTGCTGCTCGTCTTCGGCGCGCTGATCTACCAGTTGCTCATCTCCCGCGTGTCCGGCCTCAAATCCTTCGGGTCGCGGCAGGAAGGCCATATCGGCCAGTTCATCATGACGCTCGGCATCTCGCTCATCCTCCAGAATGGCGGCCAGCTTGTGTTCGGCTCGACGCCGCAGACCGTGCGCACCCCCCTCTCCTCCTCGGCCTGGTCCTTCGAGATCTATGCCGACGGGCCGATGGTGTTCCTGAACCAGGCGCGCGTGGCGGCAGCGCTGGTGGCGATCGCCGTCGCGATCGGCCTGTTCCTGCTGCTCGAATACACGCGCACCGGTCGCGCGCTGCGCGGCGCGGCCAACAACCCGGTCGCCGCCACCTATGTCGGCATAGACGTCAACCGCGCCTATCTCGTCGCCTTCGCCATAGGCAGCGCCGTCACCGGCATCTGCGGCGGCCTGATGGCGCCGTCGATCTCCTTCACCACGTTCACCGGCATCGACTTCGTCATCATCATGTATGCCGGCGTGACGCTTGGCGGCCTCGGCAGCATCCTCGGCGCCTTCTGGGGCGGCATGACAATCGGCCTCGTCCAGCAACTGTCGTCGCTGGTGCTGCCGGCGCAGTTGCAGAACGCCTCGATCTTCGCCGTCTTCCTGCTCATCGTGCTGTTCCGGCCGCAGGGCTTCTTCGGACGCGTGGCGGAGCGCGCCTGATGAAGCCTTTCGCAACCCTGGCCATCCGCCGCAATTCGCTGGCGCTGCTGCTGGCGATCGCCGCCTATGTCTGCCTCAGCCTGGTCGTCACCAACAGCTACTACCAGTTGATCCTGACCCTCGTGCCGGTATGGGCCACGCTGTCGGTGTCGTGGAACATCTTCTCCGGCTATTCCGGCCTGACCTCCTTCGGGCAGGCAGCCTTCTTCGGCGTCGGCGCCTACACGGCAGCGCTGCTGCAGGTTCGCTACGGGGTCACGCCCTGGATCGGCATTCCGTTCGCAGGCGTGGTCGGCGCGGTGGCGGCCTTCATCATCGGCATCCCGACGCTCAGGCTGCGCAGCCACTACTTCGCGCTTGCCATGCTCACCTTTCCGCTGATGCTGATGTACATCGCGCAATATCTCGGCTTGCAGGAATTGCCGATGGTCCGCCACGCCGAGGCGCCGGTAGCCTGGATGCAGTTCGACGACCCGAAGGTCTTCACCATCCTTGCCGTGCTGATGCTGGCCTTCGCCACGCTGGTGTCGATGCTCGTCGAGCAGTCGCGCTTCGGCCTGGCGCTCACCGCCATCCGCGAGAACGAACTGGCTGCCGAGGCTGCCGGCATCAATCCATGGCGCACGAAGATGCTGGCGCTGTCGCTCAGCGCCGCGATCGCCGCGATCGCCGGCGGCTTCTACTCGGTCGTGCTGCTGGTCGTCACGCCGGAAGCCGTGTTCAGCGTCATGATCTCGGCGCAGGCGCTGATCCTCACCCTGTTCGGAGGCATCGCCAACATCTGGGGGCCGCTGATCGGCGCGGTCATCCTCATCCCGCTGTCGGAAACCCTTCATGCCGAGCTGGGCGACATCATCCCCGGCATCCAGGGCGTGGTTTACGGCCTCGCCATCATCATCGTCACGCTGATCGCGCCGGAGGGCCTCTTCTGGAAGGTTCGCGACCTGCTGTTCGCCCGGTCCGGCAAGGACGGGACGCATCCGCCGCTGCCCTCGATCGAGGCTGCGCCGCCCCCCGCGGCGAAGCAGCCGGAGAGCGGCCAGATCATCCTCCAGGTCAGGGATGTCAACAAGTCGTTCGGCGGCCTGAAGGCCGTGCAGGCGGCAAGCTTCGACGTGGCTGCGCAGGAAATCCTCGGCATCATCGGACCCAACGGCGCCGGCAAGACGACCCTCTTCAACGTGCTCAACGGCGTGCTGCGCGCCAACACCGGCACCGCCATGTTCGACGGCAAGAACCTGCTGTCGCTGAAGCTCTACGAAGTCTGCCGCAGCGGCGTCGGCCGCACCTTCCAGGTCGTGCGCAGCTTCCCGCGCCTCAGCGTGCTGGAGAACGTCCTGTCGGGCGCGTTCGGCCGCGAGATGCCGGCCGCGGAAGCGACCGCCTGCGCCGTCGAGGCGCTGGAGCGGGTCGGGCTTGCGCATGTCTCCGACCGGCAGGCCGACCGCCTGACGCAGAAGGAACTGCGGCTGATGGAGCTGGCGCGCGCGCTGGCGCCCAAGCCGAAGCTGCTGCTCCTCGACGAGCCGCTGGCCGGACTGGGGCGCGAGGAGGCCGCCGACTTCATCGCCGTGCTGCGGCGCCTGACCTCGCTCGGCATCACCATCGTCATCATCGAGCACACGATGCACGAGCTGCTGAAGCTCGTCGACCGGCTGATCGTGCTCGACCACGGCGCCATCATAGCCGAGGGCAAGCCGCGCGAGGTGGTCGAGAACCCGCAGGTCATCGAAGCCTATCTCGGCAAGAAGTGGCTGAAGAAATGATCGAAGTCCGCGACCTCACCGTGAAGTATGGCGGACTGACCGCGCTGCGCAACGTGTCGCTCACCGCGCCAGACAGCTCGTTCGTCACCATCGTCGGCCCGAACGGGGCCGGCAAGACCACCTTCTTCAAGACGATCTGCGGCATCGTCCCGCCCGTCTCGGGCTCGATCAGCTTCGATGGCGAGAATCTGCTCGCCATGCCGCCGTGGAAGCGCGCCCATATCGGCATCGCCCATGTGCCCGAGGGGCGGCAGGTCTTCACGACGATGAGCGTGCGCGAGAACCTGGAGCTCGGCGCCTACACGGAAGCCGGCCGCGCCAGGAAGGCGCGCTGGCTGGAGCGCATCTACTCGCTGTTTCCGGTGCTGGAGAAGCGCAGCGGCCAGTTCGCCGGCACACTTTCGGGCGGCGAACAGCAGATGCTGGCGATTGGCCGCGCGCTCGCGTCGGACCCGAAATGCCTGATGCTCGACGAGCCCTCCATGGGCCTCGCGCCGGCCGTGGCCGACACGATCTTCGCCAGCATCCACGAAATCTACAAGGAGGAGAAGATCGCAATCATCCTCGTAGAGCAGCGCGTCGCGGAATCGCTGGAGCTTTGCGACGTCGGCTACGTGCTCGAGCGCGGCTCGATCACCATGTCCGGCGACTACCAGACGCTGATGTCCGACGACCGCATCAGGAAATCATACCTCGGCATAGAAATGTAACCCGGACGGAGGAGACGACCGTGACACATTCCCATACCAGACCGCCCCTGACCAGACGGCGCGCGCTGCAGCTCGGCGCAGCGGCGAGTGCAACCGCCATGATTGGCTTTCCGGCGCTGGCGCAGGCGCCGGCGGAGGTGAAGGTGGCGCTTCTGGCCCCGACCTCGGGCGCCCTGGCCCGCCAGGGCGAACTGATGCGCGCCGGCGCACAGCTCGCCATCGACGAGATCAACGCGGCCGGCGGCGTCAAGGCGCTGAACGGCGCCAGGATGGCGCTGATCGTCTTCGACGCCGGCGACAGCGCCGAGAAGGCGAAGAATGCGGCGCAGCGCATGGTCGCCGAAGTGCCGGACCTCGTCGGCGGCACCGGCGCCTGGTTCAGCAGCTACACGATCGCCGTGACCGAGGTGACCGAGCGCGCCGAACTGCCGTGGCTGACGCTGTCCTATTCGCCGGCGATCACCGATCGCGGCTTCAAGTACATCTTCCAAACCTCGCCGACCGCGTCCGACCAGTCGGAACGCGCACTGCCGACGATCATGAAAATGGCCGAGGCAGCCACCGGCAAGCAGCCCAGGTCGCTGGCGATCCTGACCGACAACAGCGTGTCGGGCGAAGCCTTCTTCAAGCCGATCCGCGAAGGTGCCAAGGACAAGTACCGGATCGACATACTGTCCGACGAAACCTACAGCCCGCCGCTTTCGGACGCCACGACCCTGGTCCAGCACATCCGCAGCGCGCGGCCCGAATTTGCCTTCGTCGTGCCGTCGAGCATCGCCGACAGCAAGCTCATCCTCGACAAGTTCGCCGAATACGGCCTCGGCGGCACCAAGCTGCCGAAGGTCGCCAACGGCGGCAGCTTCGGCCAGCCGGAAATCCTGAAGACAATTGGGCCGGAAAACCTCGAAGGCCTGATGGTCATCAACGCCAACTGGGGCGGCAAGCACGCCGAGGACGTGGTCAAGCGCTTCAAGGAGATTACCGGCGAACCGTGGATGACGCAGGATTCGATGTGCACCTATGCCGACATGTGGGTGTTCAAGGAAGCCATGGAAGCCGCCGGCAGCGCCGACCGCCGCAAGGTTGCCGAGGCCATCCGTGCGTTCGATCTGAATACCGGGCCCGCCCTGCTCTACCCCGGCGGCCATCTGAAGTTCGACGAGAAGGGCCGCCGCGTCGATACCGAACTGGTCATCATCCAGTGGCAGAACGGCGAACCGGTCCCGGTCTATCCGCCGGCGCTCGCCGTCGCCCCGGCCAGGTGGGGCTGAGCGCCCCCCGCCTGGATGCGAGCCCCCGGATACGAGTCCCGGATACTCGCAATGAAAAGCCCGGCCTTCCGGCCGGGCTTTTTTGCGGGACGCGACCGTGGGAGGAGGATGGCGGCGGCCGCGGCGCAGGTGGCCGGCGCGAGGCCGGCCCTTCGCGTCACGTCAGGTGCGTCGTGAAGCCGTACTGAGAGGCGCGCGCCTTGTAGTCGGTCAGCACGTTGACCACCGCCACCTTGCCCTCGGCCACGGCCTTCTTGGCGCGCTCCAGTGCCGGGCGGATCTCGTCGGGCTCCTCGACATATTCGCCGTGGCAGCCCAGCGCCTCGGCCATCCTGTCGTATCGCGTGTAGCCGAGTTCGCGGCCGGCCTTGTCGCGGTTCGGGTCGGCGGTCCAGCCGCCGTTCAGGCTGATGACGACCATGATCGGCAGCTTGTGGCGCACCGCCGTATCCAGCTCCATCGCGTTGAGACCGAACGAGCCGTCACCATGCACCACGACCACCTGCGAATCCGGCTTCGCCACCTTGGCGCCGACGCCGAACGGCAACCCGACGCCCATCGTGCCGAACGGGCCGGAGTTCAGCCGATGGCCCGGCACGAATGTCTGTAGCGACTGGCGGCCGTAATTCAGGATTTCCTGGCCGTCGACCACCAGCACGGCGTCGCGGTCGAGGAAATCGCGTACTTCCTTGCACAGGCGCAACGGATGGATCGGCGTCTGCGGGTTGTCGAGCTTCGGCTCCTGCGCCTTCTGCTTCTCGACCTGGATTGCCTCCAGCCTGGCGCGCCACGGGGCGTAGCGCGACGGCAGGTCGTCATTCGCCAGCGCCGCCCGTAGCTGTTCCAGCACGGTGCGGGCGTCGCCGAGTATGCCGACATCGATGTTGCTCCCGCGCGACGTCTCGCCCGGATCGATGTCGATGCGGATGAAGCGCGCATCCGGGTTGAAACGCGGCGGCCGGCCATACTGGTAGACGTAGTTCAGCCGTGTTCCGACGACGATGACCAGGTCGGCCTGCGACATGGCCGGCGAGCGGGCATGCGGATACATATAGGCGTGGTCGTCCGGCAGCACGCCGCGCCCCTGCGGCGTGGTGTAGAACGGCATGCCGGCATGTTCGATGAAAGCCTGCAGCGCGCCGCTCGCTTTCGACCACAATATGCCGGTTCCCGTGATGACGACCGGCTGCGACGCCTCGCGGATCGCCTGGACGGCCGCGGCGAGGGTCTCGGCGGCGGCGGCGGCGCGCGCCGGCTCCTTGCCGGCGATGCGCGGCCATTTCACGGCCGACAGCGGGATGCGGGCGTTGAGCACGTCGCCGGGCAGGTCGAGATAGACCGGACCCGGCTTGCCCGCCATGGCCTGCGAAAACGCCATCTCGACATATTCGGGGATGCGGCGCGTCTCGTAGACGCGCTCCGCCCATTTGGTCATCGGCCGCATGATGGCGACCTGGTCGATCTCCTGGAACGAGCCGAGCTGGTATTCGCCGACGGCGCTGGCGCCGCCCAGCGCAACCACCGGCGCACCGTCGACGAAGGCGTTGGCCATGCCGGTGACGAGGTTCATCGTGCCCGGGCCCGAGGCGGCCATGCAGACGCCCGGCCGGGTTCGCAGCCGCGCATAGGCTTGCGCCATCATCGCCGCCGCCTGCTCGTGGCGTACGTCGATCATGCGCAGGCCCTCGTTGACCATGATCCTGGCCGCGTCGAGATTCGGCCCGCCCATGATGAAGAAGACGGTGTCGACGCCCTGTGCCTTGAGAGCCCGGGTCAGCAGCTCGTTGCCGGTGATGGTGGCAACGGCGTTCTCCGTGTCCGGCAGCGTGGTCGTGTTCATCGGCCGTCTCCTCAAATGGCTTTGGCTTGGCGCAGATCGGCGATCTCGGCGTCCGAGAGGCCGAGCACCGAGCCGTAGATCTCGTCGACATTGGCGCCGAGCAGCGGCGCGCATTCGACAGGCACGAAGGAGTCCGACAGCCGCACCGGCGAGCCGGGCATCACGAACGCGCCGCGCACCGGATGCTGCACCTCGACGAACGTGCCCCGCTTGCGCAGGAACGGGTCGCTGGAAAGCTCCTTGGTGTCGAGCACCGCGCTTGCCGGCACGCCGGCGTCGCCGAGCAGCTTCATCGCCTCGAATTTGTCGTGTTTCAGCGCCCAGGCGGCGACCATCTCGTCGATGGTTTCGAGGTTGCGCACACGGTCGGACGCCGTTTCGTATTCGGGATTGCCGATCAGGTCGGCGCGTCCGACGAGGGTCAGCAGGGCGTGCCACTGCCGGTTGCCGGCGCGCGTGGTGTAGACGAACACGTAGTCGTTCAGCCCTCCCCCCTTGGTCGGGAAAGCCTCGCTGGGCGCCGTTCCGGCGATCGGGCTCTGGTTGCCGACGCGGACACACGCCCGGTCGAACAGCGCCTGCGCGGCGTAGGTGACGCGGCTGAAATTGATGACAGCCTCCTGCATGACCGTTTCGACACGCTGGCCGAGCCCGGTATGGAAGCGCTGATGCAGCGCGCCGAGGATGCCGATGGCACTGTGCAGGCCGGCGCCGGTGTCGCCGATGTTGACGCCCGGCTTCAACGGCCGGCCGGTGGTCTCGCCGGTCACCGACATCGCACCGCCGGCCGCCTGCGCGATCGGGTCGAAGGCGAGGTTGTTGGCGAACGGGCCGTCCGGCGGGAAACCCTTGATCTGCGCATAGATGATGCGCGGGTTGAGCTCCTTCACCGCCTCGTAGCCGAAGCCCAGCCGCTCGATGGTGCCCGGCGCGAAGTTCTCGACGAACACGTCGGCGGAACGGATCAGCTCGCGCAGCAGCTCCGCGCCCTTCTCGTGCTTCAGATTGCAGGTGACGCTCTTCTTGTTGGCGTTGAGCATCATGAAGTAGGGCGAATCGACGCCGGGTATGTCCGTCGACGACAGGCGCCCCTGCTCGCCCCGCTCCGGCGGCTCCACCTTGATGACCTCGGCGCCCAGCCAGGCCAGCGTCTGCGTGCAGGACGTGCCGGACTCGAACTGGGTCAGATCGATGACGCGAATGCCCGACAGCGCGAAGCCCGATGCGGCTTTCGTGCCGGTCGCCGGCGTGGGCCCGAGTCCGGTGTCCATTTTACTCCTCCAATGATCTTTCGATGTCGGAAGAGGGTTAGGCGAAGCGCCGCCGCGGCCAAAGCGCTATGCAGGACGCATGGTGTTTCCAAAACCGCGCAGCAAGGGCAGGAAATCGCGACGGATCGTCAGATCAGGCCCGAGGTAACTGCCGCGTCTCTTGTTCCAGGCGCTGGGGCAGCACGGCCTTCACATACTCCATGAACGTCCGCACCCGCACGGGCATGCGTGCGGTCGCGGGGAATGTGAGGCGCATCTCGGCAGGCTCCACCGGATAGTCCTTGAGCAGCACCGAAAGCTTGCCGGCGGCGATCTCGCCGCTCACCACGTACAGCGCGAGCTTGGCGATGCCCATGCCGTTGACCACGGCGTTGCGCAGCAGAACCGGATGGTCCGAGCGGAAATTGCCGGTGACCGGCTGCGACACCAGCCCGTCCGGCCCGTTGAGCACCCAGACCCCGACCGGCATATGGCGGATGTGGACGAGGCATTTGTGCGCGGCAAGTTCCTGCGGAACCTGCGGTTCGCCGAAACGCTCGACATAGGATGGCGCCGCGACGATCACCTGCGGCACGCGCGCCAGGAGCACGCTGATGTCGGCGGAATTGTCGAAGCCCGGCGCCATCCGGAACGCGAGATCGAGCCCGGCCTTGATCAGGTTCGGCCTGTGGTCGTCGATATGCACCGTGATCTGCGTCTGCGGATGTTCGGCCAGGAAATTCTCGATGACCGGTTGCAGGTGCAGCACCGCGAACAGCGACGGCGCGCCGACCCTGATGACACCGCGTACGGCCGTCTGGGCATGGCGAAGCTCGTCCTGTACCCGCTCGAAGGACGACAGCAATTCGCGCCCATGCTCGACCAGCAGGGTGCCGGCCTCCGTCAGCGCCACCGTATGGGTGCTGCGCACCAGGAGCGCCGCGTTGAAGCTGTGCTCGAGGGCGGCGATATGCTTGGTCACGCTCGAGCGCGACATGTTGAGGCGCGCGGCCGCCGCCGTGAAGCTGCCATTGGCAGCCACCGACAGGAACACCTCGATGCATCTCAGCCTGTCCACGCGTCGTTCCGACCAGTGCAGCGAGGCGAGTTAAGCCGTTTCGCGGGCGGGATCAAATGACCCCGTCTTCGGCCAGCCGCTCGATCTCCGACGGTGACATGCCGAGATACTCGGACAGGATCGCCGCGTTGTCCTCGCCGTAGCACGGCGCGCCGCGGTCGACGATGCCGCCGGCATAGGGCGGCGTCTTCGACATCTTCACCGGGAACTCGGCGACGGGCCAGCGGCCGATCTTGGTGCCGACCACCTCGGTCAGCCACTCCAGCGAGGCGAGCTGCGGATCGTTGTCGCAGCGGTCCGCCGCCGTCTGGCAGACGCCGGCCGCCACGCCCGCCTGCTGAAGGGCATGCATCGCAGCGTAGGCATCCTGGGTTTTCGTCCAGGTCTCGACAAGTCCGTCCAGCTCGTCCTGATGCGCGAGCCGTGCCTCCAGCGTGGCGAAACGCTGCTCGCCGGCCCAGGCCGGGCTGCCCATCACACCCAGCAGCGCCCGCCACTCGGCTTCGGTGAAGCAGCCGATCGCCAGCCAGCGGTCATCGCCCTGCGCCCGGTAGGCGCCATGCGGCGCGGCAGGCTTGTAGGGCGAACGGTTGCCGTAGCGCGTCCAGACGCGGCCATTGGCCGAGTGGTCGAGCGTCGGGATGCCGGTCAGGAAGAAGCCGCTCTCGGTCTGCGAGGCGTCGATCCACTGACCCTTGCCCGTCTGTTCCCGGAAATAGAGCGCGGCGGTAATGGCCAGCGCGAAACTGTAGGCACCCACCCAGTCGAGGTAGGAATAGCCCCAGCCTGCCGGCATGGCCGGTTCGGGCAGCCCCGACATTTCCGACAGTCCGGCGAACGCCGCCGCCACCGGTCCCAGCGTCCGCGTCCGGCCGTAGGTGCCGTAGCTGCCCATGCCGGACTGCTGGACGTAGATGATATCCGGGCGGATGCTGCGCAGGACCTCGTAGCCGAGGCCGAGGCGCTGCAGCACATTTGGCGAGAACCCCTCGGCCACGACGTCGGACACCCGGATCAGGTCCTTGGCGATCTTCAGCCCGCGCGGGTCGCGTATGTTCAGCGAAAGCCCGCGCTTGCCGGGATTCTTGTTGTTGAACTGCCCGCCCATGTTGATGTCGCGTATGCCTTCGAGCGGGCCGGTCGCCTTCTCGCGCGCCGCCCGCCCGCCGACCGGCGCCATGGCCGCAAGCCGCGAGTCGGGGTTGGTCTTCCACTCGACCTTGAGGCTTTCCGCGCCCAGTGAAGCGAGGAACTTGGTGCCGCCGGCCGAAGCCAGGAACCAGGAGAAGTCGAAGATGCGCACGCCTTGCAGCGGGAACGGCTTGCCGCGTGCCGAAAGCGTCGGCGCTTCCGCCCGGGGCCGCGCCTCGACCTTGCGTGCCGGCCCGGGATTGGCCCCGGAACTGGCCCAGGGATTGGCCCAGGGATTGGCGAGGATTTCCTGCCGATGCTCGGATATCAGCGGCGCCCGCCGGCCGGTCTTCCAGCCGGTCTCCGTGCTCAACCATTTGCTGACCGGATAGCGGAAGGAGCGTCCGAGATCGGGATGCTCGACATCCGCGAAGCTGCCGCGCATGAGCCAATGCTTGTCGGAAGCGTTCTCGTGCGGCTTGCGCAGCGGCGCCCACAGCAACCCGGCCTTCTGCGCTTCCTCCCACGGCATGTCGTCATAGCGGAACTTGCGGATGAAGCGCTGGATGACCTCGGTAACGTGCGCGGTGCGTTCGTCGGCCGCCGCGCCACCCGGCACCGAGCGGCCCTTGATGGCGCTGTTCTGGATCTCGGTGGGCAGGTCGCCCTGCATGCCGTATCCGGCGAGGAACGGCCCCACCTTCTCGATGTCGCGTTCGTCGATCGCCCAGTCGATGAACCAGCGGCCGTCCTTGGTGTGGTGAATGTGCGGAATGTGATTGATGATCTCGGCGGAGTGACGCGCGGTGAGCCGATGCAGTTCGGCGTGGCGCATCACCCAGTTCATCACGTCGAGCTCGGTGTTCTTCGAAACCGCCTCATGGATGGCGCAGGAGACGTCCTGTCCCTCGCCGGTGCGGTTGCGATGCAGCAGCGCGGCGATGACGCCGGTCGCGAGCTGCTCGCCGGCTATGTAGTAGGAATGCCAGAGCTGCGGCGCGATCGGCGGCAGGTCGTAATGGCCATTCGGTTCGGGATCGTAGCCGCAGTTCATCATCACGCCGCCGAGCGCCAGATGAACGAGGTCGGAACCCTTGTAGTGCGCCCAGGGTCCCGTGTCGCCGAAAGGCGTGGCCCGAGCGGTGATGAGGCCCGGGAAGCGGGATTGCAGAGCCTCTCCGTCCATGCCGATCGGCGCGAATGTTTCGGCGCCGCCGGACAGCAGCAGCACGTCGGCGCCGGCGATCAGCGTCAGCAGTTCCGCCCGCCCCGCCTGGCCATCGAGGTCGACGACGATGGACCGCTTGTTGCGGTTGTGGTGCCAGAAATAAAGCGAGCGTTCCGGGCCGGGCTCGTCGTCCAGAAACGGACCGATCTGCCGCGTGGCGCTGCCGCCGACCGGCTCGACCTTGATGACCTCGGCACCGAGCCCGGCCAGCACGAGTCCGCAATATTCGGCCGTCTCGTCGGCGATCTCGACCACCCGGATCCCGTCGAGAAGTCCGGGAAGCCGCGCATCCGGTTTTGCCACGCGCGCGGCGTCGGCCATTGCTGATCCGTCGAGAACCACCAAAGTCTCCACTGTCGGACTGTTCTGGGCGGGGCCCGGCCTCCGAAGCCGGGCCCCGGAAGGAGATCGTTTATTCGATGACGATCTTGGCCGTGATGATGACGTCCTTCAGCAGCGGCACCTGGCTCTCGACCATCCTGGTCGTGGTCTCGGGCGTCGAGTTGGTCACCGGGGTGATCGACAGCGCTTCGAGCTTGGCCTGAATCTCGGGATCGTTCATCGCCTTCTCGGTAGCGTCCGCGATCCTGGCGGCGACATCCGCCGGCATGCCGGCCGGACCGGAGATCAGATTGAACGCCTCGAAGAGGACGCCGGGCGAACCGCCTTCGGCGCTGGTCGGCACTTCAGGCGCGACCTCGGCGCGGGTTTCGCTGAGCACGCCGATCAGCTTGAGCTTCTTTTCCTTGTAGAGCGGAATGACCTCGGCCGGGCCACCGACATAGACCTGCACCACGCCGGACATCAGATCCTGCAGGGCCGGCGCGCCGCCCTTGTAAGGCACGTGCACGATATCCAGCCCGCCATTCTTCTGCTTGAACAATTCGTTGGCGATTTGCAGCGCCGTGCCCGAACCGGACGAACCATAGTTCAGCTTGCCCGGATTGGCTTTGGCATAGGCGGCCAGCTCGCCCATCGTGTTGGCTTCGACCGAAGGATGGACGGCCATGAAATACGGCACGCGCGCAATCTCGTGGATGTGCGTGAAGTCCTTGACCGGATCGTAGCTCTCCTTGTTGGAGGCGAGCGGGAAGATCAGGAGATTCGACGGCGACTGGAAGATCAGCGTGTAGCCGTTCGGCTCGGCGCGGATGACTTCCTTCGATGCCAGCGAGCCGCCCGCCCCGACGCGATTCTCGACGATGATCTGCTGGCCGAGATTCTCGCTGATCTTGGCCGACACGAGTCGCGCCAGGATGTCGGTAGAGCCGCCGGCGGCGAACGGCACGATCATCGTGATCGGGCGGGTCGGATAGGCATCCTGCGCGCCTGCCATCGTCACCGATGCCACCAGCGCCGCTGCGGCACCCATGATTGTCCGTCGATTGAGCTTCACGTTTTCTCCTCCTGGTGATGTTCAGCGCGCGATGCGGCACTTATGGAACCACATCACGCACCCGTGCCTTCCGGCACTGATGCGCCTGTTATAAAATGCATTATATTTATTTCAATCGAAATCTTCGACGTCCGGCATTTTGATGACGCCGACAGGTTGGACTATGGCGCGCTACCGCACGAGCCGCGACACGAACCGGAAGCCGTCCGTGCCGGCGCGCTCCGCCCACTCGAACATCACCATCTCGCTGTTGACCCATTGCGCACCGGCGATCGAGAGGCGCTCCCGGGCCAGCGACTTGCTGTCGGGCTTGCGGCTGGACACGCCGTCTTCGACAACGAACACCTCGAAGCCGCGCGACAGCGAGGACATCGCAGTCTGCAAGACGCAGATGTGCGCTTCAAAGCCGCAGAGGACGAGCTGATCGCGGCCTTCGGCGCGAAGGTGGGCGGTTTCGTCCGAAATCGCGGCGGTTTGCAGCGAATCGAATGTGACCTTCTCGAAGCGGCCGGACTGTTCCGGAACCGAGCCGGCGATTGCTTCGACGGTCGCGCCGAGACCCTTTGGATATTGTTCGGTGATGCGGACCGGCACCCCGAACTGCCGTGCGGCCTGAGCCACCCTGGCAATCGCTTCCGGCGCTGCCGTATCGTGCATCGCCGGCACGAGACGTTCCTGCGCGTCGATGATCCAGAGCTGCGAGCGGCCGGCGGAAAGCAGGCCCTTGGCGGTCGTCGTCATAAGCATGTCCTCATCATGTCCGGCCCGGACACAGCCGGCCGCCCTGCAATCTTTTATAGGACGAGGTTGCGCTTGCCTCAAGATAATGCATTTTATAACAGCAGCTACTAATCGTCTCCGACCATAGGTTGGAGCGCCGTGCATTGGAACGAGGGTCGTTGGGATGGCGGGATCGGGCGGGATCGGCAACGCGGTGTCGGTGGTCGGGGTCGGCAATACGGCGTACGGCAATTTTCCCGACCGTGACGAATACGACCTCGCGTCGGAAGCGTTCAAGAAGGCGGTGGACGACGCCGGCATCGACAAGAATGACGTCGACGGCCTGCTGGTCTGCCGCATCCCCTCCTACGCCCGCATGGGCGAGGTGCTTGGACTTGATCCGACCTGGACGATCACGCTGCCCGGCCACGGGCGCATGTCCGGCATGGGGATCATCGACGCGGTCATGGCCCTGCACAGCGGACAGGCCAGATATGTGGCGCTGCTCTATGCCAATATCGGTCGCTCGCGGCGGGTCAACTACGGGGGCGACGAGGATCCGTCGCTGTGGGATCCCTGGGGTTATACCTCGCCGGGCGCGGCGCATGCCCTGGCGTTTCGCCGCCACATGGAGCTCTACGGCACGACGACCCGCCAACTCGCCGAGATTTCGGTCGCATGTCGCTATCATGCCTCCCTCAATCCCGACGCGGTGATGCGCAAGCCATTCACCATCGACGAACACGAGGCCTCGCGCCCCATCGCGCTGCCGCTCCGGCTGCTCGACTACTGCCTGATCACCGACGGCGCCGTCTGCATGATCCTGACCACCAACGAGCGGGCGCGCGACTGCCGCAAGACGCCGGTCAAGATTTCCGGCTTCGGCGCGCAGGACAGTTTCAAGCATTCCATACTGCCCAATTTCGACATCGGCTTCTGGCACGGCGCCGTCTCCAGGTCCGGCCGCGAGGCATATGAAATGGCCGGCGTCGGCACGGACGACGTCGATGCGCTGATGGCCTACGACAATTTCAGTCCGACCGTGCTGTTCAGCCTCGAAGGTCTCGGTTTCTGCAAGCAGGGCGAAGGCGGCGCCTTCATCGAGGGCGGAACGCTCAAGCTGGGCTCGAAGCTGCCGACCAACACCGACGGCGGCCATCTGTCGAATTCCTACATGCAGGGCTGGGCGCTCAACATCGAGGCGGTGCGCCAGTTGCGCGGCGAGTGCGGCGAGCGGCAGGTCGCGGACTGCGAGGTCGTCCAGTACGTGCAGGCCACCCCCTGCACCCGCTCCATCATCTACACGCGCGGCTGAGGATCCCCGTCATGAACGCCTACGACAAGCCTCTGCCGAAGATCACGCCGGCCATGGCGCCGTTCTGGGAGCATGCGAAGGCGGAAAAATTCGCCATCCAGCATTGCCGCGCCTGCGGCGACCGGCATTTCCCGCCCGGCCCCCGCTGCCCCGGCTGCCTGTCGCCCGATCAGGACTGGCAGCCGACGTCCGGGCGCGGCACCCTCGAAAGCTGGGTCGACATGCACAAGGCCTACTGGGGCGGATACGACGGCTCGCTGCCCTATCGCGTCTGCCTCGTGCGGCTCGAGGAAGGCCCGCTCGTGATCAGCAACCTCGTCGACGGCGGCATCGAGGCGAAGCTCGGCGCCCGCCTCGAAGCGGTCTTCGACAAGGTGACCGACGATGTCACCATCCCGAAATTCCGGATCGTCGCGTGAACGGCGCCGAAGCGACAAGCAGGAGCAGGCCCTTGAGTGAAGTTCTGATCGTAACCGGCGGCGGCCGCGGCATCGGGGCTGCGACCGTCAGGCTCGCGGCCGAGCGCGGCTGGAAGGTCGTGTTCTCCTATCTCAGCAACGCCGGATCGGCCGACGCGCTGGTGAGGGAGGTCGAGGCCGCAGGCGGCGAGGCATTCGCCGTCAGGGGCGATACCTCTGTCGAGGTCGACGTGAAGGCGATGTTCGACGCCGCCGAGAAGCGCTTCGGCCCGGTCCATGGCCTCGTCAACAATGCCGGCATGGGCGGCGGGCCGACCACCGTCGAGAATATGGACACCGCCGAACTGCGCCGCCTGATGGACGTCAACGTCATCGGCTATTTCCTCTGCGCGCAGGAAGCGGTGCGCCGAATGTCGACCGCCAACGGCGGCAGGGGCGGCGTCATCGTCAACATCGCATCCGTTGCAGCCGCCAATGGCGGCGTCGGCGAACGCGTCCACTACGCGGCGTCGAAAGGCGCCGTGGTCGCCATGACCAACGGGCTGGCGCGCGAGGTCATCTCCAAGGGCATCCGGGTCAACTGCATCAGCCCCGGTCTGACCGTCACCGACGCCAATCCGCCGGAGCGGCTGAAGAAGCACGTGCCGAACATTCCGATCGGCCGCGCCGCCGACGCGCGCGAGATCGCCAAGGCGATCCTGTTCATGCTGTCGGAGGAATCCAGCTACGTGCTGGGCATCAACATGACGGTTTCCGGCGGGCGCTGAGCGCCCACCGGTCTACATCTTGCCGATCGGATAGCTGGCGATGAACTCCTCCCAACCGCTCTCCAGATGCTCCTGGATCGCCCGGCGGGCCCGCTTCGGATCCCGGTCGGCAAGAGCTTCCAGCAACTTGACGTGCTCCTTGTGCACGCGGTCGGTGCGTCCGGGGATGGCGGTGAGCAGGTCGAACGGAAACTTGGCCCACAGCACCCGCACGAAATGAAGCGTCTGCGGCATCCCCGCCGCCTCGTAGAGGGTGAAGTGGAAGCGGTAGTTGGTATCCCGGTCGGATCGCCGCTCGTTGCGCAGCACTTCGGCGTTGAGGTCGACCAGCTTCTTGAGCGTCGCGCCGGTCATCCTCAGCGTCGCATGCTCGGTCAGTTCCATTTCGAGCAGGACACGCAGCCGCAGCAACTCCTCGACCTTGTCGAGCTGGAACGGAGCCACGACCATGCCCTTGTGCGACTCGCTGACGATGTATCCTTCCGCCTCGAGCAGCTTCAGCGCCTCGCGCACCGGTGTGATCGACACGCCGAGCATGGCCGCCAGCTCGGCCTGCTTCAGCTTCTGGCCGCGCTTGAGGGCACCTGAGATGATGCGCTCGCGCAGGAACTCGGCGACCTGGATTTCCTTGGTGCGCGGCATGATCGGCACGCGCATTGCGCCCTCCGATTCATCGATTGCCGCCGTCGATTCGAGAATCGTGCTCATTCCATTTTATATCCCAGTCGCCCCCTTGGCGGAAAATGCACGCTAAAAACCGATTTCGCAAGATATCCCGTAAAGGATTGCATTTTGCATTGTCCATTATAGTATGTGGCGAGTTTGACGGGAGGAACATGCCGGAATGTCGAGTTCGAATGACATCGAGGTCGTCCACCGAGGCGAGAACCTGATAGGCGAATGCCCGCTGTGGCACCCTCTGGAGAACCGCCTGTACTGGATCGACACGCGCAAGCCGACCTTGCAGCGGCTCGAAGCCGACGGCAGCGTCCGCGTCTGGCAGATGCCCGAGAAGATCGGTTCCTTCGTGTTTCGCCGCACCGGGGGCCTGTTGATCGGTCTGGAGCGCGGCTTCTGCCTTTTCGATCTCGAATCGGAAAGGATCGAGCTCATCGCCGACCCGGAGCCGGGCCGGCCGGACCTGCGCCTCAACGACGGCAAGTGCGATCCCGCCGGCCGCTATTGGGCCGGCTCGCTGGACACGGCGGGAAAGCAGCCGCTCGGCTCGCTGTTCCGCCTCGACCGGTCCAGCTGCACGAAGATGGACACCGGCTTCATCGTTTCCAACGGCATGGCGTTCAGCCCCGACGGCAGGACGATGATTTTCGGTGATTCCACCGGCAACCGCATCTATCGCTACGATTTCGACGCGGCCTCGGGCGAGATCGCCAACAAGCGCGTCTTCATCGATTCGACCGAGGAGGAATGGCTGGTCGACGGCGCGACCTTCGACACCGAGGGCTTCTACTGGGCGGCGCTGGTCAAGGGCGGCCTGGTCGGCCGTTTCGATCCCGATGGCCGGCTGGAGCGCACCATCGCCGTTCCCGTCATGCATCCCACCATGTGCAATTTCGGCGGCGAGAATCTGGACATCCTCTACGTCACCTCGGGGACGCTGTTCCTGGACGAGGCGGGCCGGCGCGAGCAGCCCCTGGCGGGCGCCCTGTTCGCCATTCATGGCATCGGCGCCAGGGGATTTGCCGAGCCGCTTTGCAGTCTCTGAGCGTCGTCCCGGCCTCGCATCGTATGGACAAGGAAGAACAAATGCCCCTGACGGCCGAACTCGGCGATTTCGTTTCGCGCACGCGCTACACCGACCTGCCTCCCGAGGCCGTGGAAACTGCCAGGCTGGGCTTCACCGATGCGATCGCGGTGATGATGGCGGGCCGCAACGAGGAGTCGGTGCGCATCGTGGAGGAAGCGCTCGCGGCGCCCGCCGGCAAGTCGAGCATCCGCTTCACCGGCCGCACCGCCCCGGCCGAGGCGGCCGCGTTGATCAACGGCACGGCCGCGCATGCGCTCGACTTCGACGACGTCGTGCTGCGCGGCCATATCAGCGCCGTGCTGGTGCCGGCTATCCTCGCCTTCGCCGAAGAGCGCGACCTCTCGGGCGAGGACATGCTGCTCGCCTATGTCGTCGGCTACGAGGTCTGGGCCGAACTCGCCTGGCGCGAGAAGGAATTCCACCACAACAAGGGCTGGCATCCGACCGGCATTCTCGGCCCCATCGCGGCGGCCGCGTCCTGCGCGTCCCTCGCCCGGCTGACCGCGACGCAGGCCGCTTCGGCATTGGCCATCGGCGCCTCGCATGCGTCCGGCCTGATGGCCAATTTCGGTTCCATGACCAAGCCGCTGCATGTCGGCCGCGCCGCGCAGGCCGGCATCGTCTCGGCCAAGCTGGCGGCCGGAGGCTTCACCGCCTCGCCCGACGCGCTGGAACATCCGCAGGGCTTCCTGGCGGCCGTCTCCCCCTCCGGCCTCGTCGACCGCGAAGCGCCGTCGAGGGCGGGTACGTTATGGCGCACCGTCCTGGAGCGTCTCAACATCAAGCAGTACCCGGTCTGCTATTGTACCCACCGGCTGATCGACGCCGCTCTCGACCTCGCCGAGGCCAACGACCTCAAGGCCGCCGATATCAGCAGCGTCGAGGTGACGCTGAGCGAAACCTGCGCCGCCATGCTGCGCAACCACCTGCCCCAAGACGGTCTGGCCGCCAAGTTCAGCGCCGAATTCGCGGTCGCCGCCTCGGTGGTCGCGCGTCGCGTGACCCTGGCCGAGCTCGACGACGTGCTGGTCAGGACGCCCGACATGCAGGCGCTGATGAAGAAGGTCAGCGTCAGCCGCAACACCAACTATGCGCCCGACTCGACCGGCGAGGCCGAGACCGACAGCGTCACGATCGAGCTGAACAGCGGCAAGGTTCTGGCGGGCGACCCGGTCCGCCGCGCCAAGGGACATGCCGAAAGGCCCCTCACCCGCGAGCAGATCCTGTCGAAATTCACCGCCTGCGCCGATGCCGGCGATGTCGGGGCGGATGCCCTGCCCTTCTTCGAGCGCCTGCAAGCACTGGAAAGCCAGCGCGCACGCCATCTGGTCGGCGCCGCATGAACCAGGTGACCCGTTTCAGCCCCGCCCGCGGTGCCGCCCACATCGCCGTCGACCGCGACTGGCTCGCTCTGGTCGAGGAAGACATTCTTGAGCCGGCGCTGCCGATCGTCGACCCGCACCATCATGCCTGGGAAAAGCCGGTCGGGCGCTACCTGTTCGGCGACATCGTCGAGGACGTCTACAGCGGCCACAACATCCGCGCGACCGTGTTCGTCGAGGGCGGCGTCATGTACCGCTCCGGTGGACCGGAGGAATTGCGCCCGCTCGGCCAGACCGAGTTCGCCAACGGGTTGGCGGCCATGTCGGCGTCCGGGCAATACGGCCCGACGCGCATATGCGAAGGCATCGTCGGCCATGTCGACCTGAGGCTAGGCGCGAAGGCGCGGACGCTGCTCGAACGTCACATTGCCGTAACCGACGGAAGGCTGCGCGGCATCCGTCACGTCACGGCCTGGCATCACAGCGCCGACGTGCGCAACCCGCTGCTCACCACGCATGCCGGCATCATGGGGGAGGATGGCTTCCGCGCCGGCTTCCGCGAGCTGGCGGCGATGAACCTCTCCTTCGATGCGTGGGTCTATCACCCGCAGATCGACGAGGTGGCCGGGCTCGCCCGCGCAAATCCCGACGTCACGATCGTCCTCAATCATGTCGGCGGCCTGATCGGCATCGGCGACTATTCCCGCGATCGGGATGGCGCCTTCACCGAATGGGAAGCGGCCATACGGCGCATTGCGGAAGTACCGAACGTCAACGTCAAGCTCGGCGGGCTTGGCATGCGTCTCGGCGGCTACCTTTTCCACGAGCGGGACAGGCCGCCCGGCTCCGAGGAACTTGCCAGGCTGTGGCGACCGGCGATCGAGACCTGCATCGGTGCCTTCGGGCCGTCGCGCTGCATGTTCGAGAGCAATTTCCCTGTCGACAAGGGCTCGTGCTCCTATCACGTGCTCTGGAACGCCTTCAAACGCATCACGGCCGGACATTCGCCGGCCGACAAGGCGCAGCTCTTCAGCGAGACGGCGCGCCGCGTCTATCGCCTGCAACAGGATTGACCGAAGCGGGCTGCAAGCCCGATCCGGAGGGAGGAACGTTACGATGAATGCGGCGAGGACGATTGGCGGCGCCAACAGGAAGGATCTTCTGGCGAGCGCCATCTTCGCGCTCATCTCCGCCTTCTTTGGCTACCAGAGCCTGACGACGCTGAATATCGGCAGCGCGACACGCATGGGACCCGGCTTCTTCCCGCTGGCGCTCGCCATCATCCTGCTCCTGATCAGCCTTGCCCTCGCCTTCAACGCGACGCGCACCAAGGATGAGCCGATCGGCCCCATGCCCTGGCAGGCGATCGTCCTCGTGGCGGTCGCCCCGATCGTCTTCGGCCTTACCATCAAGGGGCTGGGCTTCCTGCCGGCGACCATCCTGTGCGTGATCGCCTCCATCGTCGCGGGTGAGCGCAAGAGCATGCTGGTCAACGCGATCCTCGTGCTTTGCATCACGGCCTTCTGCGCGGCCGTCTTCTATTACGGCCTTGGCATTCAGGTGCGCCTGATCGGCCCGTGGCTGGGAGCCTGACGCGATGGAGCTGCTCGACCACCTCGCCATCGGCTTTGCCGCGGCGGCCACTCCGTCCAACCTGCTGTTTGCCTTCATCGGCTGCCTGATCGGCACGCTGGTCGGCGTGCTGCCCGGCGTCGCGCCCACGGCGACCATCGCCATGCTGCTGCCCATCACCTATTCGCTGTCGCCCTCGGCATCGCTGATCATGCTGGCCGGCATCTTCTACGGCGCGCAGTATGGCGGCTCGACCACGTCCATCCTGCTTAACATGCCGGGCGAGGCTGGATCGGCCGTCACCACCATCGACGGCTACCAGATGGCGCGGTCAGGCCGCGCCGGACCGGCGCTTGCCGCGTCGGCCATCGGCTCCTTCGTGGCGGGCTCGTTCGCCACCCTGGTCATCGCCATCTTCGCCATCCCGCTGACCAATGTCGCCCTGCTGTTCGGACCATGGGAATACTTCTCCCTGATGGTGCTGGGCCTGGTCGTCTCGATCACGCTGGCGCGCGGCTCGATGCTGAAGGCGATCGCCATGGTCGTGTTCGGCCTGCTCGCCGGTCTCGTCGGCTCGGACGTCTATACGGGCGCCCTGCGGTTCACCATGGAGAATGATTTCCTGGCAGACGGCCTCGCGCTCGTCGGCGTCTCGATCGGCATCTTCGGCCTCGCAGAGATCATCCGCAACCTGGAGGCGCATGGCGAACGACAGGTCAAGATCACCGAGGTCGGCTCCCTGATACCCACCCGCGAGGATTTCAAGCGCATGGTTGCGCCGATCATGCGCGGCACGGTCATCGGCAGCGTGCTCGGCATCCTTCCGGGCGGCGGCGTGCTCCTGTCGTCCTTTGCCGCCTACGCCATCGAGAAGAAGGTTTCGACACACGCTCATGAGTTCGGTCACGGCGCCATCGAGGGCGTGGCCGCGCCCGAGTCGGCCAACAATTCGGCTGCGCAGACCTCTTTCATCCCGATGCTGACGCTCGGCATCCCCTCCAGCGCGACCATGGCGCTGATGATCGGCGCGATGATCATCCAGGGCATCGTGCCCGGCCCGAGCCTCGCGGCCAACCAGCCGGCGCTGTTCTGGGGCGTCATCGTCTCCATGTGGATCGGCAATGCCATGCTGGTCATCCTGAACCTGCCGCTGATCCAGATCTGGGTCTGGTTCCTGCGCATCCCCTATTACGTGCTGTTCCCGGCGATCCTCACCTTCGCGACGATCGGCGTCTACAGCGTGAACGGCAATGTCTGGGACCTCTATACGCTGAGCGCCTTCGGCGTGATCGGCTACATCCTTTTCCGCCTGGATTGCGAGCCGGCGCCGTTCATCCTCGGCTTCGTGCTCGGGCCCATGCTGGAGGAACATTTCCGCCGCTCGATGATCGTCTCGCGCGGCGACGTGACGGCGGTGCTCGACCACCCATTGAGCGTGGCGCTGCTGCTGGCCTCGCTGGCCGTTCTGGTGATCAGCGTGCTGCCGGCCGTGACACGCAAGCGCGACGCGGTCTTCGTCGAGGAGGATTGACGCCGGCGCGCGCCGCGGCGTGACATCGGAAACCGGCAGACCGCCCAGCCGGCAGCGACCGCTCAGGACAGCGGATCCTCAACGACGTCGTCCTCTGCCTCTTTCTCGCCCGCCAGCCCGGTCGGAATATCCCCGGCCAGCAGCTTTTCCTTCGACAGCAGCCCGGCATCCTGGAGCGCCTCGAAATCCGGCAGGTCGCGCAGCGTGTCGAAGCCGAACTCCAGCAGGAAAGCCTTGGTGGTGACGTAGGTATAGGGCGCGCCCGGCGTCGGGCTGCGCGGGCCCGACGCGATCATCCCGGCGCCGCGCAGATGGCCGATCAGGTCGCGGCTGACCTCCTTGCCGAAGAAGGACGAAAGCTCCGCTCGCGTGACCGGCTGGAAATAGGCCACGCACATCAGCACCAGCACCTCGGACTGCGTGAGATCGACGCTGCGCGTGCGGGCGCCGAGCGCGGTGCGGATGGCGTCGGCATGGACCGACCGGGTCAGGTGCTTCCAGCCTCCGGCGACCGCCACCAGATCGTAGGGACGGGCGCGCAGCTCATGGCGGATGTCGTCGATCAGAAGATCGATGCTGCATGTCCTGCCGACGATGCGGGCGAGCGCTTCCCGGCCGACCGGCTCGCTGGCGGCGAATATGGCCGCCTCGACCCGGTTCATCCATTCGCGCCAGCGCACCTCGGGCGGCAGGTGCTCCAGCTCGCGGTCGAACGGCGTCCCGCCGTCTTCCCCGCCGCGTCGCCTGCGCGCCGTCCCCGCCATCGCCGTCAAAGCCCGTAGATGCGGAAGGCCGGGCGGCCGGAGAGCTCGCGCACCGCGCCCAGCTCCACCAGCCGCTCGAACAGGCGGCGCAGGCCGCGGTCGCTGATGCCGACGATCCTTTCCGACGCCACCACCGCGTCGTCGGACAAAAGCCTTTCGACGACGGCGCCGGCCGCCTTGGCCCTCAGCTTCGGCGCGACGGCGAGCAGCCTTTCGGCGCGGCGCCCGAGCTCGGCCGACAGGTCGACGGCGCGCAGCGCAGCGCGCGCCTGGGCGGCGAGCAGATCCCGTGCGCTCGAGCGGCCGCCGCGCGCGCGCAAAACCGCCTCGCCGCCCAGCAGCGGCACGGCATGCGTCCAGCCCAGCCGCTGCGCAACCAGCGCGTCCGCGATCCACGCCGCGGCGTCGCGCGCCGGCCCGTGGCGCTCGGCGATAGCGGCCGCGCCGGTCAGCACGCCGACCAGCCCCTCCCCGACGCCGAGCTCCCGCAGCCCGTCGGCCATGTCGACGGCGATGTCGTCGGTGCGTCCATGGCCCAGTTCCTCCAGAACCCCCGCGATGGCTGCCGCGGTCGACAGCTCGCCGCAGGGCCGCGACGCCAACCTGCGCCACGCCGCGAGCATCCGGCCGGCGGGGCCGGCATCGTCGCCGCGCCGCGTGAGCAGCACGGCGTCGCGCAGGGCGGCTTCGTCCTCGGCGCGGCCCGCCTGCCTTGCCGTCGCTGCCCCTGCCGCGAGCGCCAGCCGCTGCCGCCACGCTCCGGCCCATCGTTCCCGCCGCCGCACCACCGCGTCGAGCGCGGCCATGGCAGCGCCGGCCGCCAGCGCGGCCTCTTCCGCTCCCTGCGTGGAAAAGCCTTGCGCAGCAGGGGTTTGCGCCTCGGCGACCGCCTTTCGCAGCCAGGCCGGCACGGGTGCCGGCGGTGCGGAAGCAAGGCCGCCGGATAGCGGGCCGTACGGGCGCAGGCGGGGTCCGGAGCGGGGAATCATGGTCGGGCAGGATGGATCATAGCGGCGCTTCTGGCAATCGAAAGACACCATAACCGCCGCGCATGTCGTTTGCTAAGAACGACCGATAATGTTGCATTATCGGTCGTTTTATCTTCATATAGGAAATGGCCTCTCTCGTCGATCAAAGCCCCGAAAAACGTACTCCGCATCGCTCCGCTCGACCACAGGAAACCGCGCCCCCTCTCGATCGGCATGCTGTCGACCAAAGCATGCCGGCGGCCGGGCCCGACGCTTCGATCGACGACGACATGCCCGATATCATCGACGTCGTCCTGGAGATGGGCCGCGCAGCGGAAGAGCCGCCAGGGCAAACCGAGGCCCTCCGCCATGGCTCCGGGCGTTCGTCGTTCGGAAAGCCGGATCGTTGGCTTTCCGCCGGCGAGCCCGACCGCTCCTCACCCCCTCCCCTTCCGGCACATCTCGACGCGCTGGCCGATCGCGCCCGCGACTATGTCGAGGCAGCGAGCTCGGCCAACACGCGCCGCGCCTACGCTTCGGACTGGAAGCATTTTTGTTCCTGGTGCCGACGTCAGGGCATTGAGCCATTCCCGCCCGATCCCCAAGTGGTTGGGCTCTACATCGCTGCCTGCGCTTCAGGCACCGCGACCGGCGACAGGAAGCCGAACTCCGTGTCGACGATCGAACGCCGGCTCTCCTCGCTGACCTGGAACTATGCGCAGCGCGGCCAGCCGCTCGACAGGAAGGACCGCCACATCGCCACCGTCATGGCCGGCATCCGCAACAGGCACGCAGCCCCGCCCCGCCAGAAAGAGGCGGTGTTGCCCGAGGATCTGATCCCCATGCTGGAAACGCTCGACCGCGGCACCCTGCGCGGCTTGCGCGACCGGGCCATGCTGCTGCTGGGCTTTGCCGGCGGCTTGCGCCGCTCCGAGGTCGTCGGTCTCGATTGCGGCCGCGACCAGACCGAGGATTCTTCCGGCTGGATCGAACTGCTCGACAAGGGCATGCTGTTGCGGCTGCGCGGCAAGACCGGCTGGCGCGAGGTCGAGGTCGGGCGCGGCTCGTCCGACACGACCTGCCCGGTGGTTGCGCTGGAGACCTGGCTCAAGCTTGCCCGCATCGCGCACGGCCCCGTGTTCCGGCGCGTCACCGGCCAGGGCAAGGCGGTCGGCGCCAACCGGCTCAACGACCAGGAGGTCGCCCGCCTCGTCAAGCGCACTGCGCTGGCGGCCGGTGTGCGCGGAGATCTGCCGGCGGGCGAACGCGGAACGATGTTTGCGGGCCATTCGCTCCGCGCCGGCCTGGCGTCCTCGGCCGAGGTCGACGAACGCTACGTCCAGAAGCAACTTGGCCATGCCAGCGCCGAGATGACCCGCAAGTATCAGCGGCGGCGCGACCGTTTTCGCGTCAATCTAACCAAGGCGTCGGGGCTATAGAAATGACCGGGGAGAGCAAGGTTTTCACTTTGGCGCTCACGCACTGAAGCTTGCAGTTCGGGCTGGCCGCGCCCCGCGCAAACGACAGCGCAAAATCGTCATTTCCACCCCTTCCCTCTGAGCGACCTTTCCAGCGCGCCGCTGATCTCCAGCGACGCCGGTTTGTCGCCGTCGGGTCCATCTGTCTGCCCAACCTCCCCGAGATCGTGCCCCTTCCCGGCCGCAACGCCTTCCAGCTTCGCCATCTTGGCGTTGAGAAGCGCCATGATCATCGGCCATGTCGAGAACTGGCCGTCCCGGGCTCGATCCGTCAGGCTTCGCAGATAACCGCCACCGCTCCTGATCCGGTCGGTTTTTTCCAGGATCGCGGCGAGCGTCGTGGCCGCATCGTTCGCACCCATGACCTCGACCGCCTCCTGCCAGGCGCTGGGGCTGATGCCCAAATAGGGTCGCGCCGCTTCGGCCGCGGCCAGCAGATCCCGCCACGTCCGTATCGGGCGGCTGCCGGCATGGTTCGCGATGTCCGGGCAGGCGCTCAGCACCAGGCTCAGCGGCAATTCACGTTGGGGCAAGGCGCGCACATTGTCGGTTTTTTCGCCGTCGCCGCTCGCTTCATGTATTTTTTCTGTGCTGTATCTTGGTTCACCGGTAGGATTTTTATCGGTGTTTGAATTTTGTAAGTGGCGCTCAGTTTGAGACTCATTGGCGCTTGAATTCTGTGATTTCACGAACAATTCCAACGTCTGGTGGACATCAGCCCAGAGGTGCTCCATCTCGTCGACGATCGCCTCGAGCACGTCGCGGGATGCCGTGCGCGGCAGGCGCGCGATGATTGCCTCATAGCGCGCCCGAAAGCCGCGCCAGTTCCCCGGGGCGCTTTCGTTGACACCGGCCTCGATCATCTTGACGATGTCCCGGCGGCAGATCGTAAGGCGTTCCCTCACCAGCTTGCAGGCCCTGCGCTCGGCCTGCGCGGCTTCGGCGAGCCGGCGGAACTCCCCGGCGCGTGCGAGCACCGGCGACAGGTCCAGGCCGTAGGCTTGCTCGATCGCGCCGCCCTCGCCCTTGCGGGCGAACCGTTTGCCGTTCGGGCTGTCCCGGCGGATGATCAGGCCGGCGGTCACCAGATTGGCCAGATGGCGCCTGAGCGTTGCCGGCGACATGCCGTTCGCGCGCCGGATAAGCTGCTCGTTCGACGGAAAAACGATCAGATTGCTCTCGCCGGAGAGCTCGTCATCGCGATGGAACGTCAGCAAGGCATTGAGAATCGCCAGAGCGCGGTCCGTCGCGCCCAGTGCCTCCTTGGCCTCGCGGATGTCGCGGAACACCTGCCATTTCGAGACCCGTGCGGCCGGTTCGATATCTCTGGCCGCCATCTGGCTCGACATCAGGCCAAGCGTCATCGGCCGCCGCCCGAAAGGCGTCGTTGCAACATGCGTCTGCATTTCTTTCACCTCGCGTTAGGCAAAAGAAATCCGCTCGCCGAATGGCGCTGAATGTGCGTCAGCACTTGACGGTGATTCGGGGAAATGCGATTCTCAGCGTCGCCAAACGTTGTGAGAAGGGCTTCCGGAACTCCGTTTCGGGGGCCTTTTTCTTTTGCGGTCTAACTCTCTCCCTTTGTGTTTCGCTGCGTGTATTCGTCGTAGAGGCGCTCAAGGTTCCCGACGACGAATTTGCCGAACTGCGCGCCCCCCTTCGACTTGAAGGCGACGGAAAACGAGCGGCCGCTATCCGTAAGCTCCGCTGTGAAAGCCCTGTCCGGCGCTTCCCACTTGTCCTTGACGGGCTTCGCTGCGCTGGCTCGCCGCCGGCGGCTCCTCGCCTTGAGCTCGGATTGAAGGCGCTCGAAGCGGGCGTCGGACGGCAGGCCGGCGAAATCCTGCGCATGGATGAAACCGAGCGCAGCCTTTCGCGCCTCGGGGTCCTCCACCAATTGCGCGAATTCCAGCCAGCGATCGCGGCCGATCGCCTTGCTCGGCCCGACGGCGATGGCGATTTCTTCCGGGACACGGCTCGAGACCGAAAGCATGCGCGTCAGCATCGGAGCGTCCACGCTGAGCGCAGACTGGATCGTCTGGCGATCATATCCCTTGTCGAGACATCGCTGGGCGAAGAGAGCGCGCTCGACAAAAGAGAGGTTCTCCCTTGCGGAGTTTTCCTGCCCCTGCGCGATGATGTGCTCTTCATCCGACACGGCCTGGATGATCGCCTTCACCTTGCGCCCAAGCTCGCGAGCCGCTCGAACGCGACGATAGCCGAATATCGTCTGATATCGACCATCGGCGGTCGGGTGAGGGCGCAGCTTGACGGGCGAATCCTGGCCGTGCCGGCGGATCGCCTCGACAAGCTCGCCAAAGGCCTCCTCGTCGTCCATTCTGTCCTGAACGAAGGATGGATCGATCATCTGGGGATCGATCTCGACGACCGCCTCGCCGTCCAGGACACGGTCGGCCTTGGCGGCCTTCTCGGCGAGCTCGCCGATCGACGCGAGCATGTTCCGCGAGGCCCCGCGCGCCGTGTATCCGTGCGCGACCGGGCGCTCGGCCTTGGAACTATCGGCGTCCTTGATGTTCTGGAAGATGTTGCGACGAGCCATAAATGCGTTCCGGCGCTCTACAACCTATTGATCTGACGGCAGAATTGCCGGTTCTGTACGGCTGACAACCGGTTCGTCATTCGGCCCGGCCCCAAGCCCCGAGGATGAGTTCGGCAATCTCGGCATTGACCGCGTCGAGCGACTCCCGTGCGCGATCGTATGTCGCCGGAACGAACTGCGATCGGTCCACCTCGTAGAGCGACTGCTTGGTCAGGCCGGCATCCGAAATCGCGGTGGACTTCACCATCTGTTTCTTCAGCATCTGCCGGGCGAACATCGACTGCATCAGCCCGACCATTTCCTGCTGCGGGATGTCTCCGGGCTCGAAACGGGTGACGAGGTAGCGAAACCAGTCCAGCGAGACAGAGACGCCCGCGGACTCGATGCTCTTGAGGATCTCGCCGAGCATCAGCAGGAACTGGCTCATCGACATCACGTCGAGCATTTGCGGATGGATGGTGATGACGACGGCGGTCGAGGCGGCAAGGGCGGTGAGCGTGAGATAGCCGAGTTGGGGCGGACAATCGATTATGACCACGTCATAGCTGTCATCGACCTCCGCAAGCGACGATCCGATGCGGGTGTAGAACGAGCGCCCGGCGGTCGAGTCCTCGGCATGCATGGCAACCGGCGTCTCGTATTCATACTCCTGCAATTCGAGATTGGCCGGGACGAGATCCAGGCCGGGGAAGTTCGTCGGCCTGATTGCCTTTGCGATCGAGACGCGTTGATCGTCATATCGAAGCGCATCGTAGAAGGACGGGTTCTGGTCGATCTCCGGCTGAATGCCGAACAGGGCCGTGAGCGAGGCCTGCGGATCGAGGTCGACTGCGAGAACGCGAAATCCGCGAAGCGCGAGATACTCGGAGAGATGGACGGCGGTCGTCGTCTTTCCCGACCCGCCCTTGAAATTGACGACGGAAATGACCTGAAGCTTGTCTCCGGACCGTCGCCGGGGAGAGCGGTCCAGCAGCATGCGCAATTCCTGCATCTGCGCTGCGGTGTAATAGCGGCGTCCCGTTGGCGTGACGAACGGCTCGGCGCCCTTGCCCTGGAGGTGGAGCTTCTTGACGTAGCTTTGCGACACGCCGATGAACTCGGCCGCTTCGGCGAGCGTAAAGCGCCGCAGCGTCTTTTGCGCATCCGGCGGAAAGCTCTCCATGCGCAGCATATCAAGCCGCCGCGATATGTCCTCGCTCTGCCGCAAAATGGTATCGGCAAAACTCACCTTCTGGAGCCGGTTGGGCAGAGTCACATTCATCGGCTCTCTCAGGTCGAGTAACGATAATTACTCCGAATGGCGGAGATTATCGGGACTATTCCCCGATTCTCCCGAGAGCGCAAGGAAAAGAGGGTTAACAAGACCTTAATACAATAGCCGCCGCCGGTGCATCGGCGGTATTGCGACCGGCGATGGTTTCGGGGGAGGGGCGACCTTAGACCGGACGCCGGTCTGCAAGGCATGGGCTTCCCAACCGGAACGCCACACGCGCTCTGGCAAGCACCGGGCCTCAAAATCTAAAGCGGCTTTCCCAGGAGATTGTAGACGGCCTCGGAAGCGATGAGATCGAAATGGCCGCCGCCGGCATTCTTGAAGAGCGTGATCTGCGACGGCGACGTTCGCCCTTTCGCATGGCCGCCGACCAGATCGTAAAGGTCGCCGACGATGTCGTCCTTGCCGATGACGCCGTCCCGTATCGGCTGCAATATGTCTCCCACACCCGCGAAGGCCGACTCCATGCGGTCCACGAACAGCCGCGACCGGCGCACGGTTTCGTCGTCGGCCTCGCGGGTGTGCTCCGTATAGCCGCCGACCAGGTCGAGATGCGTTCCCTCCTTGATGGCCCGGCCATGAATCAGGGGCTGGTGGGAACGCGTGCAGGTCGTGATGATATCGGCCTGCGCGACCGCTGCGTCGAGATCGGCGGACGACTGCGCCTGCAATCCCTCCGACCGGAGGGTCTCGACGAAAGCCTCCCCGCGCTCGCGGCTGCGGTTCCACACGATGATGCGCCGCAGCGACGGGCGCACGCTGCGATGCGCCCGGACCAGCCAGCCGGACATTGCGCCTGCGCCGACGACGAGGAGCGTTTCGGAATCCTCGCGCGACAGCAGACGGGAGCCGAGGGCCGAATCGGCCGCGGTGCGCCAGTAGGTGATCTCGGTGCCGTCGATGACCGCCAGCGGCCGGCCATCGGTGCCGTCGAACAGGATGCACACCGCCTGCACCGCCGGCAGTTCCCCGCGGTCGAGATTGCCCGGAAAGCTGGTGATGAGCTTGCTGCACATGAAGCGGCCGGGATCGACGGCATGCCGCACGAAATAATGGCCGTTCTCCGCCCCCATCATGCCTTCCTCGATGTCGATGCGGCCCCGCCCGTGCGCCTTCTCTATGAGGTCGACCAGGGCGGGGAAGGACATTGCGCGGCGGATTGCCCGTCCATCGATATACTGCATCATCTGCCTCTGGGCTTGTTGAGCACGGCGCTTCAGTCCTGCCGGGGCGGCTTCCCGCGCGCCGTCTATTGCGACGTCTCGCGCGCGAATTCGATGTAGAGCTCGCGCAGCCGCCGGGTGTTGGCGCCCGGAGTGCCGTCGCCGATCGGTCTGCCGTCGATCGAGATCACCGGCGTCACCAGGCTGGAAGCGCTGGTGTAGAAGGCTTCCAGGGCGGCATATGCCTCTTCCACGCCGAAGGGCCTTTCCTCGAGCGCCAGGGCGTTCTCGCGCGCCAGCCGGAGGATCGCCATTCGCGTGATGCCGGGCAGGATGCTGTGGGAAAGCGGCCGGGTGACCAGGGCATGGCCGCGGGTAATGATGAAGGCCGTCGAAGAACTTCCCTCGGTGACGTGGCCGTCATCCACCATCCAGGCTTCCGCGCAGCCCTGCGAGACTGCCGCCTGCTTGGCCAGGACCTGCGCCAGAAGCCCGGTGGACTTGATGTCGCACCGCCTCCAGCGCTGGTCCGGAACCGTGACCACCGGAACGCCGTCGCGCCCCGACCTGGCGTCGAGGAGGGTCTTTTCCTGCGTGAACATCACCACCGTCGGGGTGGCGTCGCGCGGGAAGGGGAAGTCGCGATCCGCCACGCCGCGCGTCACCTGGAGATAGACGATGCCCTCGCGCAGGCCGTTGCGCTCCACCAGTTCCTTCTGGAGCCGCGTCCAGCCCTCGGCCTCGTAGGGATTGGCGATCCCGATCTCCCGCAGGGAGCGCTCCAGACGCGACAGATGCGCGGCATTGTCGACCAGCCGGCCCTCGATCACCGCGCTGACCTCGTAGACGCCGTCCCCGAACAGGAACCCGCGATCCATGATGGGAATGGCGGCCTGCGATATCGGCAGGAACTGCTGGTTGACGAATACCGTCCGATGCATGGTTTTCTCGACGATGGTGCGCGGCGGCTCTCGCCGCCGCTAGGATGGATGGACGCGCTGCGCACCCGTGGGAGACGGGCGCCGGCACCGCCCGGATCAGCCCGAAAGCGGCAGTTGCACGCTCGAGCAGACCCACATCACGGTCGCGTCCTCATCGCCGTGCGAAACGAGGTAGTGGCCCATGCGGCTGTCGAAATAGCAACTGTCGCCCGGCTGGAGATAGGCCGGGGCGTAATATTCCGTGAAAAGTATCACCGTCCCGGAAAGCACATATATAAATTCCTCGCCTTCGTGCCTGACGAAGCCCGGAAACGATGCGACTGTCTTTGCCTTTATCTTCGTCACGAGCGGAATGAAATGCTTGTTGGAAAGCTCCGATGAGTGCATCTCATAGGAATACTGCTCGGTCTCCTGAACGGCCCCCTGGCCGCGACGGGTGATCGAGCGCCTTCCGTTGACCCTGTTCTTCCTGCCGGCCGAGAACAGGTCGGCGACATCGATTTCCAGGCCTTCCGCCACGCGCAGCAGGGTGTCGTAGGTGGGCGACATCTGCCGGTTCTCGATCTTCGAGATCGTCGAGGCGCCGATCCCGGTCCGGGCCGCCAGCACCTGCATGGGAAGGCCCTTCTCCTGACGAATGCGACGGATGACCGCCGCGAGATCCGAAGCATCGTCTTCCGGGGATTCGTCCTTGACCCCGGCCCGCGACATGGAACGTTTAAGGGCTTCGCTCACGGCTTCGCAGCCTCCTCGGTCGGTTATTGCATTTCCAATCGGAAATGGAGGCTGTGAAAAGCGGCATGCCGCAAGGCGGGTCCATCTTCCTTCCACAGCATTTCGGTTTCCCGCGCATTCCCCGCGGTCCGGGCGGGTTGCGCCGCGAACAGGATGAGGGTTCAGGTCAAGGCCATATCAGAGGTCGTCCTTAAAACGCAAACGATATTGACGTATCGGATAAATCGTGTCGTATTCGAAACACGGGCCGTATGGGCATGTGCCCCCGCGGTCCCCGTCCGGGGTCCCCATCTGGAGCTGTCGCATTGACCATGGAAACTGCCGGCTATCGGGTGGGTATCGACATCGGCGGCACTTTCACGGATTTCGTGCTGTTCAACGAGCAGACATCGGCAATTCGCCTCTACAAGTGCCTCACCACGCCCGCGGACCCATCCGAGGGCGCGTTGTCGGGGCTGCGCGAGGTGCTCGCCGAGGAAGGCATCGGCATAGACCGCGTGCGCGAGGTCGTGCACGGCACCACGCTCGTCACCAATGCCGTGATCGAGCGGAAGGGCGCGCCGATCGGCATGCTGACGACGGCCGGTTTCCGCGACACGATCGAGATAGCCACCGAGCAGCGATACGACATATACGATCTACAGCTCGTCTTTCCCGAGCCGCTGGTGGAACGAGCGCGCCGGCTGGAGGTCGCGGAACGGGTCGCCGCCACCGGCGACGTGATCACGCCTCTCGACGAGGAGGGCGCACGCGCCGCGATCCGCAAACTGGCGGATGGCGGCGTCGAGGGCATCGCCGTCTGCCTGATGCACGCCTACCGCAATCCGGCCCACGAGCGTCGGCTCCGCGATCTCGTCGCCGAGGAGGCGCCGGGCCTGTCCGTCTCGATATCGAGCGAGGTCGTGGCGGAGATCTCCGAATACCAGCGTTTCGTCACCACATGCGCGAACGCCTACGTGCAGCCCCTGATGGACCGCTATCTCGAGCGGTTCGCGCGCGAGCTCGACGCGATGGGTTTTGCCGGCAGCTTTCGCATGATGCATTCGGCCGGCGGCCTTGTCTCCATGGACGAGGCGCGGGCGTTTCCGATCCGGCTTCTCGAATCGGGACCGGCCGGCGGCGCGCGCGCCACCGCATGGTTCGGCGCGGGCGCCGGCACGCCCGACGTCATCGCCTTCGACATGGGCGGCACGACCGCCAAGGCGTGTCTGATCGAGAACGGCCGGATGCATATCGCGTCGTTCCTGGAAGCCGGGCGCGTCCACCGGTTCAAGAATGGCTCCGGGCTGCCGATCAAGTCGCCGGTGGTGGACATGATCGAGATCGGCGCCGGCGGCGGCTCCATCGCCAGGATCGACGAAGTGGGCCTGCTGCGCGTCGGGCCGGATTCGGCCGGCGCCCATCCCGGCCCGGCCTGCTACGGCAAGGGCGGCTCCGAGCCGACCGTCACCGATGCGAGCGTGGCGCTCGGCTATTACGATCCGACCTCGCTGCTGGGCGGCAGGCTGAACGTCGATTTCGAGGCCGGAATGCGGGCCCTGCGGAAGGTCGGCGGCAGGCTCGGCCTCTCCGAAATCGAGACGGCGTGGGGCATCCACAAGGTCGTGATCGAGAGCATGGCCAGCGCCTCCCAGATCCATCTGGTCGAGCGCGGCAAGGATCCCCGCTCCTACGCGATGATCAGCTTCGGCGGCGCGGGGCCTGCCTTTGCGGCCAACGTGGCGCGCGTGCTCAACGTCGCGGAGGTGATCATACCGCCGGCCAGCGGCGCCGCCTCGGCCTTCGGCTTCCTGACTGCGCCCATGTCGATCGAGACGGTGCGCTCGCTGCCGCAGCGCATGTCGCGCGACATGGACGGACGGGAGATCAACCGCGTCCTTCGGGAGCTGGAGGAGGAAGGCCGCGCGAAGCTGCGCGCCGCGGGGGTTTCCGACGGCGGCGTGGAAGCCGCGCGCATGGCCGACATGCAGCTCGTCGGGCAGTTGCACCAGATCAGCGTGCGCCTGCCCGAAGGGGAGATCGGCCGCCATTCCTACGATGCGATTCGCAGCGCCTTCGACGAGGTCTACGCGTCCCGCTACACGAAGGTCCCGGTCGAATCGGAGATCGAGGCCCTGTCGTTCCGCGTCGTCGTTTCCGGGCCGCTGCCGCACATGTCGGTGGGAGGCGGGGCAGGGGGCGCGTCCAGAACCGGCAAGCCGAAAGGCACCCGCATGGCGTTCTTCGGCTCCGGCTTCCTCGAGGCACAGGTCTACGAGCGCGATGCGCTGGCCCCCGGCGCCGTCATCGCCGGTCCCGCAATCGTCGAGGAGACCGAATCGACCACGGTCGTGCCGCCGGGCGACACGCTGAGCGTGGACGACCAAGGCAACCTGCGCATCGCGGTCGCGGTCGCGAAGAAGCGGGAGATGCTGATCGCCGCCGACACGCCGGTCGCCGAAGCGGTGCAGATCCTCGAGTCGGACCCGGTCTCGCTGGAGATCATGTGGAGCCGGCTGGTGACGGTCGCCGAGGAGATGTGGCACACTGTGTGCCGGACGGCGTTCTCGCTGATCATCTCCGAATCGCAGGACTTCGCCTGCGCACTGCTCGACGCCAAGGGCGAGACGCTGGCGCATTCGGCCCGCGCCATGCCGGCCTTCAACCTGGCGCTGCCCAACGCGGTCCGATCCCTGCTCAAGCACTATCCGGTCGAGACGCTGAAGCCGGGCGACGTGCTGGTCACCAACGATCCGTGGCTGTGCGCGGGACACCTGTTCGACATCGCCATGGTGACGCCCGTCTTCCGCAAGGGGAAAGTCGTGGCCGTGCTCGGCACGGTCGGCCATGTCGGCGACATCGGCGGCACGCGCGAGGGCATGAAGGCCAAGGAGATCTACGAGGAAGGGCTCCAGATCCCGCCGATGAAGTTTGCCCGCGAAGGCGTCGAGAACGAGGATCTCGTCCGCCTGATGCGCGAGAACATCCGCGATCCCGAGCAGGTGCTCGGCGACCTGCGCTCGCTCATCTCCGCAAACGAGACCGGCGGCAACCGCATCCTCAACCTGATGGACGAATACGGCCTCGAAGACCTGAACGCGCTCGCGCTGGTGGTCCAGGCCCGATCGGAGAAGGCCATGCGGGCGGCGATACGCGAGCTGCCCGACGGCGTCTACAGGTCGGAGCTCTGGTACAACCCGAACGGCACGCACATGCGGCTGCCGATCCGGGCCGTGGTTTCCGGCGATTCGATCGAAGTGGATTACGACGGCTCGCCGCGGCAGCTTCCGCAGGGCGGCATCAACTGCACCCTCTCCTATACGACCGCCCACACCACCTATCCGCTGAAGTGCATGCTGACGCCGAACGTACGCAGCAATGCCGGATGCTATCGCCCCTTCACCGTGAAGGCCCCGGCAGGGTCGGTGATGAACTGCAACAAGCCGGCGTCGGTCAGCATGCGGACCCGCACCGGCTGGTACGCATCCCCGAACCTGTTCACAGCGATGGCGGATGCGATCCGGGACCGGGTGGTGGCGGCAACCGGCATGCCCAGCCTCATCTACATGCATGGCACGCGCGCCGACGGCACGGCGTTCTACGACTACCTGCTGTCGGGCGGCGGACAGGGCGCATGCGCGGCCCATGACGGGAAGGGGTCGGTCCTGTTCCCCACCTCGGCGGCGACATCGTCGATCGAGCTGATCGAAAGCCGGTCTCCCGTGCTGGTCGAGGAAAAGGCGCTGCTGGAGGATTCCGGCGGGCCGGGCGAGCTGCGCGGCGGCCTCGGATGCCGCATCCGGGTGCGCAAGCGCGACGATGACGGCGTCACGCTGTCGGTGATCCTGAACCCCGAGGGCGTGGAGGTTCCGGTGAACGGCCTCTTCGGCGGAGGGCACGGGGCATTGCCCCATGGCTGCGTCAGGGATCTCTCCGGCAACGAGCTGTGGAACGTGGGCACCGGCGGCGTCATCGATCTCGAAACCACCGATCGCGTCGTCGAGCTGCAAATCGCCGGCGGCTCGGGATACGGCGAGCCGTCCGACCGGTCGCTCGCCGCGATCGAGAACGATGTGCGCCAGGGCTACGTCTCGGGGGAGGCGGCCAGACGCATCTATGCCTATGAGGGCCGCGCGGCGCAGCGGAAGCAGGCCAACCCCGCGAGGGCCGGTGTGCAATGAAGGCGCTCGTCATCACCCGGCCCGGCTCGTTCGACGTGTTGCAGGTCCAGCAGCGTCCGGTGCCGGTGCCCGGGCCGGACGAATTGCTGGTCAAGGTGGCAGCCGTCGGCGTGAACCGCGCCGACTGCCTGCAACGCGAGGGCCTCTATCCGACGCCGGCGGGCGTGGCCTGGGCCGACGTGCCCGGGCTGGAGCTTGCCGGAGAGGTTGCGGGCAAGGGGGAGGCGGTCACCGGGTTCGAGATCGGCGATCGGGTGTTCGGCCTCGTTCCCGGCAACGCCTATGCCGAATATGCGCTGGTCGACAGCGCAATGGCGGTCGCCACGCCGCCCGACCTGTCCGATGTCGAGGCGGCCTCCCTCATCGAAGCCCTGGCCACGGCGAACGAAACCGTCTTCGAACTGGGCGGCCTGCGCGCCGGCGAGACCGTGCTCGTCCACGCGGCGGCGAGCAGCGTCGGCATCACCGCCGTCCAGATGGCCAAATCCGTCGGCGCGCGCGTCTTCGTCACCGCCGGAAGCCGGCACAAGCTCGACCGGCTCGCCGCGCTCGGCGCCGATCTGTGCATCGACTACAAGCAGCAAGATTTCGTCGCGGCCGTGCGCGAGGCGGCGCCGGAAGGCGTCGATCTCATCATCGACTTCATCGGCGCCGACTATGTCGCGCGGAATCTCGATGCGTTGAGGAAGACGGGACGCCTGATGCTGGTGGGTCTGTTGGGAAGCCCGACCTGCGTCTTCGATCCCGGCACGATGATCGCCAAGCGCCTCACGATGCGCGGCTTCACCCTGCGCGCGCAGACGGTCGCGGACAAGAGGCTGATCGTGCAGCGCGCCGCGGCCAGATGGCTGCCGCGCCTGGCGGCGGGCGAAATCAGGCCCGTCATCCATGCGACGGTTCCGCTCGAAAGGGCAGGGGAGGCGCATCGGATGATGGAGGACAACGCCAATACGGGGAAGATCGTCCTGACGGTGTCCTAGCCGCCGGACAGGGCGCGGATTCGCAGGGAAGGCCCAATTCGGTGCCAGATGAAACCGGAGCAATGAGAGGAACGACAATGAGAACGATGATGAAGAGCCTGGCCGCGGCAAGCATGCTCGCGCTCCTGGCCGCGCAGGCGCCGGCCACGGCGCAGGACTTCCCGTCGACCGTCACTGTCGGCATCGACGTCGATGCCGGCACGCTCGATCCGCGCGTGGCGCGCGACACCGCGGCCTATCGCGGCGTCAACCTGATCTATGACGGGCTCGTCGAGCTCACCAGCGCGCTCGAGCCCGTTCCGGGTCTCGCCGAAAGCTGGGAGAGCCCGGAGCCCACCGTATGGATCTTCAAGCTTCGCAGCGGGGTGAAATTCCATGACGGCAAGCCGCTGACCGCCGAGGATGTCGTCTTCACCTACCAGACCATTCTCAATCCCGATCTCAACGCCCAGTTCCGCACTCTGTTCACGCCGATCAAGTCGATCGAGGCCGTGGACGAGTCGACGGTGAAATTCACCCTGTCGGAGCCCTATGCGCCGCTGCTCAGCTACCTCGACATGGGGATCGTCCCGAAGCATCTGGTCGAGGCTGGCGCCGACATCGGCATGAACCCGGTCGGCACCGGGCCGATGAAGCTGAAATCCTGGAACCGCGGCAGCGAGATCGTGCTCGAGGCGAATGCGGACTACTGGGGAGCCAAGCCCCGCGTCGAAACCCTCCGGTTCATGATCATCTCCAACGCGACGGCACGCGCGCAGGCGTTCGAGGCCGGCAATCTCGACATCATCCAGGCGCCGCTGGAGCCACAGGACGTCGTCCGGCTCAATGCGGACGACCGGTTCGGCAAGTCGCTGGGCGCGGGGGTCTCGCTCACCTATTTCCACATGAACACCAAGGATCCCCTTCTTTCGGACCCGAAGGTGCGCAATGCGATCGGCCACCTGATCGACTACGAGACGATCATCTCGGAGATCTATTCGGGCGTCGACGCCAAGGCGACGTCGGTGCTGCTGCCGTCGTTCTGGGCCTACACCGACGCGATCAACCAGCCCGCGTTCGACCCGGCGGCGGCCGTGGCCAAGCTCAACGAACTGGGCTGGACCGATTCGAACGGCGACGGCATACTCGACAAGGACGGCAAGAAGTTCCATCTGGTTCTGTCGACCCACAGCGAGGACTCCGCCCGCGTGCAGACGGCTGAGTATCTCCAGGCGGTCTTCGAGAGCGCCGGCATCGAGACCGAGCTGCGCGTCACCGACTGGCCTTCCTTCTCGACCAACTACGTCCACAAGGGCCAGCATCAGATCGGCCTTCTCGGCTGGCTGAACATCGTCGATCCGGACCGGCTGCTCTACTCCCAGCTTCGCACCGGCGGCTCGACCAACTGGGGCGGCTACAGCAACCCGGACGTGGACCGCTATCTCGACCTCGGCCGCACCTCCGCCGACCAAGCGGAACGGACCGAAGCCTACCGCAAGGCTGCCGGGATCATTGCCGAGGAGCTGCCCTATATCGGGCTGTCCTATCCGGGCTTCCAGCTCTACTACAACAAGAAGCTCGGCGAGCTGAAGCACAACCCGCGCAGCTACGTCCGCAACGTCGTCATGCCCACGGCGAACTAGAGCCTGTCATGCGGTCCTTCACCCCGCAACGCAGCCTCCATCCAGGGTCCATGACAGGCTCTAGGGCGCGATGACGGCCTACATCCTTCGCCGGCTGTTGTTGCTCGTTCCAACGGCAGCCGGCATGGTGATCGTAACCTTCGGACTGCTCCTGCTGCTTCCCGGCGATCCGGCCTCCGTCCTGCTCGGACAGGAGGCCACGCCGGAGGCCGTGGAGCAGCTTCGGCGGTCGCTGGGCCTGGACGACCCCTGGCATGTCCGCCTCGGCGGCTACTTTGTCGACCTCGTGCAGGGCGACATGGGGCAGTCGATCTTCCAGAACCAGCCGGTGTCCCGGATCATTCTCGGCCGGCTCGGCGCGACGGTGGAGCTTGCGCTCGTGGCGCTCCTGCTGGCGAGCGCTCTCGGCGTGCTTTTCGGCATGGTGGCGGCGATCAAGCAGGGAACGGCGGTGGACACCGCGCTGATGCTGTTCTCACAGCTCGGCATCTCCATGCCCGCCTACTGGCTCGGGATCCTGCTGATGCTGGTTTTCGCCGTCAATCTCGGCTGGCTGCCGGCGATCGGCCGCGGCGTTCCACTCGCCGAGGCGGTGCCGGCGCTGCTGGCGGGAAATCCGCAGCCGCTCTCCAACGCATTGTCGCATCTGGCCCTTCCGGCGCTGACGCTGGCCCTCAATTCCGCGGCGATCATCTCGCGCCTTGTGCGCATGGCGATGCTGGAGGTGATCAGGGACGACTTCGTCAGGACCGCCTACGCAAAGGGGCTGCGCCGGCCGCGAGTGATGATCCGCCACGTGCTGCGCAATGCGCTTCTGCCCATCATCAGCATCATCGGGCTGCGCTTCGGCGTGCTCCTCGGCGGGGCCGTGATCACGGAGACGATCTTCGGCTGGCCCGGTCTCGGGCAACTGACGATCACGGCCATCAGCCAGCGCGACATCACCCTCATCCAGGGGATCGTCCTGACCTTCGCGCTGATGTTCGCGCTCGTGAACCTCATGGTCGACATACTCTACGCGGTGGTCGATCCGCGCGTGAGGCTCGGCTGACATGAGGATCGCCGCCGCGCTCCGCAACACCTCGCTCAGCGTCGGGCTGGTCATCTCGCTGGCGGTGATCTTCCTGGCGCTGTTCGCGCCGCTGCTGTCCACGGCCGACATCGGCGCCATGGACATGCGCAACCGCTTCGCGCTGCCGTCGGCCGAGCACATCCTCGGCACCGACAATTTCGGCCGCGACATGTGGTCGAGGACGATCCACGGCGCGCGCATATCGCTGATGATCGCCATCATCTCGGTGGCGCTCGCAGCCGTCGTCGGAACCGCGGTCGGCCTCGCGGCCGGCTATTTCGGGGGCTGGACCGACCTCCTGCTGATGCGGATAACCGATATCTTCCTCGGCTTTCCCGCCCTCATCCTCGCGCTTGCCATCGTGGCCATCCTCGGGGCCGGGGTGTGGAGCATCTCGATCGCGCTGACGGTGGTGTTCTGGACCGAATATGCCCGCGTGGTGCGCTCCACGACGCTGGTGCTGCGGGAACAGACCTATGTCGCGGTCGCCAACGCCCTCGGCGCCTCGCCGTGGCGCATCCTGTTCCGCGAGATCCTGCCCAACACGCTCGGCCCGATCATCGTGCTCGCCACTCTGGGCCTCGGCACGGCCGTGCTTTCGGAATCGGCGCTGGCCTTCCTCGGCTTCGGCATAGCGCCGCCCGCGCCGACATGGGGCTGGACGCTGGCCTACGGCACGCGCTTTCTGCGGACCGAGCCGTGGCTCTCCATCGTTCCCGGCTGCGCCATCATGATCACGGTGCTCGGCTTCAACCTCCTGGGCGACGGCCTGCGCGACATTCTCGACCCGCGCCAGCTCACGCGGGGCGGCAAATGACGCTCCCCGCGACCGTCCATGCCGGAGGGACCGTGCTCGACGTCCGCGACCTGCGCGTCAACCTGCGGACGGGGCACGGCGAGTTCCCCGTGGTGCGCGAGGTCAGCCTTTCGGTGGCCGCCGGTGAGACGGTGTGCCTCGTCGGGGAATCGGGCTGCGGCAAATCGATGACGGCGCTGTCGCTTCTGAGGTTGCTGCCGGAGGCGGCACGGATCGCGCACGGAGAGATCAGGCTGGAGGGCGAGGATCTCGTCGCCGCCAGCCGGCGGCGGGTGGAGGATCTGCGCGGCGATCGCATCGCGATGATCTTCCAGGAGCCGCTTACCTCGCTCAACCCGGTGATGAAGATCGGCGACCAGATCGCCGAGAGCATCGTCCGGCACGAGCGCATCGGCAGGCGCGCGGCCTGGGGCAGGGCGGTGGAGCGCCTGCGGCTGGTGCAGATGCCCGACCCCGAGCGGCGGGCGGGCCAATACCCGCACCAGCTCTCGGGCGGAATGCGCCAGCGCGCGATGATCGCGCTGGCGCTGGCCTGCGACCCGGCCGTCATCATCGCCGACGAGCCGACCACTGCCCTGGACGTCACCATTCAGGCGCAGATCCTCGACCTCATCGCCGATCTTCAATCCCGGACGGGCACGGCGCTGATCCTGATCACGCACGATCTGGGCGTGGTTCACGACGTCGCCGACAGGGTCATGGTCATGTATGCGGGCCGGATCGTCGAGGAAGCCCTGGCGGAGGATCTCTTCGCGGAGCCGCTGCATCCCTACACCGCCAGGCTGATGCGGGCCGCCGCGGCGGTCGAGGCGGACTCTGACGGTCAGGAGCGGCTCGAGGAGATACCGGGCACCGTTCCGCCGATCTGGGAGCTGTCGGAAGGCTGCGCTTTCGCGCCGCGCTGCCATCTGACGACGCCGCGTTGCCGGACCGAAGACCCGCCGCTGGAAGGCAAGCGGCAGGGCCGCAGGGTCGCCTGCTGGGAAGTCGGCCATGGCTGAGCACGCGAAGCTGCTGGCCATCGACGACCTGACGGTGCATTTCCCCATCCGCAAGGGGCTGCTCCAGCGCCAGGTGGGCGTGGTCAAGGCGGTGGACGGCGTGTCCTTCGAAATCGGTCGGGCCGAGACGCTCGGGCTGGTGGGGGAGTCCGGCTGCGGAAAATCCACCATCGGCCTTTCCCTGATGCGGCTGGTCGTGCCGACCGGCGGCAGGGTCATGATCGGCGGTATGGACATATCGCGCCTGCGCGGCAGCGAGCTCCAGCAATTCCGCCGGCGCATGCAGATCGTGTTTCAGGATCCGTTCTCGTCGCTCAACCCGCGGCAGAAGGTACGCGACATCATCCGCGCGCCTCTCGACATCCATGGCATCGGGACCGCGCGGCAGCGCCACGAGAAGGTCGCGGCGCTGATGGCCCGCGTCGGCTTGCGGCCCGATCAGGCGGAAAACTATCCCCACCAGTTCTCCGGCGGGCAGAAGCAGCGCATCGGCATCGCCCGCGCGCTGGCGCTCGAACCCGATCTGATCATCTGCGACGAGGCGGTATCGGCGCTGGACGTCTCCGTCCAGGCGCAGATCCTCAACCTGCTGGCCGATCTCCAGCGCGATCTCGGCGTCGCCTTCCTCTTCATCTCCCACGACCTGGGGGTGGTGCGGCACATCTCCCACCGGGTCGCGGTCATGTATCTCGGCAACATAGTGGAGATCGGCCCGCGGGCGCCGATCTTCGCCCAGCCGATCCACCCCTATACGGAGCGCCTCCTGGGTTCCATGCCGGGCAAGCGCCGCCGCGACCGCACGCCGAGCCTCCAGGCCGACGAGGTGCCGAGCGCCACCCGCAAGCCATCCGGCTGCGCCTACCATCCGCGATGCCCCCTCGCGACCGGCATCTGCCGCGAGCGGACGCCGTCGCTGACGCCGAGGGACCTCTCGCGCGCGGTCGCCTGCCACCATCGCTAGACAGGATCGATCGCCGATGACGCCCCTCCCCATCTTCGACGGCCACAACGACGTGCTGCTGCGCCTGGCCCAGATGCCCGATCGCGAGGCGGCGGTGCGCGGTTTCCTCGAAGGCGGGCTCGATACACATATCGACCTGCCCCGCGCGCGCGCCGGCGGCATGGTCGGCGGCTTCTTCGCGCTGTTCTCGCCGATCTCGTTCAAGCCGGGCGCCGCCAACCACATCGGCAGGGAGGGCGCGCTCGACGACATGCTCGCCGAGATGGCGGTGCTGCTGCAAGTGGAGCGCAGCTCGGAAGGCGCGGTGAAGCTTTGCCGAAGCGTCTCCGACATCCGGGCGGCGATGGCCTCCGGTGCGCTGGCCGCGGTCGCTCATTTCGAGGGCGCCGAGGCGATAGATGCCGACCTCGACGCGCTCCATACCTTCCACGCGGCGGGACTGCGATCCATAGGCCCCGTGTGGAGCCGCCCGAACGTCTTCGGCCACGGCGTGCCGATGAAAGCCGGGACAGGACCGGATACGGGGCCGGGCCTGACCGACGCGGGCAAGGCGCTCGTGCGCGCCTGCAACGGGCTCGGAATCATGATCGATCTCTCGCACCTCAACGAGCAGGGGTTCTGGGATGTCGCCCGGCTCAGCGACAGGCCGCTGGTGGCGACCCATTCCAACGCCTTCGCCGTGGCCAACCACTCTCGGAACCTGACGGATCGCCAGCTCGATGCCATACGCGAAACCGGCGGCCTGGTCGGCGTGAACTACGGAACCGGCATGCTCCGGCCCGACGGCGTCAGGAGCCCCGACACGCCCGTCGAGCTCATCGTCCGGCACATCGACCACCTGATCGGCAAGCTCGGGCCGGGCGGCGTCGCCCTCGGCTCCGATTTCGACGGCACGGTCGTGCCCGGCGAGATGAAGGACGTGTCGGGGCTGCCGCTGCTGGTCGGCGCCCTGCGCCGTCACGGCTACGACGATGCCACTCTCGCTCGCATCGGGACCGGGAACTGGCTCGATCTGCTCGAGCGGACATGGCTGTGACAACCACCCGCATCACCGGGGCAGCATCCCCGCGCCACGGCCCGCTTGCGGCGTCCAGTCCGTGTTCCTGGGCCGCGCCACGCTTTGGGGCATGATCGCGGCCGGCCGCACCGGCATCGATCGGGCGCCGCACCGGAAAGCTCGCAGAAATACAAGGACAGGCCATGCCCGAACACTCCCCCGCGCCGATCAAGTTTCATGCCGCGATTGCAAGGACCCTCGGCGATCTCGGCATCGACACGATGTTCGGGCTGATCGGCGATGCGAACCTCTACATGGTGGACAGCTACATGCGGGAGGGAAGGGGAAAGTTCGTCTCCTTGGCGCACGAGGCATCCGCGGTCCTGGCTGCGCTGGGCTTCGCCCAGGTTTCAGGGCGGACAGGCGTGGCAACGGTCACGCACGGTCCGGCATTGACCAATGCGATGACCGCTTTGGTGGAGGGCGTGAAAGTCGGTATCCCCCTCGTTCTCCTCGTCGGCGATACGCCGATGGAGGACCGCGAGCATCTGCAAAATATCGACCAGCGGGAACTGATCTCGGCGACCGGCGCCGGTTTTGAACAATTGCGAACGCCCGGCACCATCGCAGAGGACATGGCGCGCGCCTTCCGCCGCGCGGACCTGGAGCGCCGTCCGGTGGTCGTCAACGTGCCCGTGGAATTTCAGTGGCACGACGTCGAGTATCGCAAGCCGCTTGTCTTTCTCCCCGACAACCGCGCAGTCGTGCCGTCCGGCGCCGATCTGGACAATGCCATCGGAATCATCGCCGCCGCCAGGCGGCCTCTCGTTCTCGCCGGCAGGGGCGCGATCGATGCCGCCGCCCGGGCCGCGCTGGTTCGCCTCGCCGACCGGATCGAGGCGCCGCTCGCAACGACGCTGCGCGCCAGCGGGCTCTTCGCCGGCGAGAGCTTTTCCCTGGGCGTCTGCGGCACGCTTGCGAACGACGTCGCCGTCGAGGCGATTTCCCAGGCCGATTGCATCATTGCGTTCGGCGCGAGCCTCAACCGGTTCACGACGGCCATGTCGAGCCTGACCAGGGGAAAGCGGATCGTTCAGGTCAATCGCGAACGCGCCGAGATCGGCAGGAAATTCACGCCGGATGCCGGCCTCGTCGGCGATCCCGCATTGACGGCCGATCTCATCGTCCGCTGGCTCGACGAGGCTGAAATCCCGCCGTCCGGCTTCCGCGACGAAGCGCTGCGGCAGCGGATCGCGGCACAGTCCCTGCCTCGAAAGCTCGCAGGCATTCCGCGGCCGGGAACCGTCGATTTCCGGCAAGCCCTGCTGAGACTGGATGCAGCGGTTCCCGCGGACCGCGTGTTCGTGACCGACGGCGGGCGCTTCGTCTACGAATCCTGGTACGTCATGCAGGTCCGGCACCCCCGGTCTTTCGTCTACACCGCCGGGTTCGGCGCCATCGGCCTGGGTCTCGGAGAGGCCATCGGGGCAGCCGAAGCCGCAAACGGACGCACGACGCTTCTGCTGAGCGGCGACGGGGGATTCATGCTCGGGGGTCTCACCGAGTTCAATTCGGCCGTTCGCGCCAGTCAGGATCTGATCGTCGTCATTTGCAACGACGGAGGCTACGGGGCCGAATACATCCAGTTCAGGAACAAGAACATGGATCCCGCGCTATCGTTGTTTGCCTGGCCGGATCTGGCCCCCGTCGCGGATGCGCTGGGGGGACAGGGCATCACCGTTCGATCGGAAGCGGATCTGGACGCGGCTGCGCACGCCATCGGGACGCGCGACCGCACGCGGCCTATGCTGATCGATCTGCGCCTGGATCCCGAACTGATCCCGATCCACTGACCGAGGGCGTTCGGTAGCCTTCCCGTGTCCCGCTATTCGTTGGAACTCGGGCATGGGCAGCGGCCCCGGTTCAGTAGCCGTACATGGCCTTGATCTCGAGATATTCCTCGAGGCCGAAATTGCCGTTCTGCCGGCCGTTGCCCGACTGGCGGTAGCCGCCCATGGGCGCGCGCATGTCGTCGGGATGCCCGTTCAGAGAAACCCGCCCCGCCCGCAGCGCCCGGCCGGCCCTGTCCGCCGCCGCCGTCGACTGCGTGAACAGGTACGCGCCGAGCCCGTAGGGGGTTCCGTTGGCGATCTCGATGGCCTCCTGTTCGGTCTCGTAGGCGATCACCGACAATACCGGCCCGAAAATCTCCTGCCGGGCGATCGTCATGTCCCTCGTCACGTCGGCGAAGATGGTCGGCTTGACGAAATAGCCCCTGGCCAGCCCCTCGGGACGGCCGAGGCCGCCGCAGACGAGGCGGGCGCCTTCGTCCAGCCCGGCCGCTATCAGCCGCTGGACCCGCTCGAACTGAAGCTTGTTGACCACCGGCCCGTGCGTGGTGTCGGCGTCCAGCGGATCGCCGACGCGCATCTTCGCGACTTCGTCCCGCATGTAGCCGAGCGCTTCCTCCACCTGCCCACGCTGCACGAGGATGCGGGTGGGCGCATGGCAGGACTGTCCTGAGTTGAACATCCCGCGCACGACGTTCCACCGGACGGCTTCCTCGAGCCTGGCGTCGGGAAGGATGACGTTCGCCGACTTGCCGCCCAGCTCCTGCACGACGCGCTTGACGGTGGGGGCGGCGTCGATCGCGACCTGTATTCCCGCCCGGGTCGAGCCCGTGAACGAGACCACGTCGATGTCGGGATGCGAGCTGATCGCATGGCCGACCGTCTGCCCGTCTCCGAAGACGACGTTGAACACACCGGGCGGCACCTTCGCCGCATCGAGGATCTCGGCCAGCAGATGCGCGCTGACCGAGGAATATTCCGAAGGCTTCAGGACGATCGGGCAACCCGCCGCGAGCGCCGAGCACAGCTTGCCGCAGATCGACTGGACCGGCCAGTTCCACGGCGTGATCAGCCCGGCGACCCCGATCGACTCCCGCCTGATGAGCGTCCCTTTCACCACCACCTCGAAATCGTACTCCTCGATGATCTCGATCGTCTGCTCGAAGATCCGCAGGGGGCTGGCGGTGTGGACCTTCACCGATTTCGGCGAGCCGAGCTCCCGCACGATCGCCTCGGCAAGGTCGTCCGCGCGCGCCCGGAACGCCGCGATGATGCGGCGGAACAGGGCGACACGCTCGGCCTTCGTGCTTTGCGAGAAGGCGGGAGCGGCGGCGCGCGCGGCGGCGACCGCGCGGTCGACATCGGCAGCGCTGCCCAGCGCCAGCGTGGCGTAGGCTTCCTCGGTGGCGGGGTTCACGAGATCGATGGTCCGCGCCTCGACGGGCTCGACCCACGCGCCGCCGATGTAGAATTTTCCGTAGTGCTTCATCGTCAGATCCATATCGTCGAGCCGCATCGGCTTCCGGCATTCGGGGCAGGCAAGCCGGCGGGGCCGCGCCCGCTCAATCCTCCACGAAGATCGCCTCGCGCTTCTTCCTGATCGCCGAACGGGTGGAGGCGAAGAGAAGCAGCGCGGACAGAGCGAGGAAGGCCGCGCTGATCGGGTGGGTCAGGAACACCGTCGGGTCGCCCCGCGAAACCAGCATCGCGCGCCGCAGATGCTCCTCCAGCATCGGGCCGAGTATGAAACCGAGCAGGAACGGCGCGGGCTCGCAATCGATCTTCATCAGGAAGTAGCCGACGAGGCCGAACAGCGTCAGCGTGTAGACGTCGAAGGTGTTGGACCCGATCGAATAGATGCCGATCGTCGAGAACGCCATGATGGCCGGGAACAGCACGTAGTAGGGGACCGAAAGCAATCTGACCCACAGGCCGACCAGCGGCAGGTTGAGCACCACGAGCATCAGGTTCCCGACCCACATGGACGCGATCAGGCCCCAGAACAGCTCGGGCCGTTCCGTCGCGATCTGCGGTCCGGGGATGATCCCCTGGAGCATCAGCGCGCCGATCATCAGCGCCATGACGATGTTGGAGGGGATGCCCAGCGTCAGCATCGGGATGAACGAGGTCTGGGCGCCGGCATTGTTGGCCGCCTCGGGGCCTGCCACGCCCTCGATGGCGCCCTGGCCGAACTCCTGCGGATGCCTGGAAAGCCGCTTCTCCAGCGCATAGGAGGCGAAGGAGGAGAGCAGCGCCCCGCCGCCCGGCAGGATGCCGAGCAAGGAGCCGAGGATCGTGCCGCGCACGATCGGCCCCGTCGATCGCCTGAAATCCTCCCGCGACGGCATCATCCGCCCGATCTTGGCCGTGGTGTTCACGCGATCGGATTCGTTCTCGAGGTTCTTCAGGATCTCGGCGACGCCGAAGATGCCGACGGCCAGGGCGACGACGTTGATGCCGTCGAAAAGCTGGAGATAGCCCAGGGTGAAGCGGGCCTCGCCCGTATAGACGTCGGTGCCGACCATGCCCAGCAGCAGGCCGAACACCACCATCGCCAGCGCCTTCATGATCCCGCCATGAGCGAGCGCTACGGAGCAGATGACGCCGAAGACGATGAGCGAGAAATACTCGACCGAAGCGAATTGCAGCGCGATCTGGGTGAGAGGCGGCGCCGCCGCCGCGATGACCAGGGTGGCGACGGTTCCCGCGAAGAAGGAGCCGATCGCCGCGATCGCCAGCGCGGGTCCGGCGCGCCCCATACGGGCCATCTTGTATCCGTCGATCGCGGTGATCGCGGACGAGGATTCGCCGGGCAGGTTCAGCAGGATCGCGGTGGTGGACCCGCCATACTGGGCGCCGTAGTAGATGCCGGCCAGCATGATGACCGAGGCGGCCGGAGACAGCGAGAAGGTGATCGGCAGCAGCATGGCGATCGTCGCCGCCGGCCCGACGCCCGGCAGCACGCCGACGAGGGTCCCGAGCAGGACGCCGATGAAGCACGCCAGCAGGTTCTCCCACTGGACGGCGACCTCCAGGCCGAGCAGAAGGGTGGAGACGAGATCCATGTCAAAGCCCCAGTGCCGAGAGCCAGGGACCGAACAGATCGAAGGGAAGCCCGAGCCCGTAGTGGAAGACGAGAATGCAGAAGGTCGTCAGGCCCAGCGACAGCAGCAGCCCGATGCCGATGCTGACGCGCTCGCTGGAGAAGGAGGCGACCAGGATCGACAGGAACACCGCCCCGACCATGCCGAGGCCCCGGACCGTCAGGCCGAAGATCACCGGGGCGAGGCTGATCAGCACCACGCCGCGCACCGAAATGCTGCCCATGGCCCCGGACGGAGCGTTGAACGACTTCAGCATGATCCCCGCGCCCAGCAGGGCCAGCACGATTCCCAGGATGATGGGAAAATAGCCGGCCCCCATGCGCGACGCGGTGCCGAGCGACAGAGTGAGCCACGCATTGAGGCTGAACCATGCGCCGACGGCTATGAAGAATATTCCCGCCGCGATGTCCTTGGTATTCGATCCCATCCGTCTCCTCCCAGACTCGCCCGCGGGGAGCGATGTGCGGCCGTCCCCGCGGCTTTCACGCAAACGGTATGCCACGCCGCCGCCTCGCGCCGCCCGGTCCCGTCGCCGTGGATGACGCCGGGACCGGGTCGTCTCGCCTATTTGCGAAACAGTGCGTGAAGCGTGTTGTGCCGGTCTTCGTATGACATGATCAGTTGTCCGGGCATATCCTTCGGCGTTTCGTCGATCTGGAGCGTGATGCCGATGGCGTCCTCGTCGATGTTGCGCTTCATCAGGCGGGCGACGACGGCCAGCAGGCTGTCGCCCGTCTTCCTGGTCACCGCCGCCGGGCGCCCCCCGAAGATGCGGAGGTTCATGTACATGAAGCCGTAGTCGCCCTTGCCGTCCGCCACGGCGTAGTGGCTGGCGGGAAAGGCCATCACCCGGGTGCCGCCCGGGGGATAGACCGCCTTGCCGTCCTCGTCGCGCTGCGCTCCGAGCTCGTCGCAGAGCGCGCGGCACAGCACGTCCATGTCCGTCTTGATGTTCGGCGTGTAGACGATGGTCAGGTGGGGCATCAGTTCCTCTCGATATACGCTTCCGATTCCAGTGCCGGGGCAGTCCCGGCCGCCCGGACGGGCTAGTTCTTCATCTGAAGACCGTTCTCGGTGATCACCTTGTTCCACCGGGCCCATTCGCTGGCCATGAAGTCGTGGACGCCGTCGAGGCTCCTCACGCTGAAGACCACGCCGATCGCGCCGGCCTTGGCCTGAACGGCCGGGTCGTTGGCGACCTTGTCGAAGGCCGCGTTCAGCCGCTCGACGACGTCGCGCGGCGTTCCTGCCGGGACGAGATAGGCGTTCCATGAAACGGAATTCAGGCCAGGATATCCGGCTTCGGCGACCGTCGGCACGTCCGGCAGGTCGGCCGACCGGTCGTCGGTCGTCACGGCGAGAACGCGCGCGGTGCCCGCCCTGGCAAACTGGAGCACCTCCAGAAGGTTGATGACGCCGAAGTCGACCTCCTTCGACAGGATGGCCTGCATCGCCGGGCTCAGGCCGGCATAGGGAACGTGCACGGCGTCGACGCCGGCGCTCTGCGCGAACAGGGCCGAGGTGAGCTGGCTCAGCGAGTTGACCCCGCCGGAGGAATAGGTGAGGCCGCCGGGCTTGGCGGCGGCAGCAGCCAGATCCGCCATCGACCGGATGTCGGAGTCGGCATTGACCACGAAGGTCTGCGGCGAGGCATAGGTGCCGAAGACCGGCGTGAAGTCCTTCTCCCAGTCGTAGGGGACCGCCTGCACGCTGGGGTTGATGATGTGCGTGGTCGCGAACAGGACGATCGTATATCCGTCGGCCGGCGATTGCCGCACCGCCTCCGCGCCGATGATGCCGCCGGCGCCGGCCTTGTTCTCGACCACGACGGTCTGGCCGAGCTCCTTGCCGACCCCCTCGGCGAGCATGCGCGCCATCACGTCGCCCGTTCCGCCCGCGGCGAAGGGAACGACGATCGTGACCGGACGCGTCGGGAAGGCGCCGGACTGGGCGGCCGCGCCGCCGGCCAGCGCCGCGCTGGCCGCAAGGGCAAGACCTACTTTTCTGAAACCGAACATGGGCGGACGTCTCCTGTTGCCTGAAACTTCGTTCGCCTGCCGTCTCGCAATCCGCGTGCCACGCCGCCGGCCAGTCGCTTGCCGGAGCGATCGCAGGCGCGACGGACGGTGTACACGACATCGACAATCATGCCGACACGGCGTCGCCGGCGACGACAGCGGGGAGGGGGAAGCGCCCGGCCTCGGCCGCCTGCGTCGTCAGCCGGGGGAGCCGGCCGGCTTCTCTCTCGCGACCACCTGAATGCCGGTCCAGCTCTCGTAGACCTTGATGACCGCGGCGGCATCCTCGTTCTCGAAACCCATGGCGCGCGCCATCTGGTAGATCTGCTGACCCTGCACCGTCATCGGCATCGGCATGCCCAAAGCCTTGCCGAGGGCGGTCTGGAGCTCGACATCCTTCATGGTGATGCCCATCCGTATGCCGTCGAAATCGCGCGCCAGGACGCGCGGGCCGAGATATTGCAGGGCGCCGCTGTTGGCATAGCCGCGGCTGAGATTCTCGTAGAGCTGGGCCGGGTCGAGGCCGGCGCGGGCGCCGAGGGCCATGGCTTCCGCCGCGACGATCCGGGAAGCCTGGAGCACCATGCTGTTGAGCAGCTTGAACACCGTGCCGTGACCGGCCTCGCCCCAGTGGACGATCTCCGAAGCCATCGTCGCGAGTATCGGCCTCGCGCGCTCCAGATCGGCCTCGGCGCCGCCGACGAAGCACTTCAGCGATGCGGCCCGCGCTCCCCCATTATGGCGCATTCCCGCGACCGGCGCATCGATGAAGGCGATTCCCTTGTCGGCGAGAGCGGCGGACAGCCTCTTCACCGCCGTCCAGTCGATCGTCGACATCAGGATGACGAGATCGCCCGGCCGTGCCGACGCGACGAAACCGTCGGGTCCGAGTATCACCGCCTCAGCCTGCGCGGTCGTCTCGACCATGCAGATCAGGATGCCGGCGCGGCTGGCGACGTCGGCAGGGCTGTCAGCCGGCTCCGCGCCGTGGCGCACCATCTCGTCGACCTTGGCTCGCGTGATATCGTAGGCCACCAGCCGGCGCGGGCTTTCCAGCACGTTCCGCGCCATCGGCTCGCCCATCATGCCCAGTCCGACGAAGCCGACCGTCGTCTCCCGCGCGCTGCCGCCATTTGTCGATGCCATGTCCTGTCCTCGCTTGAGCCCGGCCCGTCCATACGGGCCGGATCTGCCGCCGTTGCGTCCTGTCCCGCGGCAGCAAGCCGCATGCCAGCCGAACCGTTGGCATTCATCTTGCTGAAAAGCACAGCCGGGATGTTCGGACGCGATGTCGCATCCCGGATGCCAATCGCCGGAGACGAGCCCATGCTGAAATTTTACTACGCGCCCGGAACCTGCGCGCTCGCGACCCATATCGCGCTGGAGGAGGCGGGAGCGGAGTTCGAGGCGATCCGCGTCGATTTCGCCGCCGGCGAGCAGCGCAAGCCGGACTATCTCGCCGTCAACCCCAAGGGACGGGTGCCGGCGCTGGCGACGCCGCAGGGCGTGCTGACCGAGACGCCGGCGCTGCTCGCCTATGTCGCCCAGATCTTCCCCGAATCCCGCCTGATGCCGCTGGACGACGCTTTCGCCTGCGCGCGCATCAACGGCTTCAACGCCTATCTGTGCTCGACGATGCACGTCGCGCTCGCCCACGCCCAGCGCGCGCCCCGCTGGGCCGACGATCCCGCGGCCTGGGAGTCGATGCGCGCCAAGGTGCCGGCCAACGCCGCCGAGTGCTGCGACCTGCTCGAGAACACAATGTTCGCTGGGCCCTGGGCAATGGGCGAGACCTACAGCGTGGTCGACCCCTATCTGTTCACGATCCTGAGCTGGCTGAAGCCGGACCGCTGCGACATCGCCAACTATCCCGCGCTGGCCGCCTTCCTGGAGCGCATGCGCGGGCGGGCGGCGGTCCGGCGCGCTTTGGCGCGCGAGACGGCGGCCGGGTGACCTCGACCGCCCCGCGCCGCCCCTGCGCGGTCAGTGGAAGGCCTCGCCGCCGCAGATGTTGATCGCCTGCCCGGTGATGTGGCGGGCGTCGGCGGAAATCAGGAACGCCGCCATGCCGGCGACGTCGTCCGCGCTCGCCACGCGGCCGAGCGCCGTCCCGGCGGCGCGCTGGTCGAGGTTCCTCCTGGCCGCCTCCGCGATGCTGATCCCTTCCTTACCGGCGAGCAGGCTCTCGCCGAGGCTCGGGCGGCCCGTGTCGACCATGCCGGGGCAGATCGCGTTGACGGTGATGTCGTTGGGCCCGAGCTCCAGCGCCAGAACCTGCGTCAGGCCGTTGATGGCGAATTTCGTCGCACAATAGGCGGCATGCTTCGCCAGCCCGCGCTTTCCCGACAGAGACGACATGTTGATGATATGGCCCGGCGCGCCCCGCGCGACCAGATGGCGGGCGACGGCCTGCGCGAGAAGCAGCGTGCCGCGCATGTTCACCGCGACGACACGATCCCACTCTGCCACGTCGAGCTCGACGACCGGCACGCGATCCCTGCCGATGCCGGCGCGCGCATTGTTGACCAGCACGTCGATGGCGCCCAGCTCCGCCACGGTCCGCTCGCACGCCGCCTGCACCTGCGCCGGATCGGTGATGTCGGCCCAGATGCAGATCGCCCGGGCGCCGGCCGCCTCGATCTCCTCCCTGACGCTTTCGATGCCGCGCCAGCCGGCCGCCGCCTCCGCCTCGGGCAGCTCCGCCTGCGTGCGCCTGATGTCGACCAATGCTATGTCGAGGCCCTGCCTCGCGAAACGCAACGCGACCGCGCGGCCGATGCCGCGCATGCCGTTGGCGCCGGTGACGATCGCCACCCGTCTCCTGTCTGCTTCCATGTCCTGTGACCTCGTCAGGCTGCGTCTGAAAGAACCATGTCGGCGCATTTCTCGCCGATCATCATGCAGGGGATGCTGGTGTTGCCCGAGACGATGATCGGCATGATCGAGGCGTCGGCGACACGCAGGCCCTCGATCCCGTGGACGCGCAGCCGCTCGTCGACCACGGCGGAGGGGTCCTTGCCCATCTTGCAGGTGCCCGAGAAATGGAACGTCGTCGCGCCGGTGTTGCGGATGAAGTCGACGATCTCGGCGTCGCTCTGCACCGCAGGCCCGGGCAGGAGCTCCTCTGCAATGACGTCGGCGATCGGGGGCGCCGCCGCGATCTCCCGCACCTTGCGCACCGAGGCCACCGCGACGCGGCGGTCGTTCTCGGTCGCCAGGAAACGATAGTTGATGGAGGGCGGCGAAAAGGCGTCGGACGACTGGATGTGCACGCTTCCCGTGCTTTCGGGACGCTGCACCTGTGTGAAGACGAGGAACCCTTCGAGCGGGGACATCCTGCGCTTTCCGTTCACGATGTCGAAGATGTAGGGATTGCCGATGATCTGGATGTCGGCGTCCTCGACGCTGGGGTCGGATTTCACGAAGGCCCGCATCGTGCCGAGGCCCTGCGAGGCGAGCCCCTTGCCGAGGAGGACGAAGCGCAGCACCTCGCGCGCCAGACGCCACCCGCGGCCGAGGGACGAGGCGGAGATGCCGGGCTTCGTGAACGTCCATTTCATCGTCGGGCCGTAATGGTCCCTGAGATTCTCGCCCACTCCCGGAAGCGCGTGCACGACCGGGATTCCGTGGCGCGACAGGATGTCGGGGTTGCCTATGCCGGAAAGCTCGAGCAGCTTCGGGGAGTTCACGGCCCCGCAGCTCACGATCACCTCGCGCGACGCACGCGCCTCCTCGATGCCGCCGTTGCGCCGGTAGCGCACGCCGACGCATCGCCTGCCTTCGAGGATGAGTTCCTTCGCCTCGGCGCCCGACAGGATCGTGAGGTTCGGCCGCCGCCGCGCCGCCGCCAGATATTGCGTGGCGGTGCTCTGGCGGAAGCCCCGGTGCGCGGCCTGCTGCGCCATGGCGACACCGAACTGCGAACCGCCGCAATAGTCCGGGTTGAGCGGGATGCCCACCGCCTGCGCCGACCTGATGAACAGGTCGTAGAAGGGCGTCAGCTTGGAGGAAACGGAGACGCGGATGGGGCCGCTGCGGCCGCGATATTCCGCCGAGCCGATCTCGCTGCTTTCCAGCTTCTTGAAGAAGGGCAGCACGTCGTCGTAGCTCCACCCGGTGCAGCCCATCTGCGCCCAGGTGTCGTAGTCGCGACGCTGCCCGCGATTGTAGATGGTCGCGTTGATGGCGCTCGACCCGCCGAGGATCTTGCCGTGCGCGACGTAGATGCGGCGGTTGCCGTGGCTCTCGTCGGGCTGCGAATAGTCGCACCAGTTCACGGTCGGGTCTTCGATCATGAACGCGCCGCCCAGCGGCGACTTCGTCCAGATATGGTTTTCGCCTTTGGCGCCGGCTTCGAGACAGAGCACGGCGTACCTGCCGTTCTCGCTCAGCCTCGCCGCGATCACTCCGCCGGCGGATCCCGAGCCGACAACGATGTAGTCGTAGCTGGCCGTCTGCGTCGTCGTCATGGCTCTCAACCCGAAACCTTTCCCGCGCGCGGTCGCGCTCAATTCTTTACGAGGCAAGCCCGCGCCTATCCGCACGCATAGCAATGGATGTGCCAACGAAGGTTTTCGCCGCAAGGGGTTTGCAGCGGAAGCGACGATCCGCCTGAACGGCCCCGAGGGGGGTGGAAAGGATGCCGGTGTCGCGCGCAAGCACAGACATGTCCTCCATGAGGACTATCCCCTTCCGCGAACGCATGACGGGCTGGCGTCGCCGCAGACACCCCATCGCATCCGCCTCCGCTATGGCCGCGCCGGCGGCCTTCGAAGGAGGGCCGACCGGCCGTCATCGCCGCCGCCGTCCGCCCATCCGCCGTGGCACGTGATTTGCTCCGTCCCTGCGCGAACCGACGGAGAGAGCGACGCATGAAAACCATCGACAAGCGATCGGTCAAAAGCCGGGACGACCGGCCGTACCAGAGCCTTCCACTCGTCCAGTGCGGCTCGTCCTTCGGCCTGCTTTCCGGCGTGACCGTGGTCGATATCACAACGTCCGTTGCCGGCCCCTATTCCACGATGCTGCTGTCCGACTTCGGCGCCGAGATCATCAAGGTCGAGCGCCCCGAAGGCGACGATGCGCGCAAGTGGGGGCCGCCCTTCCTCGACGGGGAGGCGCTGTGGTTCGCCGCGGTCAACCGCAACAAGAAGAGCGTGGTCATCGATATCCGCAGCAAGGAGGGCATGAAGAGCCTTCAGGCGCTGGTCGCCAGCGCGGACGTCTTCGTCACCAACCAGCCGCCGGACGTCCAGCGCAAGCTCGGTCTGGATTACGAGACGCTGCACAGGCGGCGCGAGGATCTCGTCTTCGTCTCGATATCCGGCTTCGGCCTTTCGGGCCGCCGTTCCGAGCTGACCTCCTACGACCTGATCGCCGAGGGTTATTCCGGCGTCATGGACCTGACCGGCGAGGAGGACAGCCAGCCCCAGAAGGTCGGTGCGCCGGCGGCCGACATGCTCGCCGGGCAGGATGCGGCGATGGCGGTGATCGCGGCGCTGTTCGACCGCCAGAAGAGCGGCAAGGGACGCAAGATCGACATCAGCCTCGCCGAAAGCATGACCCGCTTTCTGTCCTGCCGCATCTCGTCCTATCTCGGGTCGGGCGAGGTGCCCCGCCGGTCCGGCGGCACCGACAGCGTGATCGCGATCTACCAGTCCTTCGCCACCGCCGACGAGCCCATGAATCTGGGGCTCGGCTCGGACGCGATCTGGAAACGCTTCTGGCTGACCGTCGGCGACCCGGACTTCGGGGCGCGCCCCGAATTCGGGAGCAATGCCAAGCGCCGCGAGAAGCGGGAGGAGATCGTCGCGCATATCCAGGAGATATTGCGCGCCAAGCCGCGCGACACCTGGCTCGCTTTGTTCGCGGAAGCCCGCATACCGGCAGGGCCCATCAACCGGATAGACGAGGTCACCGCCGACGCGGACTTCCTGGAGCGCGGACTGTTCTTCGCCCTGACCGACGGATCCGGCCGCGTGGTGCCGCAGACCGGGCTCGGCATCCATATCGACGACCAGCCCTGCATACCGCGCTCCCTGCCTCCGAGGCTGGGCGAGCACACCGAGGAAATCCTTGGCCGCCTGCCGGGCGGCAACGGACAGGGCTGAACGCCTTCAAGCCTGAAAATACGCCGGCGCCCGATCAGGGCGCCGGCCTCAATGGCGAGCAGCGGATCGACACCCCGGATGGCGGGAGATGGCGGGTGCCGGCAGGCACCCGCCGGCACGATCAGGCGGCGACGTCGCCGGCCGAAACCGGCATTCCGTCCAGCACGACCACCTTCGTCTCGAGATAGGCCCGAAGTCCCTCCGCGCCGCCCTCGCGGCCGATGCCGGACTGCTTGAAGCCGCCGAACGCGATGCTGCCCTCGTTGCGCATCATGTTGTGGCCGACCGTGCCGGACCGGATCCGGCGCGCGGTGCCGTATGCCCGTTCGAGGTCGTTGGTGAAGACCGAGGCGTTGAGCCCGTAATTGGTATCGTTGGCGATGGCCACCGCGTGGGCCTCGTCGTCGGCGGGGATGACCGCAAGCACCGGCCCGAAGATCTCCTCGCGGGCGATGACGTAGTCGTTGTCCACATTGGCGAACACCGTCGGCTCGACATAGAAGCCGCGGTTCAGGTGCTTGGGACGGGCGCCGCCGGTGGCCAGCTTCGCGCCTTCCTGCCTGCCCTTCTCGATGTAGCCTTCGACGCGGTCGCGGTGGTGGCGCGTCGCGAGGGGGCCCATCTGCGTCGCCGGATCGAACGGATCGCCGACATTGACCTTCCCGAACTCGGCGCTGAGCGCCTCGACGAGGTCGTCATGGCGGTCGCGCGTGACGATGACGCGGGTGAGCGCGGCGCAGACCTGCCCGGTCAGGAACGTCGCCCGCGACGCGATCGCCTTGGCCGCGGTGCCGATGTCGTAGTCGTCCATGATGATCGCCGGCGACTTTCCGCCCAGCTCGAGGGTGCAGCGGGCAATGCGCTCGCCGCAGATCGCGCCGATCCGGCGGCCGGCTGCGGTGGAGCCGGTGAACGCGACCTTGTCCACGCCCGGATGGCGCACCAGAAGCTCGGAAACCTCCCGGTGCGCGGTGAGGATGTTGACGACGCCGGCGGGCAGGCCGGCATTCTCGGCCGCCTCGGCCACGATGTAGGCCGAACCCGGGGCCTCCGGCGACACCTTCACGATGACGGTGCAGCCGGCGATCAGCGCCGGCCCGAGCTTGCTGGCGATAGCGCCCGGCGCGGCGTTCCACGGCACGATCGCCGCGACGACGCCGACCGGCTCGCGCACCAGCAATGCGACCTCGCCGCCGGCGACCGGCTTGCGCCGCTCCTGGAACGGGAATGTGTCGGCGAGATCGGCATAGCTCAGATAGTCCTTGGCGATGCTGAGCGCGCGCATCCTGGTGAAGCTGCGCAGCGCGCCCGCCTCCAGCGTCCAGAGCACGCCGTGGGGCTCGGCGAGCTTTTCGATCTCGGCCGCGAAGGCGCGGATATGGCCGGCGCGCTCGGCGGGCGTCATAAGCGGCCACGGGCCGTTGTCGAACGCGTCGCGCGCCGCCGCCACGGCACGGTTCACGTCCGCTTCCCTGGCCTCGGCCACGGCGAGGAAGCGCTCCTCGGTGCCGGAATTGACGACCTCGATCTTCGCGTCGCTGGAGGGCTCGACCCACTTGCCGCCGATGAAGAACTTGTCGGGGTTTTTGACGATCGGTTCGTCCTGCATCTTCAGTCTCCCTGTTCGGATTGGCTCACGCGTCGACGAGGTGCGGGTGGAAGCGACCCTTCACGAGCCGGTCGATCGTGACGGTTTCGAATACGCCGGCCCTGTTCAGCGGCTCGGCGTCGATGAAGGCCCGGGCCTGGTCGCGGCTGCCGACCTTGAGGATGAACAGCGCGCCCGTCGAATCGGTCGCATCGTCGTTCTGGAGGCCGCCGGCAAAGAAAATCTCGCCCGCCTTGGCGTCGAGGAAGGCGCGGTGCGCCGGCAGGGCCGCGGCCCTGACGTCCGTAATGTCGCTCCTGCTTTTGCAGGCGATGATCCACAGCATGAAGTCCTCTCTATCGTTCGTATCGGGCAAGGCCGATCCGGCTTCACCGGCCGGAATGGCGCAGGAAATCGGCGGGATAGCGCTCCCCCTCGACGGCGACGGCCGATGTCGTCTCGTCGATCCAGCGCAGATCCTCGGGCGTGAGCGTCAGCGCGGCGGCGCCGATATTCTCCTCCAGCCGCTCGATCCGCCGCGTGCCCGGTATCGGAACGATCCACGGCTTCTGCGCCAGCACCCAGGCGATGGCGACCTGCGCGCGCGTCGCGCCCTTGCGAGCGGCGATCGTTCCCAGAATATCGACAAGAGCCCTGTTGGCCCGACGCGCCTCCGGCGAGAAGCGCGGCACGCGATTGCGGAAATCGGTTGCGTCGAAGGCGGTGGAGTCGTCTATGGCGCCGGTGAGAAAACCCTTCCCGAGCGGGCTGAACGGCACGAAGCCGATGCCCAGTTCCTCGAGCACCGGGAGGATCTGCACCTCGGGCTCGCGGGTCCACAGCGAATATTCGCTCTGCACGGCGGATACCGGCTGCACCGCATGGGCGCGCCGGATGGTCCCGGCGCCGGGCTCCGAGAGGCCGAAATAGCGCGCCTTGCCGGCTACGATCAGATCCTTCACCGTCCCGGCGACGTCCTCGATCGGCACCGAGGGATCGACCCGGTGCTGGTAGAGCAGGTCGATCGTGTCGACGCGCAGGCGCTTCAGCATTCCGTCGACGGCGGCGCGGATATGCTCGGGCCTGCTGTTCAGCCGGTTCGAGTTGACGCCGGTGCGCGGGTCGATGTCCCAGCCGAACTTGCTGGCGATGACCACCTTGTCGCGCACCGGCGCGAGCGCCTCGCCGACCGTCTCCTCGTTCGCGAACGGCCCGTAGGATTCGGCGGTGTCGAAGAAGGCGACGCCGCGCTCGACTGCCCCGCGGATGAGGGCGATCAACGCCCGCCTGTCGTCGGACGACATGGTGCGGGCGCCGCCATATCCCATGCAGCCGAGCCCGATCATCGAGACTTCGAGGCCGCTGCCGCCCAGTCTTCGCGTCTTCATCGTCTCACCCCGACCGATCCTCCCTGGAACCCGGCTATTTGCGGAAGCGGGAGAAATCCGGCTTCCGTTTTTCCTTGAAGGCGCCGGTGCCTTCCTTCTGCTCGCTCTCCCAGAATTCCTGGGGGACCATCCAGCGGCGCAGGAAATCCGCCTGGCCGAGCAGATCCTCGAACTCCTCCACGAAGGACGCCTTGAACACCTTGAGGCAGGTCGGCGACACGCTCAGCAGCTCGTCGCACCAGCGCGCCACCTCGGCATCGAGCTCCGCCATCGGAACGACGGCGTTCACCAGTCCCCAATCCATCATCTGACGGGCGCTGTAGCGCCGGCCGAGCATCCATATCTCACGCGCGCGCTTGTGCCCGACGATGCGGGTGAGGTAGCTCACCACCGGCCCGCTCGCCGGATAGGCCACTTTCGGCTCGCTCTGGCCGAACACGGCGTGCTCGGCGGCGATGGTGAAGTCGCAGAAATATGCGAAATGATGGCCGCCGCCGATGGCGTAGCCGTTGACCCGCGCGATCACCGGCTTGGGGCAGCGCGAGATCGTGAGATAGGGCGGCGTGAAGATCGCGGCGCCGGTGCGCCCCATCTTCCCGGCCTTCTGCCAGGACACGTCGGCGCCCGCGCAGAACGCCTTCTCCCCGGCGCCCGTCAGGACCACGACGCCGACGGACGCGTCCTTCCCGGCGTCGTCGAACGCGGCCTCGATCTCCTGCAAGCTGTGCGCCGTGACGGCGTTGAGCTGCTCCGGCCGGTTGATGGTGATGGTGGCGACGCCGTCACGCTTCTCGTACCCGATATCGGTAAAGTCGTTCATGCCGTGCATTCCCCTGCTCGTCCGCGACTGACCCGGACTCGAAGCGCCTGCTCCCAGCCGAAAGCAAGCGATGTGCCAACCGGCCGGCTTGCGCAACCGCAGCGCCAACCGCGCCTTCGGGGCGGAAGGCGGGCCGCCACGAGCCTCCTGTTACGAGCCCCGCAGCGTTTCGACGATGGGCGTCACCGCCGGCAAGGTCTCGATCCCCAGGACAAGGCGCTCCAGCCGCTCGACATCCTGCGGCGCGAGCGACTTTCCGGCCAGCCGGCGGTATTTCGCCAGCATCTGCTCCGGCGACATCGGCTTCTGGAAGCTGCCGAGGAAATGGTCGGCCACGCGCCTGATGGACGCGCCGTTCTTCAGCACCACCTCGACATCGGTGCCGCGAGCGAACGGACGTCCCTTCTTTTCCCGCTCCTCGTCGCGCAGGACCTCGACGCGCGCGCAGATGTCGAGAACGTCGGGACGGGCGATGTTTGCCTCGACCATCTGATCGACGAAGACCTCGCCCTCGATCAGCTTCATGCCGATGCAGTAGCCGAGATGCATCTGCGCGGCCGTGAGGCCGGTGGGCTCGTAAGGCGTCCAGTACGAGTGGCGCACGGCGTCCTCCGTCATCCTGACGGTCACGCGCTCGACATCCCCGGCCTTCAGCCCCTCGCGCATCAGATCCTCGATGACGTCGAGTGTGGAGAGGTTGGTGCCGACGGTCGCATGCCGCTTGATGGAGATGCGCATGGTTTCCCAGCGCGTCCCGAGCCCGTCCGTCAGCGCGTCGAGGTCGAACGTGTCCGCGCCGCCGGTGAAGGTCCGGCAATAGCCGCCATACTCCTGCTCGAACACCTCGTCGACGCCGGTAAAACCCTCCGCGGCGAGCAGGGCCGCGTAGAGGCCGCTCTGCGAGCCCTTTGCCGACAGGATGCGCTTGACCATGGAGCCGAACTGGGTGGCCATCAGCCCCGCGGCCTGCGGCCCGGCTATGCCGATCGCCTCCTTCATCCGGCGCCGGTCGAGGCCGAGCACGACCCCCGCGGCCACCGCGGCGGGGAACGGCGCGAAGACGCCCGGAGCGTGCCAGCCCTTCACCAGCATGCGGTTGCCGTTCATGCAGAGCCCGACGCGCGGCCCGATCTCGAAACCGGCGATGACCGCGGTCAGCAGCCGCTCGCCGTCGACCTTGTCCGCGCCGACATATTCCGCGGCGGCGAATGCGGCGGGCAGGACGGCAGCGCAGGAATGGATGGTCGCCGGATTGGCGTCGTCGAGCTCGTAGCCCTGGATCATCGTCCCGTTGACGAGCGCGGCATTGGCGGCCGAGGCCGTTTCGCCGCGTCCCCAGATCGTCACCGGCCCGCCGGAGGGCTCGAGCCCCGCGATCACCTTTCCGAGTATGCCGGTCCACGGCACGTCGGCGCCGAACAGGCCGCAGCCGAGCCCGTCGAGCAGCACGAGCCTCGCCCGCGCGACCACCTCGGGGGGAACGTCGGAGAGCTTGAGGCCGGTAACGAAATCCGCGATCGCTTCGCTATGGGTCGGGGTGGAGCGGGAGCTTGGCTGCATGGCCTCCTCGTGCGATGGGTGTAGCGGATCAGGTCGAGAAGGCCCGCCCGAACGACAGATGACGGCACCCTTCCCGCAAGCGCCATGCCAACTGGATGGCCAGCGGGGCGGTCAGCGGGATGGAATACAGCCACCCCGGCATCGAATCCGTCCCGGGTCGCGAATTCAAGCGGATCCGGCAGTGCGAGCGCTCCTGAACTGTCCTCGGTAGAGACAATCTGAAAATCGTGTCCTTTGCCCGGACATGTCGAAGGCAGGCTCCAGCAGGTTGCGCCGCATAGGGCGCGTACCCGTTCTTGGCACGGACATTGCGAAACAGCGGGCGATTGGAGATGTCATGCCCTCGATGCGACAGCCTCGGCATGACACCAGAAGAAAACCCGTGGTGCCGCCCGGATCGTCCGGCCGGATCAGCTAGTCAGGAACGATGAAGATGGCCAATACGGCGCCCGCAAATCCCCGCAGCCCCTTCGAAACCTTCGCACGCGGAATCCTCAACGGCAAGACGGCCCTGGTGACGGGCGGCGGCACCGGCATCGGCTTCGGCATCGCGCGCACGCTGGGCCTGCTCGGGGCGAAGGTGTGCATCATCAGCCGCAAGGAGGACGTGCTGCGGGCGGCAAGCGAGAAGCTCGCGGCGGAGGGCATCGAGAACATCCACGTGGCGACCGATGTCCGCGACTTCGCGGCCGTGGAAGCGGCAGTGAAGCAGACCGTCGAGCGGCTGGGCTCCCTCGACATCCTCGTCAACTGCGCCGCCGGGCTGTTCCACGCGCCCGCCGAGGAGCTCTCGGAAAACGGCTGGAAGGTGCTGATCGACATCAACCTTCACGGCGGCTTCGCCTGCTGCAAGGCCGCGCAGCCGCATCTGGCCAAGGCGAAGGGCGGCGGCCGCATCATCAACATCGTGTCGCCCTTCGCCTGGCAGAGCTGGCCGGGCTCGGTCAACGCCGCCGCCGCCAAGGCCGGGATCATCTCGATGGCCCACACGCTCGCCGTCGAGTGGGGCCGCTACAACATCCTCGTCAACAACGTCGCGCCGGGCCCGATCGGCGGCACCGGCGGAATCGACAGGATGGCCGACAACGAGACCCGCTTCGCCGAGGAGCTGGAGCGGACCGCGCTCGGCCGGCTGGGCGAGATCGCCGACATCGCCGAGGCCGTCGCCTTCCTGGCTTCGCCCGCCGGCTCCTTCATCAGCGGCGCCGACCTGCTGGTCGACGGAGGACGCCAGTACAACGTCGTCCCGTCCAAGGTTCGGAACCTGCGGGCGCTCTGAGCCGGCAGGGCGGCCGCGCGGCCGTCGGGGGATGCCGGCCGGTCGGGCCGGCGTCACGCCTTGCCCGGCGTGGCGAGGAAGTCGACCGCCGCGATGCCCTTCCCCTGCGGGCGCACCAGAACGGGATTGATCTCGGCCTCGGCAAGACCCGGCGTCATCAGCATCGCGTCGCCGAAGCTGACGGTCGCCGCGACCAGCGCCTCGATGTCGGCGCGCGGCGCGCCGCGGAATCCTTGCAGCAGCGTCCAGACCTTCAGCTTGCGGAGCGCGGTTTCGACCTGGGCCGGCGTGACCGGCAGGGCGAGATAGGTCACGTCCCGGTAGAGCTCGATGGCGACGCCGCCCGAGCCGATCGAGAGGACCGGTCCGAAATCGGTGTTGCGCAGGCATGAGAGGACCACCTCGACCCCGTCGGTGATCATCTCCTGGACGAGCACGCCCATGCCCGGCTTGCCGACGCTCGCGCGGAACGCCGCCGCATGGGCGTCGACCTCCTCGGGCGTCTGGACGCGCAGCTTCACGAGGCCGAGCTCGGTCTTGTGCTCGGCCTCGGACGGCAGCGCCTTCACGACGAGCGGGCGCACAAGATGCGCGCAGGCTTGCGCCGCCCTGTCGCCCGGACCGAGCACCACCCACTTCGCCGGGCTCACGCCCGCGTCCGTCAGGAACGACATGGTGTCCTCCCAGGAGACAGGCGCCGCCCGCGGCTCGCCGCGGCCCGGACGCGAGGCGATCCCGATCATGGACCAGCGCCGGCGGTCGTAGACCCAGCGCAGCGCCCGCATCGTGTTGGAAGGATCGTCCGAAACGAGGACGCCTGCCGCAGCGAAATCGGCCCGGACCTCGGCGTCCACCGTATCGGCCGCGAAGGAGACGATTACGGGAAGCCCGTAGCGGCGCGCGCAATCCTTGAAAGCCTCGCCATTGTCGGCGAGGTCGCGCCGACCGCTCGAGGCGAACTGCACGACGATGGCCTCGGTCCGCGCATCGTTCGCGACCATGGCGAGCGTGTCGCCGTAGAGGTTCGGCACGCTTCGAACCTGGCCCGTGAGGTCGATCGGGTTGGCCTTGCGGGCGAAGTCGGGAAGGATCCCGTCGAGGCCCGCGACGGTCTCCGGCGCGAAGACCGCCATCGGCAGCCCGCGCTCCTCGCAATGGTCGGCGAGCAGCGCGCCCGCGCCGCCCGACGAGCTGAGGATGGCGACGCCGCCGAGCCGGTCGTTCGACGGACGCGGATCGGGCAGGACCGTCAGCGCCTCGATCGCGGCGAGCGCCTCAGACAGGCTTTCCACCGCGACGATCCCGGCCTGATCCAGCACGTCGCTGTAGATCGCATAGGGAGAGGCGATCTTGCCCGTGTGGGAGGCGGTGGCCTCCTGCCCGAACGCCGACCGGCCCGCCTTCAGGGCGACGATCTGGATGCCGCGGCCGCGGGCGCGCTCGGCCAGCGGCAGCAGGCGCCAGGCATCCTTCAGGCCCTCAAGATAAAGGCCGACCACGCGCACGTCGTCCTGTTCGATCAGCCAGCCGAGCACGTCGAGCGCGTCGAGGACGCTCTCGTTGCCGACGCTGACGATGTAGGAGCAGCCGAGGCCGTTCCGCTGGAGATAGTGCCCGAAGGCACCCGACAGCGCCCCGCTCTGGCTGATCACGGCGATCGGCGCATGCCGGATCGACCGCAGCGCCATCGCCGCGCCGCCGAACGAGAATATCGCCTTGGACTTCACCGACCAGATGCCCTGGCAGTTGGGTCCGAGCACGGTGACGTCGTGCTCGCGCGCCGTGGCCACGAGCTGCGCCGCGACCTCCCTGCCCGATTCGACCTCCTCGAAGCCGGACGTGAAGACGATGGCGGCCTTGATGCCCTTGCGGCCGCACTCGGCGATGATGCCGGGCACGGTGGCGGCGGGCGTGATGATCAGCGCCAGGTCCGGAACCTCGGGCAGGTCGCCGACGCTCTTGTAGGCCCTGTGCCCCTCGATCTCGGCATGGCTCGGCGTGACCGGGAAGATCGAGCCCTCGAAACCGTGGAGCTTCAGCACCTGCACGAGCTGGTTGCGCGCCGTGCCGCGCTGGGGAGACGCCCCCACGATGGCGACGCTGCGAGCCCGGAAAATCCTGTCGAGCGCTGCGCCGGATACCGCCGTTTCCACTGCGTCCATGTCGATTCGTCCTGTCCTCGTCGGTTGGCCGCGCCCGCCGCAGACCGCATCGGTCGACGCGGCGAAAGGCGCATGCGCCCGACGCCGCGGTTCCGCAAACGCCGTGCCAGCCAGTGCGCCGGCGCGACCCGCTCCTTGGCAAGGGGTGCGGGCGAGCGGCGGCGGCGCGCCAATGATGATGCAACCGGACGCCAAAAGGCCCATCATCGGCCGGATCACGCTGGCACGCGAATTGCGATAGGGCTTCTGCCATTTCGGCGCTTCGCGATCCAGCTCGAGGCCCGCATACCGCACGCCGACAACGAGGACCATGTGACCATGACCTACAAGGAAATCATCTATGCCGAAGACGGTCCGGTCGGGACCATCACCCTCAACCGGCCCGACCACGGCAACATGTTCACCGAAACCATGTGCCACGAGATCCGCGACTGCATCGACGCCATCCGGCGCGAGACGCGCACGCGGGTCGTCGTGCTGACCGGAGCCGGCGACAAGTTCTTCTGCATCGGCGGCCAGAAGGACGGCATGGAGAAGACGAAGCTCTATGCGGGCGTGCTTCCGACGCTGGAAATGTACGAATCCATCGACCGCCTGCAAAAGCCGGTGATCGCCAGCGTGAACGGGCTGGCCGTCGGCGGCGGCAACGTGCTCCAGGTGGTCTGCGACGTGACCATCGCCAAGGAGAGCGCGATCTTCCGCCAGGTCGGACCGATGGTGGGCTCCTTCGACGGCGGCTACGGCACCTGGTATCTCGAGGACCTCATCGGCAAGAAGCGGGCCAAGGAGATGTGGTACGTCAACGCCAAGATCACCGCGGCCGAGGCCAAGGAAATGGGCCTCATCAACCGCGTCGTGCCCGACGACCAGCTCGCCGCCAGGACACGGGAATTCGCGCTCGAGATCGCCGACCGCGGCGCCTTCGCGCTGGCCTCGATCAAGGGCGCCTTCAATGCGCGCCACGGCGGCGTTTCGGGACTTTCGCGCGTCACCCACGACCTGCTGCTCAGCCAGTATCTGGATACGCCCGAATCGAAGGAACTGTCGGCCAGCTTCAACGAGCGCCGGAAGCCCGATCCGTCCAAATTCGGCAAGTGAGCACCGCTATGAGGCCGTTTCTCACGCTCCACGATCCCGCCACCGCGCGGTCCCACTACGATGCGGGGCTCTGGACCGAGGACACGTTCTACTCGCTGCTGGCCGAGCATACGGCGCGGACGCCGACCGACATCGCGGTCCGCGACGGCCGCCTCGTCCTCGACTGGCGCAGCCTGAAGGCCCGCGTCGACGCGATGGCCGACAGCTTCGTCGAGGAGAACATCGTGGCGGGCGACCGCGTCTCGATCTGGATGTCTAACCGGCTGGAGGCGATCATCACGTTCCTCGCCTGCTCCCGCGAGGGCGTCGCCTGCAATCCCTCGCTGCACCGCTCGTACACCTGCGGCGAGATCGTCGAGCTCTTGACGGAGCTCGGCTCCAAGGCGCTCGTGACCGAGGCCGGCTGGGGCGCCGACCGCGCGCACAAGGATTTCGACGCCATGCTGGCGGGGCTGCCCTTCCTGCGCAAGGTGTACGTGCCCGAGCGCTTTCCGCTGCGCATCACCGAAATCGACCGCGTGCCGCACGCCAACCCGGACAGCGTCGCCTACCTCGCCTTCACCTCGGGCACGACCGGCAGGTCCAAATGCGTCATGCATTCCAGCAATTCGCTGCTGGCCAATGCGCGCGACCTCGTCCGCGACTGGAAGCTGCATCGGGAAACGGTGATCCTGTCGCTGAGCCCGCTGTCGCACCACATCGCGTGGGTGGCCATCGCACAATGGCTGGTATGCGGCGGCCAGATGGTGACGGACGACCCGCCGGCCGGCACCTCGCGCCTGGACTGGATCGTCGAAACCGGAGCCACCTACGTGCTCGGCGTGCCGACGCACGCCATGGACATTCTCGCCGAGCAGAAGGCGCGCGGCGCCGAGCGCATCGGCAAGGTCGAGATCTTCTACATGGCGGGCGCGCCGATCCCCGAGATCGTGGCCAAGGCCTTCGTCGACCAGGGCATCGCGCCGCAGAACATCTACGGCATGACGGAGTGCTCCTCGCACCAGTACACGCATCCCGACGACCCGAAAGAGGTGTGGATCTCCACCTGCGGCCGCGGCGGACCCGCCTATTCCGTCAGGATCTGGGATCCCGAGCACCCCGACCGGGAGCTGCCGCAGGGCAAATCCGGCGAAATCGGAGGGCGCGGCGCGGCGATGATGCTCGGCTATTTCGGCAACCAGGCGGCGACCGAGAAGACGTTCAACCGCCACGGCTATCTGATGTCGGGCGATCTCGGCTCGTTCGACCGCGACGGCAATTTGCGCATCGAGGGACGGCTCAAGGACCTGATCATCCGCGGCGGTCATAACATCCATCCCGCGCGCATCGAGGCGCTGGCGCTCACGCATCCGGCCGTCGCCAAGGCGGCGGCCTTCGGCGTGCCCGACGACAGGCTGGGCGAGAAGGTCTGCCTCGCGGTCATCGGCGACGTCGCGCCGGACGATATGCTGCGGCACCTTGCGGCCGAGGATCTGTCGAAATTCGAGATGCCCGAATGGTTCCTCTCGGTGAAGGAGCTGCCGCTCACCGCGAGCGGCAAGATCCTGAAGCGCGAGCTCGCCGCGATGGTGCATCGCGGCGAGCTGTCGCCCCGGCCCGTCCGCTATGTCGAAGGAAGGGCCTAGGACATGTCCGTCGACCTCCGGCGCAACGGATCGTGCGCAGTGCTTACCCTGAACCGGCCCGAAGCGCTCAACGCGCTCTCGTTCGGCATATTGCGCGAGATCGGCGAGGCCCTCGACCATGTTGCCGGCATGCCGGGTATCCGCGCGCTGCTGATCACCGGCGCGGGAGAGAAAGCGTTCTGCGCCGGAGCCGACATCAAGGAGCTTCGCAACCGGTCGCTCATCGAGCAGAAGCGGGGCGCCGAGCTGGGCCAGGCGGTCTTCGCCAGGCTCGACACGCTGCCGGTCGCCTCCGTGGCGCTCGTCAACGGGTACGCGTTCGGCGGCGGGGCGGAGCTGGCCCTCGCCTGCACCTTCCGCCTCGCCTCGCCGGGCGCGGTGTTCGGCCTGCCGGAGATCAAGCTCGGCCTCATACCCGGCTATGGAGGGACGCAGCGGCTGCCCCGGCTGGTCGGCGAGGGCCGCGCCCTCGACATCATCATGACGGGCAGGACCGTCAAGGCGGACGAGGCCGAGCGGATCGGGCTCGTCAACGCGATCGCGCAGGGCGACCTGATCGAGGCGGGACTGGAGTTCGCCGGACGCTTCACGCGCTACAGCCTGCCCGCCCTCGAATTCGCCCGGCGGGCGGTCCAGCGCGCCGGCGACGTTCCCCTCCACGAGGGCCTGCGCATCGAGGCGGACCTTTCCACGCTCGCCTATCGCACCGCCGATGCCGAGGAAGGGATGGCCGCCTTCGAGGAAAAGAGAAAGCCGGAGTTCCGCGATGCCTGAGGGCCAGATCATCGTCACCGGCGCGACCAGGGGCATCGGGGCGGCGATCGCCGCCGAGCTGGATCGTCGCGGATTTCCCGTCGCGTGCCTGTCGCGCACGGGCGCCGCGGCCGTCGGCTACGGCCTGACCTGCGACATGACCGACGAGGATGCAGTCCGGCGCGCTTTCGCCGAGGTCGCGCGGCGCGGGCCCATCGCCGGGCTGGTCAACAATGCCGGCGTTCACGTCGGCGGCGCGATCGCCACGCTGACGACCCGGAGCTTCAACGAGACCATGGCGCTCAACGCGACCGCCGTCATGGTCGCGGCGCGGGAAGCCTATCCGCACCTGAAGGCCACCGGCGGCACGATCGTCAATATCGGCTCGTTCTTCGACAAGCTCGGCGTGCCCGACAACCTCGCTTATTGCGCCTCGAAGGCGGCCGTGGCCGCGATGACGCGCTGCATGGCGGTCGAGTGGGCCCGCGACGGCATCCGCGTGATGAACGTCGCTCCCGGCTATATCGAGACCGACCTCAACCGCGACTATCTCGCCCGCGAGAAGGTGCGGGCCTGGATGAAGCAACGGATCCCGGTCGGCGGGCCGGGCGCGGCGGCCGACGTCGCGCGGCTGACGGCGGCGATATTTTCCGAACGGATCGGCTTCCTGACCGGCGAGACGATCTACATCGACGGCGGCCAGGGGATGAACCACTGATGAAACTCCTGGAGAAAGTGGCGCGCCAGCGCAACTGGAACGACGACGAGCGGGCGATCCTGGACCAGGTCCAGCGCATGGCCGACGAAGTCATCGCGCCCAACGCCGCCAAGGTGGACGAGACCGGCGATTTTCCGTGGAAGAGTGTCGAGGCGATCAACGCGCTCGGCCTGAACACCGTCTTCATCCCGGAGGAATATGGCGGCGCGCCGATGCGCTACCGCCTCTATCTGGAGGTGGTGTCGATCATCTCGGAAGCCTGCGCGTCGAGCGGCATCATCTACGCGACCAACTTCCACGGCATGAAGCCGCTCGTCGAGTTCGGCAATGACGAGCAGCGGGCGCGTCTTCTGCCGCGCATCGCCGAGGGCGGCCTCGGCGCGCTGGCGATCACCGAGCCTAGCGCCGGCTCCGACGCGACGGGCATGAAGACCTCGTTCACCCCCGACGGCGACGACATCGTCATCAAGGGATCCAAGATCTTCATCTCCAACGGAGACGTAGCCGATCTCTATCTGCTGTTCGGAAAGTGGTCGCAGATCGACAACCCCAAACAGGCCATCTCCGCCCTCATCCTCGAAAAGGGCGCGGAGGGCTTCAGCGTCGTCTCGAAGGAAAGGAAGATGGGGCACAACGGGTCGTCGACCTGCGCCCTGTCCTTCGACGACGTACGGATGCCCCGCGCCAACCTGCTCGGCCGGCCGGGAGACGGGCTGAACATCCTCCTGACCTCGCTCAACAAGTCCCGCCCGTCGATCGCCGCGCACGCGCTGGGCATCGCCCGCGCGGCGTTCAGGGACATGGTGGCCTACGGCAACCAGCGCGTGCAGGGCGGCCAGAAGGTGCTCGACTATCAGGGCAACCAGTTCACGCTGGCCGATCTCGCCTGCGAGCTGCTGATGGTCGAGCGCTGGGTCGACTATGTGGCCGGGCTGGTCGACGCGGGCGACAGGGATTTCGGCATGGAGGCTTCCGTCGCCAAGCTGCGCGCCACCGATCTGGCGATGAAGATGACCACCGAATGCGTCCAGTTCCACGGCGGCTACGGCTATTGCCGGGACTATCGCGCCGAGCGGCTGATGCGCGACGCCAAGATCACGCAGATCTGGGAAGGGACCAACCAGATCCATCGCCAATTGATCGGACGGAGCTTCAGACAGAAATGAGCGCAATCAGGAAGGTGGCCGTCTGCGGCGCGGGCGGCACGATGGGCGCCGGCATAGCGCTGGTGGCCGCGCGCGCGGGCTATGAGACCGTCTGCTTCGACATGTCGGCGGACGGGCTCGCCCGCTCGCGCAAGGCCGCGGCCGGCTTCTTCGGAAAATCCGTCGAGCGCGGCCGCATGAGCCGGCAGGAATGCGACGCGGCGCTGGCGCGGCTGAAGGACACGACCGACCTCGCCGACCTCGCCGACTGCGACCTCGTGATCGAGGCCATCTTCGAGAATCTGGAGGTGAAGCAGGATCTGTTCGGCAAGCTGAACGGCATCTGCAAGGAGAGCACCGTTTTCGCCTCCAACACCTCGACGCTGTCGATCACCCAGATCGCCAGCGGCTGCGGACGCGAAGACAAGGTCGTGGGCATGCATTTCTGCCTGCCGGCGCAGCTCATGAAGCTGATCGAGATGTCGCGCGGCATCAACACGTCCGACGCCGTCTTCGCGCAATGCTGGGCATGGACGGAGGCCGCCGGTCAGATTCCCGTGGAGACCCAGGACAAGCCCGGCTTCATCCTCAACGCCTTGCTGGTCCCCTTCAACAACGACGTGATCCGCGCCGTCGAGGCCGGCGTCGCGACGCCCGAGGACATCGACACCGCCATCCGGTCCGGCCTCGGCTACAAGATGGGGCCGTGCACCCTTCTGGATCTGATCGGGCTCGACACGCAGATCAGGCTGGGCGAGGCGTTCTATCCGATAACGCTGGATCGGCGCGCCTCGGTGCCGCCGCTGCTGCGGCGCCTCGTGGCGGCCGGCAGGCTCGGCAACAAGTCGGGGCGCGGCCTGCTCACCGGCATCAAACAGGAGAAGGCGACGTCGGCGCCCGGTTTTGCGGTGCTGCGGCAGGGCGAAAGCCGTTCCTTCCCGAACGGGGACCCGTTCCCCGAGCGCGCCGTCGCCGGGACCAGCACCGCGATCACCGTCCATCTGGGCGGCGGCTACAGCGCCGACCCGTCGAAGACGGCGGTCCTCGTCGAGCTCGATACCGAATGCCTCGGTGTGCACACAGGCGAGAACATGGGGCGCGAGGGGTCCAACGCGGTCGGTTTCGCGCGCTACCGCAACGGCGACGACGCGCCGTCGAACCTTGTCGAGCTGGTGCGCCAGCCGGCGACGCAGCCGGAAGCGCTGGCCGCCGCGCGCGCCGTATTCGAGGCCGCCGGCTTCGACGTGGTGGTGTGCTCCGACCAGCCCGGCCGCATCGTCGACCGGCTCGTGCGGCCGAAATACAACGACGCGCTGCGTTTCCTCGATGAGGGGCTGGCCAGTGCCGACGACCTGGACAAGACCTGCTGCATGGGCCTCGGCTATCCCGACGGGCCGATCGAGCGCGTCGTCCGGGGCGGCCTCGCGCGGCACCACGACGTGTCCGCGGCGATCTACGGCATGACCGGCCAGCCCGGCTATGCGCCGGCGCGGCGCGCCGTCGTCGCCAGAAGCCGGGAAGCCTGACATGTCGGAGGACCCGGATAGGGGCCGGACATCGCCTTCCATCGATGCGTCCGGCGTGATCGCGATCGTCGGGGCGGGGACGATGGGTTCCGGCATCGCCCAGCTCGCCGCTTCGGCAGGCCATCGGGTCCTTCTCCACGACGCCTTCGCGGGCGCGGCCGAGCGGGGCAAGGCGCGCCTCGTCGCCGGGCTGCAAAAACGCGTCGACGGCGGAAAGATGCAGCCGGCCGAGCGCGACGCGCTGGCCGGGCGGATCGAGGTCGCCGACGGCATAGAGCGGCTCGGCGAGGCCGCGCTGGTGATCGAGGCGGTCGTCGAGGATCTCGACGTCAAGCGCCGGCTGTTCGCCGATCTGGAACGGATCGTGCCGGCGGACGCGATCCTTGCCACCAACACCTCGTCGATCTCGGTCACGGCCATCGGCCGCGACCTGCGGCACCCGGAGCGACTGGTCGGGATGCATTTCTTCAATCCGGCAACGGTCATGAAGCTGGTCGAGGTCGTCTCCGGCGTGGCGACGGCGCAGGATGTCGCCGCGACCGTCTTCGCCACGGCCGAGCGGTGGGGAAAGGTCGCCGTCCACGCGAAATCGACGCCCGGCTTTATCGTGAACCGGGTCGCCCGGCCCTATTATGCCGAAGCACTGAGGCTGCACGAGGAGCAGGTCGCCGATCCGGCGACGCTCGATGCGCTGCTGACCGAAGGGGCGGGCTTCCGCATGGGCCCGTTCGAGCTGATGGACCTGATCGGCCATGACGTGAACCATGCCGTGAGCCGGTCCGTCTATGACGCCTATTTCCAGGAGCCGCGGTTCCGCCCCTCGAACCTCCAGCTCGAGCTGGTGAACGCCGGGCGGCTCGGACGCAAGACGGGCCGGGGCTTCTACGACTATCGCACGGACGCCGCCAGACCGGCACCGCGCACCGAAACGCCGACGAGCGGCGCGGTCGCGCAGCGCGATTTCGCGCTCGGCGTCAGCGAGACCATGGGCGATGTGGCGATCGTACCGACCGATGGGCGCACCGCACGCATGCTCGCCGCGACGAAGCAGCGGCCGGTGATCGTCCATGACCTGACCGGAGCGCCCGGAACGGCGGGCCGCGTCGGCTTCGCCGCTTCGCCCGCCGTCACGCAGGACAGCGTGGACTCTTTCGTGGCGACGCTCGCCGCGCAGGGCATGAAGGCCACCCTCCTGCCCGACTGGCCGGGCCTCGTCGTCATGCGCACGATCGCCATGCTGGCAAACGAAGGCTTCGAGGCCGTCATGCAAGGCGTCGCCGCCGAGGCCGACGTCGATACGGCGATGCGGTTCGGCGTGAACTATCCGAGAGGACCGATCGAATGGGCGCGCGATATCGGGCTCGGCCGCATCCTCCATGTCCTCGACACGATCCGCCTGCTGACCGGCGACCCCCGCTATCGCGCCTCTCTCGCCCTGCGTCTGGCGGCGCAGGCGTGACGGGCAGGACGCATGAAGCGGGCACTTCGGAAACCTGCGGAGCCTGCGAAGGCACGCGGCGACCGTCATTTCATCGCTGACCAGGTACAGCATTTCGGGAGGTCCGCTTGACCTTGTTCTCGATGCCGCGGCCTTCATGGCGCGATGTGAGGGGTTACGGCATCGCGGTGGCCATCGGCCTCGCCGGCGCCTGGCTGGCATTGCGGTCCAACAGCCCGCTGCCGTGGTTCCTGGGCCCGATGATTGCGGCCGCCGCCGGCTCCATGCTCGGGCTGCCGATGAAGGGGCCGCTGTTCCTGCGCCCCTTCGCCCTGCCCATCCTCGGCGTCCTCCTCGGATCGTCGTTCCGGCCGGAGATCTTCGAGCAGATCTGGGTCTGGTCCCTGTCGATCGCCGCCGTCCCGGTCTACGTGCTCCTGTGCGTTGCCACGGGCTATGCCTACTTCCGTTTCGTGGCGAAGTACGACCCGGCCACGTCGCTCTACTCCAGCGTGCCCGGCGGGCTGAACGAGATGATCATGCTTGGCGAGCAGGCCGGCGGCGACCCGGTCAAGATCGCGCTGGCCCAGTCGACCCGCCTGCTCACCGTCGTGCTCGGCGTCGCGCTCGTGTTCATGCTCCTGGTCGGCGTGTCGCGCGGCAATGCGCCGATGAATTTCATCCGGTTTGCCGAGGTGGGGCCGGTCGACGGTTCATGGCTGGCATTCTCAGCGGTGGCCGGCGTCGTCCTGGGGCGGCGCTTGCGCCTTCCGGTCGCGGCCATGCTCGGACCGATCCTGCTCAGCGCGCTGCTTCACATGAGCTCGGTCGTATCGATCGGTCCCCCCACGCTCCTGACGAACTTCGCCCAGTTCACGCTCGGCGTCTGCGTCGGCGCGCGGTTCGCGGGCCTGCGGCTTCGGCACGCCGCCGGCTACATGCTCCACGGGACGACGGTTTCCGTCATCCTGCTGGGCGTCGCCGCCGGCTTCGCATTCGCGATCCATGCCCTTGCTTCGATACACCCGCTGGAGGGCCTGCTCGCATTCGCGGGGGGCGGCATGATGGAGATGAGCCTGCTGGCGCTCGCCATCGGCCAGAGCGTGGCCTACGTGACGGTGATGCACGTCCTGCGGTTCGCCTTCGTGATGTTCTCGGTGCCGCTGCTGGGCCGGGTGCTGAAGCGCCTGACGAAAAGCTGACCGGCGCCGGCAACGGTCGGGCGGGACAGCCGGGGCAGAAGGTCGCGACACCGGCGGGAAAGGCGGGCTAGACCGTTTCATGGTCAGATGGAAACGGCTCTGTTTCTCCGATGGCGCGGCGATCCGTCAGGAAGCCCACGACGGTCGTATCGGGATACGGCCGAGTGGGCTGACGCCGCGGTCGCCCGCCCGTCTTTCCAGGAAAGAATGGGGGAAACCCTTCGGGCCGGGTGCATTTGGCCCAAATCCTTCGGGTTCCGGCTCGGCCGTATCCCGATACGACCTTCGCCGAAACCCTCGACCTCGGGACCAAATGCCCGCCGGCAGAGCGATTCCATCTGACCATGAAACGGTCTAGCGAGGCAAGGGTCGGCAAAGGCTGGCGCGCGTTGGACGCGCGCCAGCGGCAAGGCTTATTTCGTCAGGTCGATCTTGTAGTCGGCGATCGCCTTCCTCCAGCCTTCCTCTTCCGCCTTGATCTGCTCCGCGACCCCGGCGGCATCCACGGGGGCCACGATGATGCCGATCTCCTTCAGCCGCGCCACCACGTCCGGCTGCTGTCCGGCGGCGGCCAGAGCATCATGCAATTTGCGCACGATCGGCTCCGGCGTGCCGGCGGGCGCCAGATACGCATACCAGGTGGACATGCTCAGCTCGTAGCCGAGCTCCGTCAGGGTGGGGATGTCGGGAAGGTCGGCCAGGCGATTGTCGGCGGCGACGGCGAGAATGCGGACATTTCCTCCCTTCACCAGTTGCGCGACGTCGATATAGGTCACCGAGACGAAGTCGACTTCCTTGCTCATCAGGGCCTGAACGGCGCCGCTGAAGCCCTGGTAGGGAACATGGGTCGCCTCCATGCCGAGCATGCCGGCAAGGCGGGCGGAGCCCAGGTGGCTGACCGAGCCCTGCGAGCCCGAACCGTAGAGGACGCCCTTGGCAGCGGCCTGCGCCTTGAGGTCGTCGAGGGTCTTGATGTCCGACGCCGCATTGACCGCGAACACGTAGGGAACCGTGCCGAGCCCGTAGATCGGCACGAAGTCCTTCGCCAGGTCGTAGGGTACCTTCTGCACGGCCGGCAGAAGCGCGTTGCCTGCCGAGATTTGCAGGAACGTGTAGCCGTCGGGCGCGGACTGGGACGCTGCCTGCACGCCGATGGCGCCGCCGGCTCCGGTCACGTTGTCCACGACGACCTCCTGACCGAGGCTCGCGCGGGACTTCTCCGCCATCAGGCGCGCGACGATGTCGCCGACGCCGCCGGCCGAATACGGCCAGATCATCTTGACCGCCCTGGTCGGGTAGTCGGACTGCGCCGAGGCAGGCGTGCCGATCGCAACCCCGGCGAGGGCGCAGGCGATCGCGAAGCCTATGGTTCTGCGGTTTATCATCTCAGTTCCTCCAATGCTGGCGGTGAATCGTCAGGTCAGTCGGGAGGTTGGAAGTATCTTCCGTTCAACCCCGGATTTCGGCTGTTTCCTGCCGTTGCGGCCGCCACGCACCGTGGCTCCGCGACGTCGGCCTCCCCGCCATGGCCAAGCAAACGATATGCCAGACCGTATCACAGCCTCCGGGCCAGCGGCCCGGCCGAATCGCTCCGCCGGGACGCGTGCGCGGTCTCGCCTTGCGGCGACATGCCGGCAAGGATCGGCCAACAAGGACCGGCATGTCCGCTGTGCGGGCACGGTGTCCTCGACGAAGGCAGTTCAGGCGCCGCGCCGGCTCAATTGCCGGTCCCGGAAATCCCCGGCGTGCGCACGCGGATGCTGTAGATCGAGGTGAGCGTCGAGATGTAGAGCGTCCGCATGTCGGAACCGCCGAACGCGCAGTTGCGATGCGGCTCGGGCGTACGGATCTTGCCGATCAGCCCGCCCGCCGGGTCGAGGACCCAGACCGCGCCGGATCCGGTGCAGAAGATCGCGCCCTTCCTGTCCACCTTCAATCCGTCCGGAACGTCCCGCGCGCTCGACGACAGGTCCGTCACCTTGCGAAAGTTCGACAGATCGCCCTCGCCCGACACGTCGTAGGCCGCCAGATAACGGTGGGAGCAGACCTCTCCCCGCTCCCGTTCGCCCAGGCAGCCTTTGTCCAGGAAGCTGTTGGTCACGTAGAGCACGGATTCGTCGGGAGACAATGCCAGTCCGTTCGGGAAGGCCGGGTCGGTAGCCACGACATCGAGCCGGCCGTCGCGCGACAGCCGGAAGATGCAGGCCACGGGAAGATCGCGCTGGTCCTCGGGAACGAACAGGCCGGGATCGGTGAAGAAGAAGGTTCCGTCCGAGCGCCGGATGATGTCGTTGGGGCGGTTCAGACGCCTGCCGTCGGAACGATCGGCAAGGACGGTCCGTCGCCCGTCCTGCTCCAGCCGCACGATCGCCCGGCCGTCGCCGTCGCACATGACCAGCCGGCCTTCGCCGTCCAGCGTGCAGCCATTGCCGTGGCCGTTGGGATGGCGCAGCACGCGCAGCCCCGCCGCGGCGTCCCAGCGCAGCAGCTTGTCGCCTTCGAGGTCGACGAAGGTCAGGAAGCCGGCGGGATGCCAGAGCGGCCCCTCCGTCCCGACGAATCCGCCGGCGATCAGAGCGAGCTCGGCAGATTCGACGATGCCCGACAAATCCCCTTCGATGACCGCCTGCATGCCGTTCGCCCTTTCCTGCCGCGACCGGAGCCGAGCAAGAACCATGCCGCGGCGTGGGAGTCGCATGGGGGGTGGCATGGGGATTGCTGCATCGAAACCTGCCAGTGGCCGACGGCCGGGTCGGGGTTACCGGAGGATCAGGCCGGAGGATCAAGGATGGACTTCGCCTTCAGCCGGGAAGAGGACGCGCTCCGCCAGGAGGTCCAGGACTTCCTGAGGAAGCACCTCGACCATGACGTCCTCGTGGAGCTCAGGGAGATCCGCAGGAACGGGAAGGTCGGCCCGCTGGCGGGGGCGTTTCTCGACAGGGTTCACGACCACGGATACAGCGCGATCACCTGGCCGAAGGAGTATGGCGGACAGGGGCGAAGCGAAACCGCCCAGTTCATCATCGAGGAAGAGTTCTATCGCGCCGCCGACCTGCGGATCGGAGGGGGCGGCTCGGGGGGCCCGGCGATCCTCGCATCGGGCTCGGACGAGCAGAAGACATACTTCCTTCCGAGGCTGGCCCGGCGGGAGGTCGTTTTCGCGCAAGGGTACAGCGAGCCGCAATGCGGAACCGATCTTGCCGGCATCAGATGCCGCGCCATCCGCACGGGCGACAGATATGTCGTCAACGGGCAGAAAATCTATACGACGCATGCCCACTATGCCACGCACATCTTTCTGATGGTGCGCACGGACCCTGCTTCGGAGCGGCAGCGGGGGCTGTCCATCCTCCTCGTCCCAATGGATACGCCGGGCATCACGGTACGCCCGCTCTGGACCCTCCAGAACGAGCCGGAAGCCCCGCCGCTGACCACCTATGGCGAGGCGCGCACCAACGAGGTCTTCTTCGAGAACGTCGAGGTCCCGGGGACGGCGCTGCTCGGCGAGGAAGGCGACGGCTGGTCGGTCGCCGCCCGCGGCCTCAACCTCGACCGGGTCGGCGCCTGGCGCTACCTGATCTCCGTCATGCGCGACGAGGACATCGTCAACTGGCTGAACACGGCCGCCGAGGGTTCTTCGCGAAAGTACGACCCCGTGGTCCGGGACAAGGTGGCGGAGCTCTGGATCGAGGCTCAGGTCTGCCGCCTGATGACCATGCGCAGCCTGTCCATCGCCAGGAGCGGCAAGCCTTTCGCCTATGAAGCCTCGGCGGAGAAGGTCTTCGCCCCGGAACATGGCGTTCGCTCCACCGAAGCGATCGGCCAGATCCTGGGGCCCCATGCGCAGCTCCTGAGCGGCTCGTTCGCCGCCACCGAGGACGGCATCTTCGCCCACAACCTGCTCAGCGCGTTCCAGTCGACGGTCAACCACGGCAGCGTACACGTCATGCGCGATCAGATCGCCCGCAGGGGCTTCGGCATGCCGAAGCCCGGACGCGGCTAGGCCGCGGCTAGGCCCAAGCGGCGCCTCGGCATTTCTTGCGCGTGATGCGCCGGCACAGGGGAGTATACCAAGGTGGACGTTCTGCTCGATGCCGACGAAACCCTCGTTCGCGACCAGGCGCGGAATTTCCTCGCCGCTTCGTGCCCCGCCTCCCTGGTGCGGGCCTGCGAGGCGACCGGCGAGCACCCCCGCGACCTGTGGAGGAGTATCGTCGAACTCGGATGGCTCGACACCTGCCTGCCGGAGGCGGCCGGCGGGCTCGGGCTGCCGATCCGCTACCTCTCGCTCATCTTCGAGGAGGCCGGCCGCCACCTCCTGCCGGCGCCGCTGCTCGGCGTGGCCGTGTCCGGCCTGATCCTCGCCAAATACGCTCCCGCCCGCCTCGATGAGGTCAGGAGCGGGGACGTGCTGCCGTGCCTCGCGATCCAGGAAGAGGACGGCGCATGGTCGAGGGACGCCGTCCGCCTCGAAGGGCGGATCGACGGCGACTGCGTCGTTCTCAACGGAACCAAGATGTTCGTCGACGGCTTCGCGGCCTCGCAGCGCTGCCTGACCGCCTTTCGCGTCGGCGGGGGCCTGAGCCTCGCGCTGGTGGACACCTCGGCGCCGGGCCTGTCGCACGTCGCGCTGGTTCCGACGGCGAAGGACGGACAGTCCCTCGTGCGCTACGACAATGTCCGCGTTCCCACGAGCGATATCGTCGGCACGATCGGCGGGGCGGATGCCGCGGTCGCGGAAGCCATGGATCTGGCAACGCTGTTCGCGACGGCCCAGCTCGTCGGCGCGGCGCGCAAGGCGACGGAACTGGCGATCGACTACGCCAGGCAGAGGGTCGCCTTCGGCCAGCCGATCGGCGCGTTCCAGGCGATCCAGCATCTTTGCGCCGACATGATCAACGGCATCGACGGCGCCGAACTGCTCTGCCGCGAAGCGAGCTGGAAACTGGGCGAAGGGCTCGACGCGGGCGTCGAGATCTCCCAGGCGAAGGCGTTCGCCAACGAGAAGTGCCTGATGGCCGCCCGCTCGGCGCAGCAGATCCATGGCGGCATCGGCTTCATCATGGAGTTCGACCTTCAGCTCTGGTACAGGCGCATCGCATCGTGGAGCCTGAGATACGGGACGAGCGCGGAGCATAGGCGCCGCGTGGCCGCGCGTCTGTTCGACCGCGGCGACAGGATCCGGCTCGACTTCTATCCGCGGGTCGAACTGCCCCGCGCCGGCGCATGAATCCGGGATGCCGGTCGCGCGGCCCGCTGCACAGGGCGGATCGATGAACGGGGCAGCCGACGGCGGCATGCCGGCACCGGTGGCGGTGCTGGAGAGCCTGTCGCAAACGGCCGTCACCAGCTCCGGCGCCTGCCGGGTGCTGTGGCATTCATGGGGAAGCGGCCCCGCGCTGCTGCTGCTGCATGGCGGCGCAGGGTCGTGGATGCATTGGGTGCGCAACATCCCGGTGCTCGCCCTTCGCTATCGCGTCATCGCCCCGGACCTGCCCGGGATGGGCGAGTCCGACCTGCCCGACGATCCGTCGGGCGCCCGCGCCATCGCGGCGATCCTGAAGCATGGGCTGCAAACCCTGCCGGGCGGCCGTTCCGGCTTCGATGTCGTCGGCTTTTCGTTCGGCGGCCTGATCGGGGCCTATCTGGCGATGCTGGCGCCCGGCAAGGTCCGCTCGCTGACGCTGACGGGAACCGTCGGGTGGAAAGGCGTCCGCTTCAACACCGTCGATCTCGCCCCCGTGCGCGGCTTGCCGGACAGCGAGCAATGGAACGCGCACCGGGCGAATGTGGGCCGGATGATGATCTCCGATCCCGGGCGGGTGGACGACACGGCGGTCTGGATCCAGGCGGCGAACGCGCGGCGGCTGCGGCTCGACAGCCGCGGTTTCTACGCGCAGGCCGACCTCGCCGGCATGGTCGGCTCGCTCGCCGTTACCACGGGCGGCATATGGGGAGAGCGCGACGCCACCGTGCGGCCGCGCGTGGCGGAGCTCGGCCGGGCGATCGCCGGTCTCGTTCCCCGGCTGGATTTCCGGCAGATCGAGGGCGCCGGGCACTGGGTGCAGTACGAAGCCGCGGACGCATTCAACGCGATCGCCCTCGAAATGCTCGAACGCTCCCGGCCGGCATGACGCGGCGTCGACCCGAACGATCACTAGGCCGCAAGGCAGACGGAACGGAGAAAGAAACCGATGACTGACGATTCTTCGAGGAAAGCGCTCGACGGCATCCTCGTCACCCAGCTTGGCAACCGGGACGCCGTGCTGGTGTGCGGCACCCTGCTGGCGCAGCTCGGAGCCGACGTCGTCGTCGTGGAGGACACGGGCCTGTCCGCAGCCGGGGAAAACCGTCTGCGTGCGATACACTGCGCGGGCAAGATGAGCCTTGCCGTCGACCGGGGGTCGAAGGCGGACCGGGAGATGCTCGACGACCTGCTCGTGCGCAGCGACGTCGTCCTGACCTCCAGCGATGTCGACCCCGCCGGGCCCGGCCCTGCGCTCGACGCCGCGCAAAGGATAATCTGCGACATCACCGCGTTCGGCTCGACGGGGCCGCGCGCGGGCGAGGGCCTCGGCGAGGCGCAGATCCAGGCGCTTTCGGGCCTGATGGACACCACGGGCTATCCCGACGGCCCTCCCGTTCCCATCGGCGTTCCCGTGGTCGGCTACATAACCGGAACCTATGCGGCGGCGGCCGTGCTGGCCGCGCTTCGGGTGCGCGAGCGGCAGGGCGTCGGCCAGCATGTCGAGGTCGCCATGTTCGACAGCGCCTTCCTGACGCTCAACGCATTCCTCTCCGGCGTCCTGACGGGACATGCGCAGGACCGCACCCGCATGGGGAACCGGCATCCCAGCGTCGCGCCCTGGAACCTCTACGAGACGGCCGACGGCCATGTGCTCATCACCACCGGCAATCAGGGGCAGTGGGAGCGCCTGTGCCGGGCGATCGGCCAGCCGGACCTGTTCACCCGCTTCGAGACGCAGGCCGGGCGGCTGGCCGGCGTGGACGAGATCGACGACCGCATCACCGGATGGACCCGCAGGCACACGACGCGGAAATGCGTCGACGCCATGCTGGAGGCCGACGTGCCGTCGGGCCCGATCGCCCCGATCGTCGACTATCCGAGGGAAGCCAACATCGACGCCAGGGGGATGATCCTCAGGCTCCCGGATCCGGTCTCCGGCGGGGCGATCCATGTGCCGGCGTCGCCGCTCGGGCTCACGGGCTCGCCGCCCCGGCAACCGGAATACATCCCATTCCCCGGCGAGCACCGCGACCGTGTCGCGCAGATGATGGGCACCCGCCGCCCGCCGGCGCCCCCTGCCGAAGCGAGGCTGGCCGGCATGCCTCTCGCCGGCCTGCGCGTGGTCGAGATCGGCCAGTACACCACCGCGCCGCTGACCGCGCGTCACCTGGCGCATCTCGGCGCCGAGGTGATCAAGATCGAGCAGCCCGGGGGCGATGCCCAGCGCGGGTGGATGCCGCATGTGGGAGGCCGCTCCGCGACCTTCCGGCTGAACAACGCCGACAAGCGCTCGATGGTCCTCGACCTGCGGTCGCGGGACGGCCAGGACACGCTGCGCCGCCTGCTGAAGACATCCGACGTCCTCGTGGAGAACACGAAGCCGGGCACTCTCGCCAAGTTCGGCTTCCCGCCGGAGCGGATCGCGCAGGCGAACCCGCGGCTCGTCCATTGCGCCATCAGCGGCTTCGGCGCGCGGTCGCCCTACGCCGGCCGCCCGGGCTTCGACATGGTCGTGCAGGGCATGTCGGGGTTCATGACGGCCGTCCGCCCGGAGGGCCAGCCGCTCAAGTCCGGCATATCGACCGCCGACATGATGGGTGCGGAGATGGGGCTGGTAGCCATACTGGCCGCGGTCCTCCACCGCGACAGGACGGGCGAAGGGCAATATATCGACCTTTCCATGCAGGATATCGCCTGCTGGCTCACCGGCCCGGTGTGGAACCGCGATCTGAAGTCGGTGCCCAGGCCCGCCGTCGCCGCCGTGAGCGAAGGCTATATCGTCGCCGACTGCACCGACGAGACGTTGCGGCTGAAGCTGCGCGGGATCGGGCGCAGCGTGCCGGATCTCGCATCGCTGTCCCAGCCGGAAGCGGTCGCGCTGCTTGCCGGGCTGGGAATCGCCGCCGCCGAGGTGAACACCATCGATGCCGCCGCGAGGAGCGAACAGGCGACGGCACGGCGGATCTGGTTCATGGTCGAGGAAGAGGGGCTGGACTGGCCGCTTCTGGGCAGCCCGCTCGGCCTGCACCTGACGCCCCCGACGGTCGGCAGGCTGGCGCCGGACGCTGATCAGGACGGCGAAGCGATCCGGACCGAGCTCGCGGGCCTGCAATCGGAGGCGTGACGTCCGCCGACGGACGCAACTGCGGACTGGCCGGCAATCTCCAGCCAGCTATACGTCCATCTGCTTGCGGAAGCGACGACAGCGCCTACCAGCCTGGGGCGGTTGGCATGTACTTTGCTGCGTCGGATATGCCAGCGAAAACAAGGAGGAGTGGCGCGGATGATCGGATTGATGAGATTTGCATTGGCCCTCGTCGGCGGGGCCGCACTCATAACCAGCGCGGCAGCCCAAGCGGCTGACGAGTTTCCCACGCGGCCGATCACCTTGGTCGTTCCGTTCGGCGCCGGGGGAACCGGGGATGTGATGGCTCGCGTTTACGCCGGCCAGATGGAAAAGACATTAGGTCAGCCCGTCGTCGTCGAAAATCGGACCGGTGCAGGCGGAATTGTCGGTGCACAGGCCGTCGCACAAGCCGAACCCAACGGCTACACTATACTGCAAATATCGACCGGTCACATCATTCTGCCCAGCGTTCGCGATGTGCCGTATGATTGGAATGCGGATCTGAGGCCGGTATTCGGCGTCGATTCCGTTCCCCAGGCGCTCACGGTGAGCGCGAGTTCAGGTATTACATCTGTCGCCGAACTCATTGACGCGGCCAAGGCAAAGAGCGGCGGTCTGACATATGGCTCCGGCGGTCCGATGTCGCTGAGCCACCTCATGGCGGCGCTATTCGTCGGGGAGGCGGATATCGAGGCCGTACATGTTCCCTACCAAGGGCTCGCGGCAGCTATGCAGGCGGTTCTCAGCCGCGAGGCGGACTTTGCTTTCGTGAACCTCGTCGATGCTTTGGCATTCCACAACGCGAAAACCGCACGGATACTCGCAATTACGTCAAGCGAACGGCTGGCGTCCCCCTCCGAAGTCCCGACCATGAACGAGATTGGCTTCCCCGCCGTCACGGCATCGTCGTTCACGAGCTATCTCGCCCCGGCGGGCACCCCGGACGATATAATTGCAAAGCTACATCTCGCGTTTGTCGATGCCGCGAAGGATCCGATCGTGCGCGAGCGCGTAGACGCACTGGGTGTCGTATCCGAGATCATGAGCCCGGCGGAGCTGAAGTCCTTCCTGGAGTTTCAGGCGGCGCGCTGGAAGCAGGTCATCGAGGACAATGGGCTCCAAATGGAAGCCAAATAACAAAAACGCCACCGGGGCGTCGCTGGCCGACAGGGCGTAGACCAAGACAAAAGTCGACGCCTGTCCGTCCTGAACAGCAGAACAGATTTCCATCTTCCAACTGTTTTTACCGTAGCATATCCGTTCACACGCGGCTCACTAGGGAGAAGTAAACTTGCCTAAGACGGAACTGACGGAAAACTGGGTCGACGTCGCAGGAGCTCGGACCCGGTATCTCTCCGCAGGTTCTGGCGAACCGATCGTATTCGTCCATGGAGGGTTTGTCGGGGACAATTCCGTTGCCGAATCCGCCGAAATTTGGACGTCCAATCTGACGGCGCTCGGAGCGAGATATAATTGTATCGCCGTGGATCGGCTAGGACAGGGCCAGACCGCGAACCCCCTCACCAGCGACGGCTACACCATCGCCGCATCGATAGAGCATCTAATCGAATTTTTCCAAACCTTGGGATTGGGCCCCTGCCATCTTGTGGGCCACTCGTTCGGAGCTGTCGCTATTGCGGAAGTAACGCTACGGCGGCCGGACCTCGTGCGCTCCTGCACGATATGCTCCAGCGACGCCATTTCGCCTCGCCCGGGAGATCGTGACTTTGTACTGGCAACGAACCCGCATGCGCCATTGACGCGACAAGCAATGCGCCACTGGCTGGAAACGGCCTGCTTCAACACAGAAGCCGTCACGGCTGAATGGGTCGAAAGAAGCTGGCTCCTCATGAATACACCTAAACTCCAGGAGGCGGCCGAAAAGGTATTTGACGGCGAGTTGTACGAAAGCCGCCTTCTTCCGGAGATGCGAACGATCAGAGAAAAGATAAATTTAGCTCTCAGTAATAGATCGATAGGCCGGCCCACCATGCTCTGTGTCGGGTTTCATGATAAAATATCCCCTATCGATCTTTCCTACGATCTCTACGATCGCATCGCCTGTCACGAACTGCACTCCAGAATGCATGTCATGGGAGATTCGGGAAACTACCCCTTCGTTGAACAGACGGATGTCTTCAACAGGCTGCTTGTCGATTTTGTGGAGGATATCCGTCATGGTGCCTGATTGTTTTGAAGCCCCCTCCGTCATAGACGAAGATTTCCGGCCGAAAGATTTGGACATGGGGCCGGAACGGTGGGTCGATGTCGACGGCGTACGCACCCGCTATTTCGATCAGGGGCATGGTCAGCCCGTAGTATTTTTCTATGGTTCCAACATCGGAACGACCAGTGGCGTTTGCGCCCGCATCTGGGATGTCAATTTCGCACCTCTTTCGAGGCATTTCAATTGCATCGCGGTGGATCGCCTCGGACAGGGGTTCACGGACAATCCTGCATCCGATCCCGACTACACTATGGACGCATCCGTCAAACACGCTGCACGCTTTCTTCGGATCATGGCAAAAGGCCCCTATCATCTGGTTGGCCATTCACGCGGCGGTTACCTCGTAGCGCGGCTATCCCTGGAATATCCAGAGCTGGTTGCAAGCTGCAACTGCGTATCCACGGGCACTCTGGCACCGGGAAGCGTTCGCAATCATATCGTTCACGCGAATATGCCGTCCTGGAGCCGGCGGGCTGCTCTCAGGGCAGTTTATGAGCGGTATTCCTATCAGACAAACATGGTGACTGAAGCTCTCCTGGACAATTGTGAGCTGGTTCTCGACGCTCCGAAGACTCGGATCGCCACGCGGAAGATGGAGCAGGATGGGTTGGCTGCTCGAGTGTTCTTTCCCGGGTTAAGCCGCCAGCGACGTGAAACCCAACGATGGTTGCTCGAACGCGGGATGCCGTGCCCGACTCTTGTCACATGGGGGTTCCGTGATCCGACCGCCGATTTCGAGAATGGAAAGCAACTGATCCGGATGTTCATGAAAAAGCGTCCCGATACGCTCGTGAACCTATTCAATAGATCTGGGCACTTCGTCTACCGCGAGTATCCCGCACAATTTAATCGGGCACAATATTCCTTTGTCACTGCCAACAGTTGACGGCGGACTCGCTGAACCGACACGCTGAATGTTCGGGCCATGTAGCTCCACCCGTCCGCCTCTGCTCTGACGGCGAGGATCGCGGCCGACCGACAGCTCTATCCGGCTTCAACATATCCCGGTGAGCTCCGGGAACCGTTGTCGACGTCGTCGACGATGCCGAGCAGCCGGGCCTGCAACGCCGGATCGGCGGCCAGCTCGCTTGCAGCCCCTTCCCACGCGACACGACCGTTGACGAGAACCACGGCCCGGTCGACGATCGCGAGGATCTGCTCGGCATGGTGCTCGACCAGCACCATGGCAACCCGTCCGCGCAACCCCATCAACGCACGCATGACCTCGCTCACCACGCTCGGCGCCAGGCCCTCGAAGGGCTCGTCGAGCAGCATCAGCGATGTCGGCGAAACCAGCGCGCGGGCGATGGCCACCATCTGTCGCTCGCCGCCGGAAAGGTTCTCGGCGCGCGAGTTGCGCACTGTCTTGAGGCGGGGGAACAGCTCGAAGACCTCGTCGAGCGACATCCCGCCCGGCCGCATCGCCACCCGCAGATTCTCGATGGTCGTCAGGTTCGAGAACAGCCGCCGGCCCTCCGGCACGATGGAGAGGCCGAGGCGGTTGATCTCGAACGGACGCAGCTTGACGACATCCTCGCCGCGCCAGACGATCGCGCCCTGCTCCAGCGGCAGCAGGCCGTAAAGCGCCTTCAGCAGCGTCGTCTTTCCGACGCCGTTGCGCCCCAGCAGGCCGACCGCCTCGCCTTCCCGCACGGTCAGGGAAACGCCGTCGAGGACGCGCCCGCCGCCATAGCCGCCGACCAGATCGGAGGCGTCGAGCAGAACCTTGGCCGGGCGGCCGGCGTCGGCCGGGCGCGCCTGCGCGGCCTGCCCCTCGCGCGCCGCGCCCATATAGGCTTCGATCACGGCGGGGTTGTCGGCGACCTCCCGCGGCTTCCCGCTGGCGATCAGCCTGCCCTGATGCAGCACTGTCAGCTTGTCCGAGATCGCCAGGACGCGGTCGATATCGTGCTCGATGAGAACGACGGCATGGGATTTCCCCAGCGCGACGATCAGCGTGGCCATGCGATTGCGGTCGGCCTCGCCGAGCCCCGCCAGCGGCTCGTCGAGCAGCAGGACGCGCGCCTCGGTGGCGAGCGTCACGCCAATCTCCAGCAGCCGGCGCTCGCCATGCGAGAGCTCGGTGCACAGGCTGCCGGCCTTGTCGGCCAGCCCGACCGCCTCCAGAAGCGACCAGGTGCGCATGTTCACGTCGCCGGACAGGTATGCGTCCCGCCAGAAGCCGAAGGCGCCCGGCTTCGTGGCCTGGACGGCCAGGCGCACATTCTCGAACGCCGTCAGGTTCATGAATATGCTGACGATCTGGAAGGACCGCGCCAAGCCCAGGCGGCTGCGCTTATGGATGGAGAGGTGCGTGACGTCGCGGCCGAGAAGCGTGACCTTGCCCGCATCCGGCGCGACAAGGCCCGACAGCATGTTGAAGAAGGTGGTCTTGCCGGCGCCGTTGGGCCCGATGAAGCTGTGGACCATGCCCTGATGGGCATCGATGTCGTATCCGGACGCAACGGCGAGCGAGCCGAAATTCTTCGTCAGCCCGCGCACCGAGAGCAGCGGCGCGCCCGCCGCATCGGGCGCGGGGGCATCGATCCGGAAGGACTCGATGACCGCGGGGCGCGGAGGGATTTCCTGCCGGACCAGGGTCCACCCGCTCAAGCCCATCATGCGCCGCAGGAGACCGTGGATGCCCTCGGGCGCGGCGAGCACCATGAGGATGAGCAAGGGCGCGAAGATCAGCCACCAGTGCTGGACGAGCGCGCTCAACTGGTCCTCGAGCACGATGAAGAGCGCCGCGCCCCAGAATGCCCCGAACGGGTGATGGATACCCCCGAGGATGGTCATCAGCAGCGAGTCGGCGGCATGCTCGAAACCGAAGGGATTGGCGTAGGCTCCGCGCAGGAAGAACGCCATCAGCGCGCCCGCGAGTGCGGTGATCGCCGCCGATATCGTGAACGCGGTCAGCTTGATCCTGTAGGTCGAGTAGCCGAGGCTCGCCGCCCGGTCCTGATTGTCCCGCACCGCCTGGAACAGGCGGCCCAGCGGCGAATGGGCCAGTTGCCGCATCAGCCAGAAGACCAGCACCGCCATGACGACGACGAAGATGTGGAACGAGAGCTGCGATTGAAAGAGGGGACGCGGCACGCCCTGCAAGCCGTTCTCGCCGCCGGTGAAGCTCGTCCAGGCAAACGCGATCTCGAACAGGATCTGGCAGCAGGCCAGAGTGAGCAGCGAGAAATAGAGGCCGCGCCGCCGTAATATCAAGGCGCCGACGGGCACCGCGACGACGACCGCGACGAGCACCGCAAAGGCAATGCCGACGAACTCGTTGCCGCCGGCGAACCACCTCAGCATGCCGATGGCCGCCGCATAGCCCGCAAGGCCGTAGAAGATCGAGCCGCCGAACGGGGCGAGGCCGAGATAGCCGATCAGCAGCATCACGCCGGAAGCGTAGATGACGCTGATCGCCACCTGGGTGACGCGGACCAGAGAAAGCGGCGTCACCAGCGTGATCAGGCTCAGCGCGACCAGCGCGACCGCAAGGTGGAAGACGGGGCTCGAAAGTATCTTCTTCATCCGAAGTGCTCCGTTTTCTCGCCGAACAGGCCGCGCGTGCGGACCAGGAGGATGAATGCCATCAGGATGTACATCGCCATGCTGGTGAAGGCCGGGGCGAACTGGGTCGCGAGCGCTGTGACGAGGCCGACCATCAGGCCCGCGACGACGGCGCCCTTGTAGGAGCCGAGGCCGCCGATCGTGACGATGACGAAGGCGGGCATCAGGGCCTGCGCCGACATGCCCGGCGAAACCGACCACAGCGGCGCCGCAAGGACGCCCGCCGTACCCGCAAGCGCGCAGCCGAGGGCGAAGGCGCCGTTCAGCACCAGCGGAAGGTTGATGCCGAGCATCCCCACCATCTCCGGATCCTGGCTGCCGGCCCTCAGGATGCGGCCGTAGGGCGTGAACCGGAGGAAGGCCCACAGGCCGAGCAGCAGCGCGATCGTCGCGAACAGGACCGCGACCCGGTAGGTCGTGGTCAGGACAGGCCCCAGCTCGATGATGCCGACCAGCACCGACGGCGGCGACACCGACTGCATGCTGGAGCCCCAGACCATCCTGATGAGCGACTCGATGAAGAGCGACAGCGCGAGGGTCAGCAGCAGGGTCACCAGCGGATCCTTGCCGTAGAGCCTGCGCACCATCAGCCGCTCGACGATCATGCCGACCGCGCCGACGGCCAGCGGGGCGAGGATTATGGCAGGCCAGCCGAAGGTGCGCTGGAGCGTCAGCGCGAAATAGGCGCCGAGAGCGAAGAAGGCACCGTGCGCGGCGTTCACGATGCCGAGCAGGCCGAAGACGAGCGACAGGCCGATCGAGATCAGGACCAGCAGGAAGCCGAGCACAAGACCGTTGACGGCCTGCGAGAGAATTATGTCGAGCATCAGCCTGCGAGTCCCGTGGGTCGATCTGGCTTGTCGCCCGGCCTCGCATCTGCCGCGCGGGAGCGTCGTCCCCCGGATGCGGGGCGCGGGATGTCGGATCGAGCTTTCATGGGAACCTTCGCGCTGTCGTCAGCGGGGTGCGATCCGCAATCGCCGTGCCAGAGCACAGCGGGCCGCACCTCCCCGGCTCGCGGAGCGACCCGGCATCCATGCCGTGTTCATGGTGTGCGCTGAAAAAGCATGTGCCGGGCGAAGACATGCCGAAGACACGGATGGGCAGAGCCGGCGACGGGACGATCCGTCGATCGGCCTATGCCCGGATATCCGCGGCGGCACCGGCGATCTTTTCCGCGCGGAGCACGGGCGCGCGAAGGCGCACTGGCATGGCGCTTGCTGTAACCCGGCATGCGGAAACGACCGCCCAGACAGCAGCCCGTCCACGTCGACGATGCCGTGCGCGACATCAAAGAAGACGCCCGGCGGCAGCGAGCGGTGCTGGCCATTAGCTTGAGGTAGGAACCATGAATTTGAATCGTCGTGCATTCATCGCCGCGAGCGCGGCCACGCTTGCAGCGCCGTCGATAGGTCTCGCCCAGAACGAGCCGATCAGGCTCGGCGCCGTCTTTGCCCAGCAGGGCGCCTTCTCCCTGTTCGGCGAAGCCGCCTCCCTCGGCGCCAGGATCGCGCTCGACATGGCGAACAACACCGTGCTCGGGCGCCCGGTCGAGCTCACCCTCTACGACGATCCCAATCCGCTGGTCGCCCAGCAGAACGTGACCAAGCTGATCGAGCAGGACAAGGTCTGCGCGGTGCTCGGCGGCCTGGCCAGCGCCAGCGCCATGGCGATCGCCTCGCTCGGGACGCAGGCGAAGGTGCCGACCATCATCCCCATGGCGACCGTTCGCGAGGTCACCGGGTCGGCTTGCAGCCCCTATGTCTTCCGGGTCAACGCCTTCACCGGGATCTACACGAAGATGGCGTCGCAGGATTTCCTGTCGATCGGCAAGAAATGGTACTTCCTGGTCGGCGCCTACGCCTACGGCCAGGAAGTCTACAACCTGATGAAGTCCGAGGTCGAGGCGGGCGGCGGCACGGATGTCGGTATGGACGCCACCGCGATCGGCACGACGGATTTCAGCTCGATCATCCTGAAGATCCGGCAGGCCAAGCCGGACCTCGTCGTGCTGGGCATCGCCGGCCAGGACCTCGCCGCCTTCCTCAAGCAGTACGGTGAGTTCGGCATGGACATCCCGCTGGGCGGCGTCGCGATCACCGACGAGGACATGTGGGCGATGCCGACCAATCCGCCCCGGCTGCGGACCGGCAAGTTCTGGCACTTCAACGATCCGCGCAACACGCCGGAGGAGATGGCGGTGGTCGAGGCCGCGATGAAGGAGACGGGCCATCCGGCGACGCAGGCGTGCATAGCGGGCTGGATCTCGATGAAGATGCTTCTGGCGGCGCTGGAGATCGCGAAGTCCACCGAGGCGGGCGCCATCATCAAGGGGCTGGAGGCCGCGCGGCCGGCGGGCGTCCGCGGCCATTTCCGCGAATGGGATCACCAGATGCTGTGGCAGCCGATCATCTGCGAGGCGCGCAAGACCATCACCGACAAGTACGATCCGGTCGTCGTCGTCGAGGGCGGAACCGCGCTGGACCTGGATGCCCTCTACGGCACCCAGGCCGACAGCGAGTGCAAGATGGCCGCCCTGTAGGAGCGACCGGGCATCCAACGAAAGCCCCCGGCCTGCGGCCGGGGTTTTTTTTATTTGCGTTGCGCTGCCGCCTCGCGTGCCGGCGGGCGGCTACCGCGCGAGCGCGTCGGAGATCAGCTTCCTCGTCGCGGCGATCGCCGCCCGCCCGTGATCCTCCATCGTCACACCCTGCGCGAATCTGGCCTTGGAGCCCGCCTCGACGCCGATCGGGACCTCGGGCGGAAGCGCCCGCACGAAACCGACCAGGTCGAATTCGCCCTCCCCCGGCAAAAGACGCCCGCCGCGGGCTTCGTCCATCTGCCGGTCGAGCGGCATATGGGCCGGCCCGTCGTTCACCTGCGCATGGCCGATCATGCCGCGCGGAACGGCGGCGACCTGCGCGGCCGTCGTGCCAGTCCGCGCGACATGCAGACTGTCCGCGCTGATACCGACCCACGGGCTGCCGATCTTTCTGATGATGTCGATCGTGTAATCGAGGCTGTCCAGCCCGGAGAGCGCGAAGAATTCGAGCAATGTCCGGACCCCGACCTTCCCGGAGCGTTCGGCAAGCTCGGCTATCCTGTCGAGGTGGCTCGACTTGTCCTTGTCGTACACGACGACGCTGAGCCCGCGCGCGCCCATGTCGGCCAGGGCGTCGAGCCCCGGCTGCATCGACGCCACCTGCCCGCCGGGGTTTATCTCGAAGCCGCTGCCGAGCGCGACGAACATCCCCCGGTCCGCGACCTCCTTGCGGATCTGCCGGCGCAGGGCCGGGTCGTTGACCGAGTCGTACGGATTGCCCGGATAGCTCGGATGCGTGTTCATCCTCAGCGCGACCGCATCGCAGCCGAGCGAATGCGCCAGCCTTATCGTCTCCAGCGGATTCAATCCGGGCGTGGTTGCATGGTCGAGCGATATGAGTCGTTTGGGTTGCGTCATTCCTGTTCCGTCCTTCACTGCGGCGCTGCCGGCGGCCGGGAGAAGTCCACGCCTCCCATGTGCTCGAACAGCCGCACCATCTCGTCGACATTGGCGTCGCCGCCGAACTGGATCACGCCGAGCTGGAACACGTTGCGCGCCGCATCGCCGATCATCATCGGCGCACCGCAGTGCGCGGCGAGGACGACGGCCGACCAGATGTCCTTGAGCGAAAGCTCGAGGCTGATGGTCGCCGTCTTGCCGTGCACCGGCATGGACTTGAACATGCGCGTGGAAGCGAAGCTCCAGCCCGTGCTCCTGTTGACCACGTCGTCGATCACCTCGAAGCAGAGCCCGTACTTGAACGCCAGAAGCCCGCATTCGTAGGCAATCAGGCGGTTGCAGATGTTGGAGGCATTGTTGACGAGCTTGGCGGCGTGCCCGCTGCCCGTCGGCCCGCAATAGAAGATGGTCGGGCTGATCTTCTCGAGGATCGGGCGAACCTTGCCGTAGGCGTCCTCGCCGCCGCCGCAGATGATCGTCGTCGTTCCCGCCACGGCGTTCTCCGGCCCGCCGGAGACGGGCGCGTCCACGAGTTCGACCCCCAGCTCCTGAAGCTCGGCGGCGATGGCCTTCGCCTCGACGGGGTCGCCCGTCGTCTGGTCGACGATGACGGCGCCGCGCGACAGGCCCGCTGCAAGGCCCGATTCACCGAAAAGAACCTTGCGGACGGTGTCGGAGGAGGGCAGGCACAGGAAGATGACGTCGCATTCGCGGGCGAGCGACGGAAGGTCGGGAGCAACGACGGCGCCGGCCGCCTGAAGCGGCCCGGCATTTTCGGCGCGCACGTCGAAGACATGGGTCCGGTAGGACTTCACCAGCCGGCCGGCCAGCGGCGCGCCCATCGCGCCGAGGCCGACATAGCCGACCCTGTAGGCCTTGCCCTCGCCGGATCCCGCCGTCGCGGCGCCGGCCGGCCGGGCGCGCTCGCCTTCCATCAGCGTCGTGCCCGCCAGCCTTTCGACGGCCGTCGCGATCGCGGCGAAGGGGGCATCGGCGGGCAGCATGTTGCGGCAGGATTGCAGCAGGCCGCGCGCCACGCTGGTGATCGGCGTCGGCGCGGCGCGGCCGACGCTGAGCGTCATCGCCTGGTCGAGATCCCGCACGAGGCCCGCGACTGTCAGGTCCGTCGCGCTTTTTCCGGCGACGAGAGCCGGCAGGATCGACCGCGTCATGTAGTTGCGGCCGGAACCGCTGTTCATCACGTCGATCAGCGAGCCGAGGGAAAGGCCCATCTTCCGGCCGACCGCCATCGCCTCGAGCGCCCCGAAGCCGCAGCCGACGGTGATCGTCCTGTCGATCAGCACGGCGGCGCGCGTGTCGCCGGCACGGTTTCCGCAGCGGATCACCTCGCCGCCGATCGACCCCAGAAGCGGCAGCGCCCTTTCCCAGGCCGCGTCGGTTCCCGAGGCCAGAAGGACGGTTCCGCCCTGCTCGCCCGCCGGGGACACGGAAGCGTCGACCATATGGACATCGCGGTCGGCGAGCCGCTTCGCCAGCGCGGATATGTCATCGGGGCTTTCCGACGATTGCAGGACGACGACCGTGCCTGGCTCGAACGCCGGAAGGTCGTCCTTGCCGAGGCGGGCATCCCCGTTGAGGCTGACGATCACCCTCCCGCAGTCACGGGCAACGGCCTCCGCCGACGGCGCGGCGGCGGCTCCGGCCGCGCTGCTGGTCGACACAGCACCGGCGTCGCGGTCCCAGACGAGCACCCGCTCCCCGGTCTTCAGCAACGCACGAAGCTGCGCGGGCGCGGGATCGCCAAGTCCGATGAATCCAGTGGTCAATTCGATTTTCCCTGTCCTGAGGAACGATGTGCCGCCGAACCGCCGATGACGCCGCCGGAGCAGGATCGATCGACGCGGCCGGCACGCGCGACAAAGCCGTCGACCCCGGCATCCGCAAACCGCGTGCCATCCCGGCGGGCGTCAAACGGCGGGCGTCAAACGGCGGCCGCCAGCCTTCAGCGGATGGCCGAGATGCCGGTGAGCTCGCGCCCTTCGATCAGGGTCATGATCTGGTTGGTTCCATCCGGGATGGGGAGCATGCGGACATCGCGGTAATATTCTTCCAGGCCCAGCTCGACGCTGATGCCCATCGCGCCGTGCACCTCCATGCATTTCGATATCGCGGACGTGCATGCGGCGACCGCATATCGCTTGGCCATGGCCGAAAGCTGAACCTTGTCGGGCAGGTCCTTGTCGATCGCATCCAGCGCCTTGTAGCAGACGAGGCGGCTCGTGGTGATCGACGTCGCCGCGTCGGCAAGAAGCTCCTGCACCAGTTGGAACCCTCCGATCCTGCGGCCGAACATCTCGCGAATTCCGGAATATTCGCGGGCCGCATCGAGCGCCCGCTGCGCCATGCCGACCGCGACCAGCCCCAACGAGGCGCGCTGGGACAGCCATGTCTGCTGCAAGATGCGCGATGCCGTTCCCTCGTCGCCGATCAGATTGCCCTTGGGCACGCGACAGGCGTCGAATATGGCTTCGCCGGTATGGCACTGCCTCAGCCCCATCGTCGGGATCTTGCTGGTGTGGAACGGAGAGCGGTCGCGTTCGATCACGAACCAGAGCAGGCGGTTGCGTCCACGCTCGTCCTTGCCGGCCGAGGCGGTGGTCATCATCACGTCGCATGCGAAGGCGCCGCTGACCCACATCTTGTGGCCGGAGACGACCCAGCAATCGTCCTCTTCGACGGCGCGCGCCCGGGCGGCGCGCGGGTCGGAGCCGGCGTAGGGCTCGGTCGTGCCGGCGGCCCCCAGCAGGTCGCCGCTCAGCAGCGGCTCGACGAAACGGTCGCGCTGCTCCCGGTTGCCGGCCAGGCAGATGCGGAGCGCCGGCGTTTCCTGGCCGCCGAGCGAAAAGTAGACCGACGCCGGCATCATCTCGTGCACGAGGCCGGTGTCCAGTGCCGTCATGCCCTGCCCGCCGAATTCCTGCGGAATCCGCATCGAGGTCGCCCCCTGGCGGGCGGCCGCCTTCACCACGGCCCGCCGCTCCTCCTTGGGGAGCGGCTTGTGGGGGTCGTTGCGCCTCAGGATCGGCAGGATGTCGCGATCGACCATCTCCCTGGCCGATTCCTGCAACAGCCGCTGCTCACCGCTCAGCGTGAAGTCCATGCCGTTCGCGCGCCTCGCTCACCTGCCCGGGACGGCATCGCCGACGGCGACGTCCACCGCCCGGCGCTTCTTCCACTGGCGATAGGCCGACCAGGCGCTCCAGACCAGAAGGGCGATCGTGACCGCGGTGATCGCGCCGCTGATAGGACGCTCGACGAAGGTCATGAGATTGCCCCGCGACACGATCATCGCGCGGCGAAACTCCTCCTCTAGCATCGGGCCGAGCACGAACCCGATCAGCACCGGCGCGCCGGGCCACTGGAAGATGCGCATGACGTAGCCCAGCAGGCCGAACGCGGCCACCAGCCAGACGTCGAAGGAGCTGAAGCTGACGCTGTAGGCGCCGATGCAGACGAAAGCCAGGACCGCGGGAAACAGGAGATGATAGGGGACCAGCAGGATCCTCACCCAGATTCCCACCATCGGCGCGTTGAGGATGACCAGCAGCACGTTGCCGATCCAGAAACTCATGATGAGCCCCCAGAACAGCGACGGCTGCTCCGAGATGAGCGTGGGGCCCGGCGATATGCCGTGGATCATGAGGACGCCGAGCATCAGGGCCATGGTCGCGCTGCCCGGGATTCCCAGCGAGAAGGTGGGAATGAACGCGGTCATCTCCGCGGCATTGTCGGCGGCCTCGGGCGCCATGATCCCCTCGATCGCCCCCTTGCCGAAACGCTGCGGCTCGCGGGCCACGCGCTTCTCCACCGCATAGGCCATGAAGGCGGCGATCGAGGCGCCGGTGCCGGGCAGCGTTCCGAAGAACGAGCCGATGGACGTGCCGCGCAGGACCGGCATCCACGACCGGCGGATGTCGTCGCGCGTCGGCATCATGGCCCTGAACTGCACGCTCTTGCGGTCGAAATCGCCGACGCTCGTCCTGCCCATGCCGGCGACCACCTCGGCCACGCCGAAGATGCCCATGGCGAGCGCCACCAGGCTCAGCCCGTCCATCAGGTTGAGCACGCCGAAGACGTAGCGCGCCGAGCCCGTATACATGTCCTGGCCGACGCATCCCAGCATGATGCCCAGCACGACCATCGCCAGGCTCTTCACCGTGCTTCCGTCCGAAACGGTCGAGGCGCCCACGAGCCCCAGCAGGATGAGCGAGAAATATTCCGCGGCCCCGAAACGCGACGCATAGGCCGCGATGGTCGGGGCGAAAAACATCAGGAACAATATCCCGATCGAGCCGCCGATGAAGGATGAGACGGTGGTCATCAGCAGCGCTACGCCGCCGCGGCCCTGCTGGGCCATCGGGTAGCCATCGAGGCAGGTCACGGAAGCCGCGATCGTGCCGGGTATGTTCAGCAGGATGGACGCCGTGCGCCCGCCATACCCCACCCCGTACCAGATGCCGGAAAGCATGATGAGCGCCGTCGTGGGCTCGAGGTAGAAGGTTATCGGAAACAGCATCGAGATGGCGGAAAGGGCGTTGATGCCCGGCAGGACGCCGGCGAGCGTGCCGATCAGCACGCCGAGAAAGCAGTACATCAGGTTGGTGGTGGTCAGCGCCGTCTCCAGGCCGAGACCGATATTGCCGAAGATGTCCATCGTCCGGGTCCCCCTAGAACGGCCAGCGCAGGATCGGGATCGGCAGGTGCAGCGCCACGCTGAAGATCAGCCACGCGGCCACGCACAACAGGCCGCCCAGCAGCGCCAGCTGCAGGGGATGGGCCTTCGGGTCGGCCAGCGAGGTGAGCCCCACGACGGCGAGTATGGCGGGTATCATCCCGAACGGCCGGATGAGGATGGCGAAGGCGGCTATGCCCACGAGGGTGATGAACGGCGACCAGAGCTTGACGACGATCGCCGAGCCCTGCCGGAATGCCGCGGGAACGGCGATCATCGCACCGAGCACCGCCATGGCCACGCCCAGTGCCGCGGGAAACAGCCCAGGCCCCATCTGCCGTATGGTTCCCATCTCCAGGTTGAGCAACGCATAAAGCGAAAAAGCCATGCCAAGGATGGTCAGGATCATGCCGCCGGCAAGATCCCTGTAGTCGCGAGAATACATCCCCTCCTCCATTCCAACGTGTTCCAACCGGTATGGGCGGCTGCTTATGAAAGCCTCCGGCAAGACCGAGGTCCTGCCGGAGAAGTTTTGGATCAGTTGCCTATGGTTATGTTGTTTTTTTCGATGACGAGCTTCCAGACTTCCATATCCTGCTTGATGAACTCGGCCAGCTCCTGTCCGGACCGCACCTGGACGACGATGCCGACATTGCGCAGCCGCTCCCTCACGGCCGCGTCATCCAGCGCTTCCGTGAAGACCCCGATCAGACGGCCGACCACCGGGTCGGGCGTAGCCGCCGGCGCCAGATAGGCATGCCAGGTGGAGACCTCGAAATCCTTGAACCCGAGCTCCGCCATGGTCGGCGTGTCCGGCAGCTCCGCGAGGCGGCTCTCCGTTGCGGCGCCGAGCAGCCGGATATCGCCGTTTCTGGCGAACGGTTCGGCGACCAGTGCCGTCGTGCAGACGAAATCGACCTCGTCGGCGATGAGCGCCTGGATGGCGCCGCTGAGCCCCGGGAAGGGCACGTTGATCGTGCTGAAGTTCAGTTCGTAGGCCAGACGCTCGGGGCACAGATGGCCGAGCGTGCCCAGCCCCGCCGATGCATAGCTCACGCCGTCCTTTTCCTTGGCGAGCGCGACCAGATCGTCGAAGGTCTGGATTTTGGAACCGGCCTTGACGGCAAACACGTAGGGCGCCGAGCCGGTCATCAGGATGGGGCGCATGTCGCGCTCGAGGTCGTAGACGTCCTTCTGCATCAGCGGCAGCATGGCATTGCCGCCGGAAATCTGTAGCAGCGTGTAGCCGTCCGGGTCGGCGCGGATGGCCTGCCGCACCCCGATGGCTCCGCTCGCTCCGGGGACGTTTTCCACGACCAGCGGCTGGCCCATGACCGAACCGACCTTCTCGGTCACGATCCTCGCGACCGTATCGCCCGATCCGCCGGGGCTGAACGGCACGATGAGGCTGACCGGCCGGTCGGGATAGGAACTCGATTGAGCGAAGGCCGGCGCGCCCATCGCGATGGCTGAGCATGCGGCCACGAGCGACCATACGAAGAGTCTGCGTTTCATGTTGTCCTCCTGGATACGTTCCTTGGAGTTGATCTGAACCCGAAGCCGGAGAGACTGCCTCCCGGATTGCCGACTGCCGGCGAGAGACTCCTCCGCTGATCGTCAACTCGCGCTTTCCACCGCAAGATCGATGCCAGAGCTGCGGCGCGTGCGGCCGACAGGCGTTCCTCGCCCGGGCCGATCGGCATCAGCGTTGCCGTCGGCGACACTGTGCACCCGCCATGGACAGTCGTCCCGGCCGACCGGATTCCGTCGCCACCTTCGATCGATGCAGGCGGCGCCGGCGGGCAATGGCACCGATCTTGCGGAATACCATGGGCGTGATGCGCTGCGGCAGATGCGGCGCACAGCAATGGTCATGCGATTGGCAACGGAGGAAATACCGATGAAATTCAGGGCGTTCGTCTATGCGGGACTGCTTGTTTCAGCGCTCTTCCCAGCGGGGGCGATGGCGCAGCAGGCTTCCTATCCGGCGCAACCGATCAAGGTAGTCGTCCCCTATCCCGCCGGCGGTCCGTCCGACGTTCTCGCGCGCATCACGGCCGACGAGCTGTCGCGCAAGATCGGCCAGTCGGTTCTGGTCGAAAACGTCGCGGGAGGAAGCGGCGCGGTGGGCGGCCAGACCGTGGCCCAGGCTGCCGCCGACGGCTACACCCTGCTTTTGTTCGACATCACGCAGGTCCTGCTGCCCAACATGCGCGAGACCATGCCTTACGACTGGCAGAAGGCTTTCGAACCGGTGATCGGCGTCCACGAGCTTCCGATGCTCCTGATCGCGTCGACCGCCTCCGGGGCCAAATCCGTCAAGGATCTCGTCGAGGCGTCCAAGTCGAACACGTTGAGCTACGGCTCGGGCGGAATCGGAACGCTCAGCCACATCCTGACCGCAAGGCTCGCGCAGCTCGCAGGCGTGAGCTGGACCCATGTTCCCTACAGGGGGCTTGCGCCCGCCGTCGCCGCCGTCCGCGGCGGCAACGAGGTGGCGTTCGCATTCGTCAGCCCGCCCGAGGCGCTGGCCTTCATCCAGTCGGGCGACATCGTGGCGCTCGCCACGACGGGCGGCGAGCGCTCGCCGCTGCTGCCGAACGTCCCGACCCTGGAGGAAGAGGGGATCGACATCAAGGCGACCCTGTGGACCAACGGCTACGTCGTCCCCGCCGGCACGTCCGGTGAGATCGTCGACAGACTGCGCAGCGCGATCTCGGCGGCGGCGAACGAGCCGCAGGTCCGGGAGAAGATCGCGGCGCTGGGGATGTCCCACACGGAGATGCAAGGCGAAGCCTTCGAGACGTTCCTCCAGAGCGAGATGAGCGTCTGGGGGGATGTCGTGAAGAGCAACAACATCAAGCTCGGGGATTAGGCCCGGCGGGAGCCTTGCGCCGAAACGCACGGCTCCCGGTTTCCTTCCGCCCGGCCCGCATCCCGCCCGCATCCGGTTTCCGGCGGACGGGCGACCTATACCGCGCCGGACAGGATGACGTCGGAGATCTTCTCGGCGGCCATCAATGTCGGAAAATTCGTGTTGGCGCAGGGAATCACGGGGAATATGGAGGCATCGACGACCCGCAGCCCGTCGATGCCCCTGACGCGGCCCTCGATGTCGACGACCGCCATCGGATCGTCGTCGCGCCCCATGCGGCACGAGCACGAGGCATGCCACACGCCGATCGCCTCCTTCTTCACGAAGTCTTCCAGCGCGAGGTCGTCGACCAGCAGCCGCGCGAAATCGTAGCCCTCCACGACGAAGTTATCGATGAGGTAGCTGCGCAGGATCGACGGCCCGTCCAAGAGCGCCGCGGCGAGCGTCGTGATCATCCTGTTCTTCAGGTTGATCTGGCTGATGGCGCGCACGCGCTCGGAAAAGGCGCTCGGGAACGGATTGGACGTCACCGCGCTCAGGGCCTTTCCGGCCTGCAACGCCGCCATTTTCCTGAAACCGTCCTTGAGCCGGTCCAGGTCGCGCTTGTCGGACAGGAGATTGAAGTCGACCGCGGGCTCGGCGAGCGGATCGGCGCTGGCGAGCCGCACCTGCCCGCTTTCCGAATAGGTCTTGTTGACGAAGATCAGCAGCGAGGCGATCTGCGCGCCGACCGCATGCCACGCCGACCGGCTGAGGGCCGCGCTGAACATGTCGCCGGCAGGCGCGCCCGGCAGGCCCGACGAGTAGCGGAGCGACATCTGGAAATGCCGCCGGGTCGCTCCGTCCATCCGGTAGGGGCGCCGGCAGAACGCCGAGACGCCGATGGACGGATGGTCCATCAGCCCCCTGCCCACGCCTTCGAGCGCCATCGTGACCGGAATGCCGAGGTCGCGAAGCTGGCCCGCCGGGCCGATGCCGGCCCTCAGCAGAAAGCCGGGCGTATGGATCGCGCCCGCGGAGAGGATGACCTCGCGGCCTCTGATCTCCCGTTCCTCCCCGTCGATCATCGCCCTGATGCCGACGCAGCGCCGGCCGTCCATCACCAGCGCCGTCACGCGCGTCCGGGTCAGGATGGTCAGGTTGCTCCTGTCGCGGACATCGCGGCCGAGATAGCCCATGGCCGCCGAAACCCGGCGGCCGTTCTCGTTGTTGAAGGTCGTGGGAAAATAGCCGTCCCTGAACTCCCCGTTCTGGTCGGGGAGGTATCGATATCCCGCATCGGCGCACGCCTGCGCAAAGGCCCGGGTGAAGCCGCTCCAGTGTTCGCGCGGAATGCGCGTCACCGGCATGTTGCCGTGGCGGCCGTGCAGCGGGCCGTCGAAATCGAGATCCCTCTCGACCTTGATGAAATAGGGAAGCACGTCCTTCCAGCCCCAGCCGTCGGCTCCGCGGGCCTCCCATTCGTCGTAGTCTGCCGGGGCGCCGCGATTGAAGACCTGGCCGTTGATCGCGGAACCGCCGCCGAGCACGCGCGCCTGCGTGTATTTCTTCAGCGGCGGAGCGTCGGCGTCGGGAGCGTTGTGGCTGCGAGGCTGCGTCGTGACCTTCAGATCCGGCCAGTCGAAGTCGGGGTTGAAGAACAGCCGTCCGGCATAGACGTCGAGCAACTCGGCCGGTTCGCCGCCGGGCGGCGTGTCGATCCCCGCCTCCACCAGCAGGACCTTGTTCGCACCTCTGGCCGAGAGCCGGTTCGCCAGCACCGAACCGGCAGAGCCGCCGCCAACGATGATGAAGTCTTCCATGCCGCGTCTTTCGCCTCCCGAACGAGACCGGCGCCGCAAACCGCGTGCCACCGCCCCGAGCGGCCGCCCGACCGCGGACCGGCCCCGGGCGGGGAGACCCGAGGCGGGCAGACCCGGTCCGTCGGCCCTACGTCAGAGGCTGCATGACGATATTCCGATATGCAGGGCGCTCCGCGAGCAGGTCGAACCACCGCCGCAGTTGAACGAGCTCGGGCCGCTCGATGGGCAGCGCCATCCAGCGCCAGACCCAGACGCCGAGCGCGATATCGGCCATGGTGAAGCGATCGCCGGCGACATACCGGCTGGACCCGAGCTGGGCATCGAGGATCTCGAACGCCTTGGACGCCCGAACGCGCGCGGCCTCGTCGGCCTCCGCATCGCGCCTTTCAGGCGAAGTCCGCAGATGGCTCAGCAAAAGATCGCGCATCGGCAGCCACAGCACGGCGATCTGCCAATCCATCCATTGCTCCGCACGGGCAAGACCCCGGCTGTCGGGCGGCAGGAGATTGCCGCCGGGAACCTTCCTGGCCAGATACCGCACGATGGCATTCGACTCCCAGAGGACGAATCCGTCGTCCTCAATCGTCGGCACTCGCCCGTTCGGGTTGAGCCGGCGGTAGCCGGGCTCGTCGACGATCCCGAACTCTCTGCCCGCATCACGCTGAAGGTAAGGAATTCCAAGCTCCTCGCAGCTCCATGCGACCTTCTGCACGTTCATGGAGCTCATGCGCCCCCACACGACCAGCATTCGCCCACCCTCCGTCCGCCTCGTCCGCGCTATTCGTCGACGATGTTTCCCTGATCGAGGCCCGCATCCCGGGCCATCCGGTGCAGCAGTCCCGACGCCCGCGACGCGGCAATGAAGTCATTCAACCGGCGAAGCAGCGCGACGTTCTCCCTCGCGACCGCCATGGCCAGCCGGTTCCGGCCGAACCCGTCGGCAAGGACGCGTGAGCCGTCCAGCCTGGCGGCGTATTTGACGAGCCCCGGCCTGATCCCCGCCATTGCGTCGACACGCCCCGTGCGCAGCAGTTCGAACGCGTCATCGGGCGTATCCGCGTGGACGTGCACGGCCTGGAGAAGCTTGCCTGCGAGCTCCAGTTCCATCTTGTGGCCGCGCACCACGGCGATGCGCTGCCCGCCCCGGTCGAGGTCCGGCCACGCAACGACGGTCGATGCCCGCGGAATGAGGAAGGTATAGTCCGCCTGCACGTAGGGAGCGGAGAACGCCACGTCGCCCGTCCGGCTCGGATCGATGCCGAGAAACAGAAGCAGATCGCATTCCCGCGCGCGAAGCCCGAGTATCGACGCATGCGGATCCGCGTATTCGTGCAATAGGAGATCGTGCCCCAGGGCCCGCGCCAGCGCATCGGCCAGAGCAATTCCAAAGCCGCGCAATTCTCCGCTGGACGGGTCGCGGGAGTAGAAAAATGAAGGCGACAATCCCGCCTTGACCTGCCCCGGCCTCACCAGATTCATCGACGGACCCCGAAAGCGCGGAACACTGGCGGCCCTGCGCCGCGAACCGCCTCATTCCCCGCTTTCGTTACGCAAACGACATGCCACCGCTTTTGTCCGGGTCACGGCGGGGCAGAAGTGACAGGAGCCCGTGACGACGGGGGTAGGGCCGGCGGGCCAGCCTGTCCTAATTTTCCTGAAACTCTTCGATTTTCTTGTAGAGGTAGGAGCGCGATATGCCGAGATGCTCCGCCGTCTTCTTCTTGTTGCCCCTGAACCTGACCAGCGTGTCGCTGATCAACTGGTTCTCGAGCTTGACGAGCATGTCCTTCAGATTGCCGTCGGCGTCGGGAAGCTCGGCGGCCGGCCGGGCTGCGGCTTTCGCGGCCGGCTGGCGGGCCGTGCTCTCGCGGCGGAAGTCCGCCACCGTCAGGCGGCTGCCCTCCAGCATGACGAAAGCGGATTCGATCTCGTGGAGAAGCTGCCGGACATTGCCGGGCCATGGCCGCTCCATGAGGTAGTCGTGGACATCCATGTCGATCTCGGGCACCGCGCGGTTGTACTGCTTCGAAAGCCCGCGCAGGAAATGCGCGACGAGCAGCGGGATGTCCTCGAGCCTGTCCCTGAGCGCGGGCAGCACGATCGTCACCGGGCTGATGCGATAGAAGAGGTCGAGTCGGAACCGGCCCTGCTCGATGAATTCCTTGAGGTCGCGGTTGGTGGCGCTGCACAGCCTGAAGTCCACGCGCTTGGGCTTGTCGCCGCCGAGCCGCTCCACCATCCGGTCCTGCAAGACCCGCAGGAGCTTGGACTGGGTGTCGAACGGCATGTCGCCGATTTCGTCGAGGAAGATGGTGCCCTTGTCCGCGAGCTCGAACTTGCCCGGGCGGCCCTTGCGGTCGGCGCCCGTGAAGGAACCGGCCTCGTAGCCGAACAGCTCGCTTTCCACCAGGGAATCGGGCAGCGCGGCGGCGTTGACCGTCACCAGCCTTGCGTCCTGGCGCGGGCTCAGCATGTGCAGCGCCTGGGCCACCAGCTCCTTGCCGGTGCCGCTTTCGCCCTGGATCAGCACAGGAATGTCGAGCGGCGCGATCTTGCGGATCTGCTGCCGGACCGACTGTATCACCACGCTCTGTCCGACGATGGCGTCGAGATACTCCTCGCCCCGGACCTGCCCCTGCGTCGCCGCCTTGTAGGTGGCGATCTCGTGCTCCAGCGCCTTCACGCGCCGGGCCAGCGCTTCCACCTGCTGCGGCCCCTTGAACATGACGCGGCCGATCGCGCCCGCGATCTTGCCGTGATGGCTGATGGGCTGGCGCGAGACGATGCGGTCGCCGCCCTTCATCCTCTGGATCTGCCCGACCTCGGCGACGCCGGTGCGGACGACATGGTGCAGCCTGGTGTTCTCGATGACCTCGCGGACGTGCTTTCCGCGACCCTCGCCCGTCTTGAGGCCGAAGAATTTTTCATGGATCGGCGAGACGAACTTCATCCTGGCGTCCGCGTCGACGATGACCATCGCATCGTAAGGATCGGTCAGCATGTGGTCGATGATGTCGTAGGCGAAATCGACCGTCAGCAGGAAGGAGGTCACGGTATCTCCCATGCCGCCGGAAACGATGACCAGATAGGACCCGTCGATCTCCTTGACCAGGATGGCGAGATTAGCGTCCTTCAGTTGCAGCGGCACGAGGCCGCGCGCCCGGGCATCGCGGAGCCAGTCCGGGTCGGTGATCGCGGTGCGCACCCGCGGGTCGAGGGCCTTTCCGGCCATCGCCATGATGCGGCCGTCAGCGCCAACGAGCGCGATCGCTCTCACATGGTCGTCCGTCGCCAATACCATCCTCCCCATTCCCGCTGAAAGTGTTCTCACTGGATACAGTGAGGCCGGACATTGAACTTTCCAAGGACAATCTGTCAATCTGCCCGGCGCCTTCCGTCCCGTCGGGCTCCTTCCCGCGCATCTGGCACGCCGCTTGCTTCGCCAGCGTATCGCCGGGCGATCGAGGACACCTGCCGGGGAGCGGCGATGCGGCACGGGCCGCGATCACAGCAAGGGGTCGCGAGCGGCCCGAACCGAAGTCCGGGGGGAGCCATGGAACTCAGTCGGAGGCCGTATCATCAACTGGCGCAGTCGGTTTCGATCAACGCGCAGGTGATCCAGTCGATCAAGCTGCTTCAGTTCAACCAGGAGGAGCTGAGCGCCTTCATCGCCGAACATTGCGAACGCAACCCGCTCATCGACATGCCGGGCGCGGGCGTCGCGGCAGGCGCGGCGCCCGGCGAGGACTCCCGGACCGCCATCGAGGTTCCGCCGGCACGGAACGCGCCAGCCCCCGGCGCCCGCACGACCAGGCCGGAGCGGGCTTCGACGCCAGGATCGACCGGAGACTATCGCGAAATACAGGACTGGGTCGCCGCCAGGGTTTCGCTGCGCGATCATCTGCGCGGCCAGATGGGCGCCTCCTTCGCCGATGCCGTCGATGCGGCGACAGCCGTCGAGATCATCGAGTCGCTGGACGACGACGGCTACCTGCGGCGCCCCCTGCACATGATCGCCGATGCCCTCGGCATCGCCGAAGCACGCGTGGAGAAAGTCCTTCTGCACGTGCAGCGCATGGATCCGGCCGGCGTCGGTGCCCGCAGCCTTGCCGAATGCCTGACGCTACAGCTTCGCGAAGCCGATGCGCTCACGCCGCCGATGGAGCAACTGCTCGCCAACCTGCATCTGCTCGGCAGCCACGACTATCGCCGGCTCGCGGTGCTGTGCCGGGTGAGCGTGGACGAGATCGTCTCCATGACCGCCCGCATCAGACAGCTCGACCCGCGCCCCGGCCTGCGGTTCGACGGCGACCCGGTCGTGCCCGCGCAGGCCGATGTCGCCGTCGAGATCAGGGAGGACGGATCCCTGGTGACCGAGCTCACCGCGCGCGCGCTGCCTCGCGTGCTGGTGAACCGCCAGTACTATTCCGAGGTCAGATCGAAATGCCGCGACACCACCGAGACAAGATATGTCGCGGACTGCATGAAGGACGCCAACTGGCTCGTCCGCAATCTCGAACAACGGGCCCAGACCATCCTCAAGGTGGCGACCGAGATCATGAAGCGCCAGCATGATTTCCTCCTGCACGGCGTCGAGCATCTCAAGCCGCTCAACCTGAAGGACATCGCCGACGCCGTCGGCATCCATCAGTCCACCGTGTGCCGGGCGATCTCCAACAAATACGCAATGACGCCGCGCGGCCTGCGCGAGCTGAAGTTCTTCTTCGCCAATTCGATCGCGGCTGTAGACGGGGGAGCGAGCGTCTCCTCGGATACCGTGCGTCACCAGATAAGGCAGATGATCGACGGCGAGAGCGCCGATTCCATCCTGTCGGACGACGCCATCGTCAGGGAGCTGCGCGCTGCCGGCGTCGAGATTGCGCGGCGCACGGTCGCCAAGTATCGCGAAGCCATGAACATCGCGTCCTCCCTTCAACGCCGCCGCCAGAAGCAGGCGAAACATTTTGGCGCGCGCACGGCCGCTTCGCTTGCCTCCGAACCGTTCCGTGCGGTCGCATGACAATCGCAACCGGAACGCGCCGCACCCCGCCCGGCCATCCATGAACGCCGCCGCCAGCCAGGAGAAATCGGCCATGACGAGTGAATCGCGCTTCGCGAACGGCGATTCCCGAGAATACTGGGCGGGGGCAAAGCGGGGCAAGCTGGTCCTTCAAAGATGCCGGGCGTGCCGGGCGTGGCAGTTTCCGCCTCGCCACCATTGCGCGGTCTGCTGGGAGGGCGAACCCGAATGGGCCGAAAGTTCCGGCACCGGAAGCATCGAATCCTTCACCGTCGTGCGGCGCGCGCCCCTGCCCGACTTCCGCGACAAGGTTCCCTATGTCGTCGCGGCGGTGCTGCTGGACGAAGGTCCGCGCATGATCACCAACCTGATCGGCGACGACGCGCTGGACGCACGGATCGGCGACCGCGTCCGCGTCGAGTTCCAGGACGACGGCCGCGGCGAGACCCTGCCGCAGTTTCGGCGCTTCGCGCAGGATTGAAGGCTCGGGAACGCGCCGGCGGACGGCTCAGGCTTCGGGACGGCGCTTGTAGAGGAAGGTCGCAATCATGCTCTGCACGGCCTCGCCGTGCTGGTTCATGAATTCGCGCTTGAAGGAGACCACGCCGCGCCCGGCCTTCGACGTCTCCTTCTTGCTGAGCACCGTCGAGCGCATGTGCACGGTGTCGCCATGCTTGACCGGCTTGTGCATGCGCCACTCGTCGATGCCGATCACCGCCAGCAGCGTGCCGTCATTGACGCCGCTGGCATATTGCAGCCCGCCCATCACCGCATAGACGAGCGGCGCATGCGCTATCGGCTCGCCAAAAGGCGTGGTCCTGCAATATTCGTGGTCCGCATGGATGCCGTTGAAATCGCCGGAAAGGCAGGCGAAATTCACGATGTCGGTGCTGGTGATGGTCCGCCTCGGCGTTTCCAGCACCTGTCCGACCGAGAAATCCTCGAAAAACATGCCACGGGGCTTACCGGTCATTGCGGCCTTCCGATCTTCGGTCAACGCGGTTGGGAGGTGAGGATTGCCGTGCAGTGGGAGGAGAGGATCCCGCCCTCGCCGTGGACGATCGCGGCGCCGGCGCCCGTGACCTGGCGCCGGCCGGCCTCACCGCGCAACTGGCGCACGGCTTCCACGACGCCCATCAGCCCGCCGACGGCCCCGGCATGGGCGTGGCTGAGCATTCCGCCATGGGTGTTCACCGGCAGCTTGCCGCCGACGGCCGCGCTGCCGTCGGCGAAGAAGGCGCCGCCCGCGCCGCGCTCGACCAGCCCCAGCTCCTCGATCTCGATGATCGGGACGATGCTGAAGCAGTCGTAGAGCATGGCGACATCCATGTCCGAAGGGCCGAGCCCGGCCATCGCATAGGCCGCGCGGCCCGAGTGCGTGGCGCCGAACTCGGTCAGGCTGGGCGCCGAGGTGAGGTGCTCATGCGTGTGCGCCTCGCCGATGCCGGCGAGGTAGACGGGCTTTCCCGGCATGTCCCTGGCCCGCTCGGGCGTCGTCACGACGAACGCCCCGCCCGCATCCGATATCAGGCAGCAGTCGTAAAGGTTCAGCGGGTCGGAGATCGGCTTGGAATTGAGCACGTCGTCTATCGTCAGCGGGTCCCTCGCATGCGCGTTGGGGTGCAGGCGCGCATGGGCCCTCGTGTTGACGGCCACCGCCGCCATTTCCTCTCGCCTGGTGCCGTATTTGTGCATGTAGGCTTGCGCGACCATCGCATAGAGCGACGGGATGCCGACGCCGTAGGGAGCCTCGAAATAGGGATGCCCGACGGCGGCGAGCGCGCTGACCGCCTCGTCGCGGGACATGCCCGTCGCACGGTTCTCGCCGGCGCAGACGAGCACCACCTCCGCCGCGCCGCTGTCGACGGCCTGCGCGGCGTGATGCAGCATGACGGTGGGCGAGGCTCCGCCCGCGACGATCGACGTGCAGTAGCGAGGCGTCAATCCGAGATATTCCGCCAGCACGGAGCCGAGCATGAAATAGGGCTCCGTGAACGAATAGGCGGTCAGCAGGCCGTCGATGTCGGTATGCCGGATTCCGGCATCGCCGATCGCGCGCCGGGCCGCCTGCGCATTGAGCCCGAGGCCCGTCATGTTCGGCAGGCGACCGATGTCGCTTTCGCCGACACCGACGATGACGGCCCGGTTTCGCAATGTCATGAAGTCACCCGGTCGGTTCGATCTCCTGCCCCAGCGTTTTGCAATATGCGTGCCAACGGCGAAAGGGCCCTGCACTATCCTGCCCGAATCCCGCCCGGCCCGGTTGCCGACCGGGATCCGGTCATGTGCCGTCTCACGTGCCGTCCGGGCAAAGGCGTGGCACGATCTTTGCTGAACGCCGCTCAGTCCGCGGGACGCCGGTCACGGGACGCCGGGCGGAGAAACCTCCGTCGGCCGTGTTAGGCGACGCATGATGGCACGCGATCAGAGGGGCCGGGAATGAGGATAGGGACGCCGCGGGAGGTGACCGAGGGCGAGGCGCGCGTGGCGATGACGCCCGACAGCGCGCTTCAGCTTCGCAAGCTCGGGCATGATTGCATGATCGAGACCGGCGCGGGTCTCGCCGCCGGCTTTTCCGACGATTCCTACCGGGCGGCCGGGGTCGAGGTGCTGCCATCGGCGGCCGGGCTGTGGGAAGCGGCCGACGTCGTCGCCAAGGTGCGGCCCCCCGAGGCGGCGGAGGTGGCGCGCCTCGCCGCCGGCAAGACGCTGGTCGCCTTCTTCTACCCGGCCCAAAACAAGAACCTTCTGGAGGAGGCCGGCCGCACCGGCGCCAATGTCGTCGCCATGGACATGGTGCCGCGCATCTCGCGCGCGCAGAAGATGGACGCCCTGTCGTCCATGGCCAATATCGCCGGCTATCGCGCAGTGATCGAGGCGGGCAGCAATTTCGGCCGCTTCTTCACCGGCCAGGTGACGGCGGCCGGCAAGGTGCCGCCCGCCAGGGTGCTGGTCATCGGCGCGGGCGTCGCGGGGCTGGCCGCGATCGGCACGGCGACCTCGCTCGGCGCGATCACGCTGGCTTTCGACGTGCGGCCCGAAGTGGCCGAGCAGATCGAATCCATGGGCGCCGAATTCGTCTATCTCGACTTTGCCGGGCAGCAGCAGGACGGCGCGGCGACCGGCGGCTATGCCGCGCCGTCCAGCCCCGAATTCCGCGAGGCGCAGCTCGGGAAGTTCCGCGAGCTGGCGCCCGGCATCGACATCGTCATCGCCACGGCGCTGATCCCCGGCCGCGATGCCCCGGTGCTGTGGACCAGGGACATGGTCGAGGCGATGAAGCATGGCTCGGTGATCGTCGACCTGGCGGCCGAGCGCGGCGGCAATTGCGAATTGACCCGGCCCGACCGGAAGATCGTGACGCCCAACGGCGTCACGATCATCGGCTACACCGATTTCCCGAGCCGCATGGCGGCGCAGTCGTCGGCGCTCTACGCCACCAATATCCGCCACATGCTGGCCGACCTGACGCCCGCCAGAGACGGGCGGATTGTCCACGACATGGAGGACGACGTCATCCGCGGCGCGACCGTCGCCTATCGCGGCGACGTGACCTTCCCGCCGCCGCCTCCCAGGATCCAGGCCATCGCGGCGCAGAAGCCGAAACCGAAGGCGACGGAACTGACGCCGCAGGAGAGGCAGGCCCGGGACGCCGCGGCCTTCCGTTCGCAGACCGTCTCGCAGTTGACGCTGCTTGCCGCCGGCACCGTGCTGCTGCTCGCAGCCGGCGCGGTCGCGCCGGCCAGCTTCATGGCCCATTTCATCGTCTTCGTGCTCGCCTGCTTCGTCGGCTTCCAGGTCATCTGGAAGGTCAGCCACGCGCTGCACACGCCGCTGATGGCCGTCACCAACGCGATTTCCGGCATCATCGTGCTCGGCGCGCTGCTGCAAGTCGGCTCCTCCGGCCCGCTGGTCGTTGCGCTGGCGGCGGTGTCGGTGCTGATCGCCGCGATCAACATCGTCGGGGGCTTCCTCGTCACGCGCCGCATGCTCGCCATGTTCCAGAAATCTTGAGGCCGCGATCATGAGCATCGGCATCGTGTCGGCAGCCTATATCTCGGCTGCGATCCTGTTCATCCTCTCGCTCGGCGGCCTGTCCAACCAGGAAAGCGCAAAGCGCGCCGTCTGGTACGGCATCGCCGGCATGGCGCTGGCCATCCTGGCCACCGTGCTCGGGCCCGGCCGCGACAGCCTGTGGCTGGTCGCGGTGATGTTCATCGTCGCTGCGGTGATCGGCCAGCAGGTGGCGCAGCGCGTGCGGATGACGGAAATGCCGCAGCTCGTGGCTGCGCTTCATTCCTTCGTCGGCCTCGCCGCCGTGCTGATCGGCTTCAACGCGCATCTGGAGCTGCTGGCAGTGCAGGCCATGGACCCGGCCGCGCGCGCCGCGCTGACCGGCTTCGCCGGCGTCCTGGCGCACAAGAACCCGGTCGAGGTTTCCATCCTCAAGGTCGAGGTGTTCCTGGGCGTCTTCATCGGCGCGGTCACCTTCACCGGCTCGATCGTGGCCTTCGGCAAGCTGGCCGGCAAGGTCGACGGCAAGGCCAGGAAGCTGCCGGGCGGCCATGTCCTGAACGCCGCCGCGGCCGTCGCATCGATCGCGCTGCTGGTGCTCTACGTCAACGGCACGGCTATCTGGCCGCTGCTGGCGATGACGCTGCTGGCCTTCTTCATCGGCTATCACCTGATCATGGGGATCGGCGGCGCGGACATGCCGGTCGTGGTGTCGATGCTGAACAGCTATTCGGGCTGGGCGGCATCCGCGATCGGCTTCACGCTGGGCAACGACCTGCTGATCGTCACCGGCGCGCTGGTCGGCTCGTCGGGCGCGATCC
>CAZVTK010000002.1:0-144609 GCA_964629765.1 uncultured Mesorhizobium sp.
GATTTGTCTCGCTCGCGCTCGACCGGCTCGGCGCCCCCGCAAGGGGGAGGGAGACCGTGTGGCGACCGCCCGGACCAGCACCTGCCGCCCGCCCCGTGCTGCAAAGTTGGCGGCGGCGCCATCGAGCCACCGGCGGTGCGAGGGGAGGGCGCTCCAAACGCGGGCGCCAGCGTGTGCTCCAAACGCGGGCGCTAGCGTGTGCAACGCCGTCCCCGCACCGTCCCGGGGTCAGTGGTGGGGGCCGTATTTCATGGCGTAGCGCGACAGCAAAATCCAATAGGTCCCGTCGGCGTCCACATAGATCGCCCTCACGTCGGTGCGGGCATAGCCCTCATTGCGCAGGAAGATCGACAGCGCCGTGTTGGCCAAGACGCCGCGCACGCGCTCCAGCTCGTCGATCTGCGTCAGGCGCCACCCGTTGAGCAAACGCAGGTCGCTGTCGCGGGTGATGGGATCGTAAGCGGCGGCGGTGCCGTGCAGCGCCAGACCCAGCGCCAGCGCGGCGCAAAAGGCAAAAAGGCGTTACATGGGGGTCTCCCGGGTTGGCAAGGGGATTCGAACGCAGAACATGCCACGCTTCGGCGTCGGCCGCAAAAAACGTTGCGGGGAGGGGGCGATGGCTTGCGCGGGTCCGGCGCGCCCGGCTTGACCCTGTGTCCGCCCGCCCTTAGATACCGGCGGTTTCCCCCTTACGAACCCGATGCGGACGATGGCCAAAACCCTTTACGACAAGATCTGGGACGATCATTTGGTGCGCGACAATGGGGACGGCACCAGCCTGATTTATATCGATCGCCATCTCGTCCACGAGGTGACGAGCCCCCAGGCCTTTGAGGGGCTGCGCCTGTCGGGCCGCCGCGTCCGCGCGCCCGAGCGCACGCTGGCGGTGGTCGATCACAACGTGCCCACCACCGATCGGCGCTTCGGCATCGACGATCCCGAGAGCCGGCTGCAGGTCGAAACGCTGGCCGAAAACGCCAAGGAGTTCGGCGTCGAATATTACAACGAGCTCGATAAGCGCCAGGGCATCGTCCATATTGTGGGGCCCGAACAAGGCTTTACCCTGCCCGGCATGACCATTGTGTGCGGCGACAGCCACACCTCGACGCATGGGGCGTTCGGCGCCTTGGCCCATGGCATCGGCACCTCGGAGGTCGAACACGTTTTGGCCACCCAGACGCTGATCCAGCAAAAGGCCAAAAACATGCGCGTGACGGTCGACGGCCAGCTGCCGCCCGGCGTCACGGCCAAAGACATCATCCTTGCCATCATCGGGGAAATCGGCACGGCGGGCGGCACCGGCCACGTGCTCGAATATGCGGGCGAAGCGATCCGCGCCCTCTCGATGGAGGGGCGCATGACGATCTGCAACATGTCGATCGAGGGCGGCGCCCGCGCCGGCCTGATCGCGCCGGACGAGACGACCTTCGCCTACGTGAAGGACAAGCCGCGTGCGCCGAAAGGCAAGGCGTGGGACATGGCGGTCGAATACTGGAAGTCGCTGGCGAGCGACGAGGGCGCGCATTACGACAAGGTCGTGGTGCTCGACGCCGCCAACCTGCCGCCGATCGTCACCTGGGGCTCCTCGCCGGAGGACGTGGCGGCCGTCACCGGGATCGTGCCGGACCCGGATGCGATCGAGGACGAGAACAAGCGCAACTCCAAGAAGCGCGCGCTCGAATATATGGGCCTCACTGCCGGGACGAAGATGACCGACATCGCCGTCGACCGCGTCTTCATCGGCTCGTGCACAAACGGCCGCATCGAGGATTTGCGGGCCGCCGCCGCGGTGATCGAGGGCCGCAAGGTGGCCCAGAGCGTCAATGCGATGGTCGTGCCGGGCTCGGGGCTGGTGAAGGCGCAGGCCGAGGCCGAGGGGCTTGACCGGATCTTCATCGAGGCGGGCTTCGACTGGCGCGAGCCGGGCTGCTCCATGTGCCTTGCGATGAACGACGACCGGCTCAGCCCCTACGAGCGCTGCGCCTCCACCTCGAACCGCAATTTCGAGGGCCGGCAGGGTTTCAAGGGCCGCACGCATCTGGTGTCGCCGGCCATGGCGGCGGCAGCGGCGATCGCCGGCCATTTCGTCGACATCCGCGAGTGGAAATAGCGCCGCCGGCAACGCCCGGCACGCGGGCGCGAGCGGCGGTTACCGGGCGCTAAACATAGCGCTTAACCGCATTTTCGCTTGCCCGTGACAGGCTGGCGCCATCATGACCGGCGCCAGCCTCATCCTTGCGATCAACCTGACCGTGGCGGGCTTCCTCGCCGCGGCGTTCCTCGGAATAGCGGTCTACGACACCCGCCGCGTGTCGGCCCGCTGGCTCTCGGGCGCCTATGCGCTCGGCATGCTCAACGTCCTTCTCGAATTCGCCATCTCGCTGACGGGTTACGGCGGCCTGCTGGCGGTGGCGGCCTATGCGGCCTTCCTCGCCGCGCTGGTGGCGGTCAATGCGGGCCTCGCACGGCTCTACGACGTGGCCGTTCCCTGGGCGGCGATGGCGGGCCTGTTCGCCGTCTCGATCCTGCTGCGCCTCGGCATAGACGGCATGGAGCGCGATTCCCTGCTGCGCATGATGCTCTACCAGAGCCCCTATGCGCTGATGCAGGCGCTGGGGTTCCGGATCGTGCTCAAGGCGCGCGCCCGGCGCCTTCTGGAGGTTCTGCTGCTGGCGGAGCTGGCTCTCGTCAGCCTGCACTATCTCTCGAAACCGTTCATCGCGCGGGCGTCCGGGGGCATGGGCGCCGGGCCGGAAGCCTATCTTTCCACCAACTACGCCATGTATTCGCAGGCGCTCGGCACCGTCCTCGTCATCGCCATGGCGCTGCTGCTGCTGGTCATCCTCGTCCGCGACGTGCTGGGCGACATCACCACGCGGTCGCAGACCGACGCCCTGTCCGGCGTGCTCAACCGCCGCGGCTTCGAGGAAAGGCGGGCGGCGATCCTGTACGGGAAGGCGGCCGGCAGCCTGCCGGTGGCGCTGGTGGCCTGCGACCTCGACCGCTTCAAGACCGTCAACGACACGCTGGGCCACGCGGCCGGCGACCGCGTGATCGCTGCCTTCGGCGCGCTGGTCCGGCGCAACCTCCAGCCGCACCAGATCGCCGGGCGCGTCGGCGGCGAGGAATTCGCCGTGCTGCTGCCCGGCTCCAACCTTGCCGCGGCGCGGCTGTTCGCGGAGAGCCTGCGCACGGCCTTCTCGCTCTGCGAGGTCGAGGGCACCGGAGGCCGCCGGTTCACGGCGAGCTTCGGGGTGGCCGAGCTCACCGGCGACGAAGCCGCATCCGAGTTCGAGGCGCGCGCCGACGCGGCGCTCTATGCCGCCAAGCGCAAGGGGCGCGACCGGGTGGAGGTGGCGGCGGGCGGAATGCCGGGCGCGGCTTTCAGGCGCGCTTCGGACCGGCGTCCGCAGCCTGCGGCCCCGCAGGGCCCATCCCGGCCGCCGCGTCCTGCGCCTTGATGCGCAGCCGGGTGATGCGGTTCTTCTCGCGCCGCATCACCACGAAACGCTTGCCGTGAAAGGTGAACGCCTGCTTTTCCTCGGGGATGGACTGCGTCTCGTGGATGACGAGCCCGGCGACCGTCGTCGCATGCTCGTCGGGCAGGCTCCAGCCCAGCGCCCGGTTGAGGTCGCGGATCGGCACGCCGCCGTCCACCACCACGGAGCCGTCGGCCTCCTGCTTGACGCCCTGCACGTTGATGTCGTGCTCGTCGGCGATGTCGCCGACGATCTCCTCGATAATGTCCTCCAGCGTGACGATGCCCTGCACCTCGCCATATTCGTCGACGACGACGGCGAAATGGGTCTTGCGGCGCAGGAAGGCGTTGAGCTGGTCGCGCAGCGTCGTGGTGTCGGGCACGAACCACGGCTTCGAGGCGACCCTGGCGATGTCGAGCCTGGCCGGGTCGTTGCCCGCCTCGTGCAGCGCGCGCAGCAGGTCCTTGGCATGCAGCACGCCGACGATGTTGTCGGTCGAGCCGCGCCACAGCGGTTTTCGCGTATGCGGGCTTTGCAGGATCTGGGCGACGATCTCGCCGGGCGCGTCGTCGGCGTTGAGCATGCGCATCGCGGTGCGATGGACCATCACGTCCGACACTTCCAGCTCTTCGAGCTGCGGCAGCGCGCCGAGGCTGTCGCCTTCCTTGCGCGGGGCCTGCTCCCCGTCCTGCGTGTCCGCCTTGCCCGCCGGCGCCGGGTTTTGCGCGGGACGGAAACGCGGGTTCCGGCCGAGCACGAGCGCAAGCAGGACGAGCGCGAGCAGGCCCGCCACGAGCCAGCCGGCGCCCGCCGCCGACATCATGCGAGCTGCTCCCTGAGGAACAGCACCACCTCGGAGGCGGGCACGTCCCGGGCGATGAACGCGCGGCCGACGCCATGCGTCAGGATGAAGTTGAGCGCCCCGCGCGTCACCTTCTTGTCCTGCGCGATGAACTCCAGAAGCCGCTCCGCGCCCGGCAAACCGCCTTGCAGCCCAGCGGGCACGTCCGCCAGCCGCCATGGCAGGCCGACATCGCGCAGATGCGCCTCGACGCGCTGCGCGTCGTCCATGCTGGCAAGGTTCAGCCGCGCCGAGAAGCGGTGCGCCAGCGCCATGCCGATGGCCACGCCCTCGCCATGGACGAGGCGCGCGCCGTCATAGCCGGTCGCCGCTTCCAGCGCGTGGCCGAAGGTGTGGCCGAGATTGAGCAAAGCGCGGTCGCCGGTCTCGAACTCGTCGCGGGCGACGACATCGGCCTTGGCCCGGCAGCTTTCCGCCACGGCGTGGATGCGCGCTGCGCCGCCGGCGAACACGTCCCGCCAGTTCTTCTCCAGCCAGGCAAAGAATTCCGGCCGGTCGATCAAGCCATATTTCGCCACCTCGGCATAGCCGGCGCGCATCTCGCGGACGGGCAGCGTGTCGAGCACGGCGGTGTCTATCACCACCAGCCGCGGCTGGTGGAAGGCGCCGACGAGGTTCTTGCCGTGCCGCGAATTGATGCCGGTCTTGCCGCCGACCGAGGAGTCGACCTGCGCCAGCAAGGTGGTCGGCACCTGCACGAAGCGCATGCCGCGCCGCACCACGGAAGCCGCGAAGCCGGCAAGGTCGCCGACCACGCCGCCGCCGAGCGCGATGACGAGGTCGCCGCGCTCCATGCGGGCCGCCAGCACGCCGTCGACCGCCTGCTCCAGCCCGGCAAAGCCCTTGGTCTTCTCGCCGGGCTCCACCGTCACGGCCGCATGCGCCACGCCGGCGGCGTCGAGCCCAGCGGCCAGGGCGGGCAGATGATGGCGGGCGACATTGGCGTCGGTGACGATCGCCGCGCGCGCGCCGGGGAAACGGGCGGCGAACAACCGGCCGGTTTCGGCCAGCAGGCCCGGCCCGATCAGGATGTCGTAGGCGCGGTCGCCGAGGCCGACGACGACGGTTGCGGCCGCTTCGCTCATCTGTTTTCTTCCGGGCTCATTGTGCCGGCTCCTTCGCCGCCAGATGCGCGTCGATGGCGGCGATCACCTCGTCGGCGATCACCTCGCGCTTCTCGTCGCGTGTCCGCACCACGATGTCGGCATTGGCATAGACCGGGTAGCGTGTCGCCATCAGCGTCTCCATCGTCGCCCGCGGATTCCCGGTTTTCAGCAAGGGCCGGTTCTGCTTGCGGGCCACCCGCCCCATCAGAGTGTCGAGGTCGGCCTTGAGCCAGACGGACAGCGCGTGGTCGGCGATCGCCCGGCGCGTCTCGTCGTTCATGTAGGCGCCGCCGCCCGTCGCCAGGATGCGGGTGCCGCCGGTCAGGAGCCGCACGATGACGCGCTGCTCCAGCGCGCGAAACTCCGGCTCGCCATAGCGCTCGAACAGTTCGGGGATCGTCATGCGCGAGGCGCTCTCGATCTCGTGGTCGCTGTCGTTGAACGGGACGCCCAGCTCGGCCGCCACGCGGCGGCCGATGGCGGTCTTGCCCGCGCCCATCAGCCCGACGAACACGATCGGGCGGCCGCGCAGCCGCTGGACAAGGCCGTCGTGGCGGCCGCTCGACCGGTCGGTCATGGCGCTGGTCACTGCCCCGCAGGCTCCTCTCTGGCGCCGGCTATCGACATGAAAAGCGGCGGGGCGTCAAGCGCGGGCGCTTACCGGGCGCGTGCCGGGCGCGCCATGGTGGAAATACCACCGGCGCGCGTGGCCGCGCCGGATCGGTTGGCAGCGATGCTGCGCTGCAATAAGAAATGGCCGGAACCAGCGCAGGAGGCATCATGTTCGCGGGAAAGACAGCCATCGTCACGGGTTCGACCTCGGGCATCGGGCTTGCCATCGCCGAGGCGTTCGCCGCGCGGGGCGCGAAGATCGTACTCAACTCCTTTTCCGACACCGACAAGGACCATGCGATCGCGGCGGACATCGCCGGTCGCCACGGCGTCGAGGCGGCCTATATCCGCGCCGACATGGCGAAGCCGGCCGAATGCCGCGCCCTGGTGGAGCTTGCGATGCGCCGTTTCGGCAGGCTCGACATTCTCGTCAACAATGCCGGCATCCAGCATGTGGCGCCGGTCGAGGAATTTCCGGTCGAGCGCTGGGACGCCATCATCGCCATCAACCTGTCCTCGGCGTTCCACACCATCGCGGCCGCGGTGCCGCACATGCGCAAGGCGGGCTGGGGCCGCATCGTCAACATCGCCTCGGCGCACGGCCTGCGCGCCTCGCCCAACAAATCCGCCTATGTCGCGGCCAAGCACGGCCTGGTCGGGCTGACCAAGACGGTGGCGCTGGAGCTGGCCGGGAAGGGCGTGACCTGCAACGCCGTCTGCCCCGGCTTCGTGCTGACGCCGCTGGTGGAGACGCAGATCGCCGACCGCATGGCCGAGACGGGCTTCGACCGCGAGACGACGATCCGCGACGTGATCCTCCAGAAGCAGCCGTCGAAACAGTTCGCCAGCCTGGAGGAGATCGCCGCCGCGACCCTGTTCCTCGCCTCGCCCGAGGCGGCGCAGGTCACCGGGACGACGCTGTCGGTGGATGGCGGCTGGACCGCCCAATAGAGCACGATCCGGCGAGGAACCGGCCCATCGCGGCCACGGCGAGGCGGATGTAGCAGCAGGCCGTCTCGCGCCGCTCCTCGGGCGGCGGGTTGCGCAGGTTGAGGCCGTCGAGCGCGTCGAGAATGAAGGCGGCGAGCCTCGCGGGCGAAGGCTCTCCGTCCCCTTGGCCCTCTGGCAGCCCTTCCCTCTGGCCGAGGCGCGCGGCCTCCTGCGCGATCGCCGCCTCGAACAGGGCCTCCATGCGGGTCCGTCCGTCCGCCACCACGTCGGCGGCGAGGCTCTCCTTCATGTCGAGGATGTCGGCCCCGTGCGGGGATTTTGCGATCTCGGCCATCATGTCGAAGCTGCCCAGCACCGCGCGCTCCAGCCGCTCCTCCAGCGCGCCGTCGCCCGCGAGCGCCGCCTCGGCCCCGGACAGGAACTTCGCCAGGAACTCGGAGGCGAGCGCGCGATAGATGTCGGTCTTGTTGCGGAAGAGCAGGTAGAGCGCCGGCCGCGAGATCTCGGCCGCGCGCGCGATGTCCTCCATCGTGGTGCGCCGGAATCCGTAGGCGAGGAAGGCGGCGGCCGCGCCGTCGAGGATGCGCGCGCGGCGCGCATCCTCCTGCGGCGCCATCTGGGGCACCATTTCGGCCAGTTCGATCGCGGACATGGGACGGGTATTGACATAATGACAGATTTTGTCAAGATGTATGGAGCAGCCTCGAAGGATCGGGGCTGCTTGCGTTTGCGGCTCCTTCGGGGACCGGCCAGCAAGGAGTGTAGGATCGGCGCCGGCACGCCCGTCCTTGGACGAAGCCTCCTGCCAGCCCATGACAGGAAACGTTGACCACGCACGCGCTCACGGCTTTTGTGCGCTGCAAAAATGAAGTATCGGCTGTCGCCATGAAGAGGGGTCGGCGGCCGCGGCATTGAACGGCGCAGAGACGCCACCCATATCGGGTCGACATTCGGCTGCCGCAGGGGCAGGTCGAGGGGCCCTGACGGAAAAAGAACATGGCGAAGATCAGGTTCCACAAGGTCATGGCGATCGCCGTGCTCATCGGCACGGCGGCCTGGGTGGCCACGGGCGAGTTCTCGTCGGTGGGCAGCGCCGCCGGCGAAGCCGCCGCGCCGCCGGCGGAAGCAAAGAAGGCCGAAACCGAAACCATCCTGCGCACGGTCGGCGTGATCGTGCCGCCGCGCGTGCAGCATTCGCGCGCCATCCGCGTGTCGGGCCACACCGACGCCGACAAGCGCTCGGTGCTGGCGACGCGGACCTCGGGCATCGTCGAGGCGCTGCCGGTGGCGCTGGGTCAGCGGGTCAAGGCCGGCGACCTCGTCGTCAAGCTCGAATCGCTGGCAGCCGAGGCCGCGGTCGCAACCGCCAGGGCGCTGGTCGCACAACGCGAGGCCGAGCTCGTTGCCGCCGAGAGGCTGGCCGCCGGCGGCCAGCTCCCCAAGCTCCAGCTCGACAACGTGCGCTCCGGCGTGCTCGCCGCCAAGTCGCAGCTCGAGCAGGCGGTGGCGCAGCTCGACCTCTACACGCTCAAGGCGCCCTTCGACGGCATGATCGACAAGGTCAACACCGAGCTCGGCAGCTCGGTGCAGCCGGGCACGCCGGTCGCCACGATCCTCGCCATGGACCCGATGCTGGCCGTCGGCGAGGTCAGCGAGCGCGACCTCTCCCACGTCAAGCCGGGCGACAAGGCCAGCGTGCGGCTGGTCGACGGCCGCAGCGTCGACGGCGACATCCGCTATGTGAGCCGCGACGCCACCGCTGCGACGCGCACCTATCGCGTCGAGGTGGCCCTGCCGAACCCGGACCGCACAATCCCCGCCGGCATGACCACCGAGCTCACCCTCCTTGCCGAGCCGGTCGAGTCGACCGTGCTGCCGCGCTCCGTCGTCACCCTGTCGCGCGCGGGCGACCTCGGCATCCGCGCCGTGGACAAGGACAACAGGGTCGTCTTCTTCCCCATCGATCTCGTCGACGACACGCCGAACGGGCTGGTGCTGGGCGGCATTCCGGCCGACGTGCGCGTCATCGTGGCCGGCCAGGAGCTGATCACCGAGGGCGACATCGTGAACCCGGTCGAGGCGGACGCCGAGACCTTGCGCCGCATCATGGGCGAGGCGGGGCCGTCGCTCTGACGCCCCTCGCCCTTCTCTCCGGCGGGCCGGAATTCGCGGCGGAACTGGAAAACACATGGATATCGTCAAGCTCGCGATCCGGAACGCCCGGCTCACAATCTCGATCCTGCTCTTCCTGATCGTCGCCGGCGGGCTCGCCTACCAGTCGATCCCCAAGGAAGCCGAGCCGGACGTGGCGATCCCGATCGTCTACATCCATCTCGGCTACATGGGCATCTCGCCCGAGGATTCGGAGCGGCTGCTGCTGCGGCCCGTCGAGACCCGGGTCAAGAGCCTCAAGGGCGTCAAGGAGATCCGCTCTGCCGCCTACCAGGGCGGCGGCTTCGTGCTGATCGAGTTCGATCCCTCGCAGGACATCTCCAACGCGCTGACGGAGACCCGCAACAAGGTCAACGACGCCAAGCGGGACATGCCGCAGGGCGCCGACGAACCGACCGTCAGCGAGGTCAGCATCGCGGAATTCCCGGTCCTCGTCGTCACGCTCAGCGGCCATGTGCCCGAGCGCATGCTGATGCAGGCCGCCAAGCAGCTCCGCGACAAGTTCGAGGAAGTGCCGGGCGTGCTCGAGGCGGCCATCCAGGGCGGCCGCGACGACCTGGTCGAGGTCGTCATCGACCCGATGAAGCTGTCCTCCTACGGGCTGCGGCTCGACCAGCTCATCCAGGGCGTCGGCGCCTCCAACAGCCTCGTGGCGGCCGGCAGCATCGAGGGCTCGGAAGGCAAATACGCCATCAAGGTGCCGTCGCTGATCGAGACGGTCGAGGACGTCGCCAACCTGCCGATCGTGGCGGGCCCGAACGCCGTGGTGCGCGCGCAGGACCTCGCCACCATCCGCTCCACCTTCAAGGACCCGGAGACGATCACCCGCCTCAACGGCGAGCCGGCTATCGCGCTGGAGATCAAGAAGCGCGTCGGCGCGAACCTCGTCGACACGGTCGAGCATGTGAAGGCCATCGGCGACGCCGCCAAGGAGCTGCTGCCGGAAGGCATGACGATCTCCTACAGCCAGGACAAGTCGGTCTTCATCAACCAGTTCCTCGGCGAGTTGCAGAATCACGTCCTGATCGCGGTCATCCTCGTCTTCATCATCATCCTCTACGTGCTGTCGGGGCGCGCCTCGCTGCTCATCGGCCTCGCCATCCCGTCGTCGTTCCTGATGGGCATCCTCGCTTTGTCGATGATGGGCTTCACGATCAACATGATCGTGCTGTTCAGCCTCATCCTGGCGGTGGGCATGCTGGTCGACGACGCCATCATCGTCACCGAATATGCCGAGCGGCGCATGACCGAGGGCGCTCCCAAGGAGATCGCCTTCGAGGAAGCCGCCAAGCGCATGGCCGGCCCGGTGATCGCGGCGACGCTGACGCGCATCGCCGCCTTCCTGCCGCTGCTCTTCTGGCCGGGCGTCGTCGGCGACTTCATGAAATACCTGCCGATCACGCTGATCGTCACGCTGGCCGCCTCGATGCTCTACGCGCTGGTGTTCACCCCGACGCTGGGCGCCATCTTCGCCAAGGCGCATGTCCACAGCGAGGAGGAGCGGCACCGAGACGGCTGGTACATGTCGGTGGTCAAGTCCGCCGTCGCATGGCCCAAGACAGTGCTGCTGATGACGGTCCTGGGGCTGGGCGGCGTGGTCTACGCCTACGGCCAGTACGGCCACGGCGTCGAGTTCTTCCCGGCCGTCGAGCCGGATTACGGCCTGCTCTACGTCCACGCGCGCGGCAACCTCTCGCTGGCCGAGATGGACGCGGCGACGCGCGCGGCCGAGAACAGGCTGCTCGGCTGGCCCGGCGTCAAGTCGATCTATACCCGCGTCGGCAAGACCTCCGGCGGCGGGCAGGACATTCCCGAGGACGTGGTCGGCGTCATCCAGTACGAGTTCGTCGACTGGCGCGAGCGCAAGCCGGCCAACGACATCCTCAGCGACCTGCGCGCCGTCATGGTCGGCATTCCCGGCGTCGAGGTCGAGGTGCGCGTGCCGGACGCCGGCCCGCCGCAGGGCAAGGCGATCCAGGTGCGGCTCTCGGCGGCAAACCCCGAGGGCCTCGACGACAAGGCCCGGCAGGTGGCAGCGCGCATCGCCGACGTTCCCGGCGTCATCGACATCAGCGACGGCCTGCCGCCGCCCGGCGTCGACTGGGCGCTGGCAATCGATCGCACCAAGGCCGCGCAATACGGCATCAGCCCGATGTCGGTGGGCACGGTGGTGCAGCTCGTCACCGCCGGACTGAAGCTGACCGACTACCGTCCGTCCGGCGCGGACGACGCCGTCGACATCCGCCTGCGCCTGCCGGAAGACCGGCGCACGCTGGCGGCGCTGGACGAATTGCGCATCGAGACCGCGCAGGGCTCGGTGCCGATCTCCAACTTCGTCACCCGCAAGGCCGAGCCGCGCGTCGGCACGCTCAACCGCATCGACGGCGAGCGCACCATCGTGGTGCAGGCCAATGTGGCGGCGGGGCTTCAGGTGGCGGAGGTGCAGGCGCAGGTGGCGCAGGCGGTCGGCGCCATGGATCTCGGCAACGCCAACTGGAAGCTGGCGGGCTCGTCGGAGGAGTCCGACGCGGCCAGCGCCTTCCTCGCCAACGCCTTCGGCGCGGCGATCTTCCTGATCTTCGTGGTGCTGCTCGCCCAGTTCAACAAGTTCATCAGCGTGTTCCTGGTGCTGATGACCGTGATCATGGCGACGATCGGCGTGTTCCTCGGCTATCTGATCACGGGACAAGCCTTCGTCATCGTCATGTCCGGCGTCGGCGTCATCGCGCTCGCCGGCGTGGTGGTGAACAACAACATCGTGCTCATCGACACCTATGACAGGCTGCGCGCCGAGGGCATGAACAAGCGCGAGGCGATCCTCCAGACCTGCCGCGAGCGCGCCCGGCCGGTGGTGCTCACGGCGCTGTCGGCGATCATGGGCGTGCTGCCCATCGCGCTCGGCCTCGGGCTGGAGCTGTTCCACCACGAGACGACCATCAACGCGCCGTCGACCCAGTGGTGGATCGCGCTGTCCTCGGCCATCGTCTACGGCCTGTCCTTCGCGACGGTGCTGACGCTCGTCGTCACGCCCTCGGCGCTGATGGTGTTCACCCGCGAGAACCGGCCGGCGGGCGAGCGCCGCGGCTGGCTGTCGCGGCTGTTCGGCCGGCGCAAGGGCAAGCTTATCGAGGACGCAGGTAGCGGCCCTGCCAGCGCCGACGTGCCGCCGATCACCTATCCCAAGGCGGCCGAATAGGACTCGCCGCCATTGGGGAATCCCTGTCGGCGGCGAGCGACATGGCTTATCCGCCCGCGCGGCCAGCCTTGAAATCGGCGGGCCGCGCGATCCCCGCCATGAGGCTGACGAGCACCAGCAGCAGCGCCAGCGACACGTAGACCGGCGCGAAGCCGGTGCGCTCGCCGACGAAGCCGATGGCCGACGGCGCGACGAGGATGCCGGAATAGCCCATCAGCGTGACGGTCGAGAGGCCGGCGCCGGCCGATGTGCCCGCGTGGTTGCCCGCCGCCGAGAAGGCGATGGGCACCGTGTTGGCGATGCCGAGCCCGGCGAAGGCGAAGGCCGCGATCGCGGCCCACAGGTTCGGCGCGAAGCCGGCAAGCATCATGCCCGCGGCGGCGACCAGCGCCGAGGCCCGCAGCGTCGTCACCGCGCCGAAGCGGTTGCGGACCCCGTCGCCGAGGAACCGCATGGCGGCCATGGCGGCCGAGAAGGCGGCGAAGGCGAACCCCGCCGTCTCGATGTCGCCGCCGAGTTCCTGCCGCAGGTAGAGCGCCGCCCAGTCGAGCACCGCGCCCTCGGGGATCATGCAGAACAGCGCGATCAGCCCGGTGAGATAGACCGCCAGCGAACGCGGCAGGCGGTAGGGGTCGGAACGGGTCGTTTCGTGGCGGGCGTCGGAGACGAGCTGCGTCGCCGCCACGGCGACGATGGCGGCCGTCACCGCCGTCACTGCGACGGCATGGGCGAAGAACCCCCACTGTGCGATCACGAAGCCGCCCGTCGCGCCGCCCGCGAAGCCGCCGAGGCTCCAGAAGCCGTGCGACGACGACATCACGGCGCGTCCCAGCCTCTCTTCCACCGACACCGCATTGGCGTTCATCGCCACGTCCATACCGCCGACCAGCCCGCCGAACAGGACCATGGCGACCGCCGCGACCCACACCGTGTCGGCCAGCGCGACCATCAGCAGCGTGAAGGCGCAGGCACAGGCGAACGCGCGCAGCACGGCGCGCGAGCCGTAGCGATGCAGCAGGAAGCCGCACCAGGGCATCGCCGTCAGCGCGCCGATGCCGAACATGAGGATCAACAGGCCGAGCGTGAACTCGCCGATCTCCAGGCGCGTCATCAGGACGGGGATCTGCGGCGCCCAGGCGCCGGTGAGAAAACCGTTGGCGAAGAACATCGCGCCGACCGCATAGCGGCCGCGCAGCGGGGACGAGGCAGGCATGGGAGACGAATCCGCTGGAAAGTGCGGGGAACCTAAATCGGTTCAGCCGCGTGTCAATGCGGCGCGCCCCGCGGCGATTGGTCCAGCGTCAGTCGGGCCTCAATCCAGCCGGGTAAAGTCCGGGAGCGGCACGGTGCCGGTGTCGATGGCCGGCTGGTCGGCGCCGCAGGCGAAGTCGAAGGCCATCGCATCGGCGTAGCGGCGCGCCTTCTCGTTGGCGTCGGGATTGCCGGTGGCCATGACATAGGCCACCGCGCAGCCCTGCCGGTCGAAGGGCTGGCCCACCCGCTCGACCACCAGCACCTCGACCTTGTCGTCGGCATCGTCGGGGTCGCTGACGAACCAGCGATGGATCGTCGCCACCGGAATGGTCAGCTCGCCGACCCTTGCGATCCGCCATTCGATCTTCGGGCCGGTGGAGTTGAACGCGCCAAAACTCTCCCATGCCGGCGCCAGATCGCCGCCCGGCGCGTGGCCGTAGAACAGCGATTCGCGGAGGTCGCTGTAGTAGAGGAAGACCGGATATCCCTTGTAGCCGTCGCAGACGAAATTGGCCCAGTCGCCCTCGCCATCCTCGGCCCCGGCGAAGACGGTGCAGTTCTTCTCCGTGTCGATGTCGGTATAGGCGCTCACGGACTGCGCATGAGAAGGCATGGCGGCGAGCAGGAAAGCGGCGGCAAGCGGCAACGGGATTCGCGGCATGGCTGGCTCCTCGGTCGGCGACAGTCTACCGCAAGGAACGCTTCGGCAGAAGCGCCGCCGGCGGCCGGTCAGTCCTCGATCCGCCGCGCCTCCGAGGGCAGCATGATCGGGATGCCGTCGCGCACCGGATAGGCCAGCCGCGCCGCGCGCGAGACGAGCTCGTTGTTCTCGGCGTCCCAGCTCAGCGGCCCCTTGGTCAGCGGGCAGGCCAGCATCTCCAGGAGCTTCGGGTCGATGTCGGGTTGCCGCGCGGGCGGTTTCGACGGCTCGCTCATTGCAGCCGCCCGCTGCCTTCGCCATCGGCGGCCGCCAGCGCCATCTCGGTGATGGCGATCAGCGTCTCGGCGCGGCTCTTGAGGTCCGGCGCCTCCAGCAGCGCCTGCTTTTCGGCCGGTCCGTAGGGCGACATCATCGACAGGGCGTTGACCAGCGTGGCGTTTTCCGCCCGCGCCACGCTCTCCCAGTCGGCTTCGAGGCCGTTGGCGTCGAGATAGGCGCGGAACACACGCAGCAGGCCGGTGCGGTCCACCTCCCCGGCGCCCGCCTCGGCATCGAGATCGCCGAGGAAGGGGATCACCCGACACTGGCGATAGGGCGTGCGCACGGCAAGCTCGGTGCCGATGCGGAAGCGGCATATGCCATGCAGCGCCACGAGATAGCGGCCGTCGCCGCTCTCGGAGAAGGAGACGATGCGGCCGAGCCCTCCCACCTCGCACAGCTCCGGCTCGCCGTCGGCCCTGAGCGCGCCGTCGAGCCGCGGCTGCACCATGCCGACGAGGCGCTTGCCGCCCATGGCGTGGTCCATCATTTCGAGATAGCGCGGCTCGAATATGTTGAGCGGCAGGCGCCCGCCGGGCAGCAGCAGGGCCGCCGCGAGCGGAAACACCGGAATGGTCTCCGGAAAGTCCTTCCCGGTCAGATATCGCGCGTTTCCGGCCCGCATCGGCCCTCCGTGGCGCGGGTCCGCCGCAGCTTCAGCCGCCGGCCCGCCGCCCATATCTGGCGCTCCGCCACGCCGGCGCAATGGCCGGCGGGGCGCACTGTTACGAAAACATCAGCGCCGAGAGCTTGCGCCGCGCCGACAGCGTCGCCTCGTCCGCCATTCCCCATGCTTCGAAGAAGGTCAGAAGCTGCGTGCGCGCCGCCTGGTCGTTCCAGTTGCGGTCGGCCTTGAAGATGGCGAGCAGGCTGTCGGCCGCGGCATTGCGGTCGCCCAGTGCGTTCTGGATCATAGCGAGGTCGAAGCGGGCCTGGTGGTCCTTGGGGTCGGCGGCCAGCCGCCGCTCCAGCTCGCGCGGGTCGCCCAGCCCGGCCACCTGCGCCGCCAGCTTGAGGCGCGCCTTCACCGCCGCCACCGCCGGGTCGCCGGCCTTCGCCTCGGGCAGGGTGGCGAGCGTGGCCTCCGCGCCCTCCGTGTCGCCGGCGTCGAGTTGCACGCCGGCGAGCCCCGCGATGGCCACCGCGTTCTCGGCATCGATCTCGATCACCGCCGCATAGATGTCGGCCGCGCCCTGGAGATCGCCGGCCGCGACGGCCGCCTCCGCCGCCTTCAGCGCGCCTTCGATGTCGGTGCCGCCCGAGGCGCCTGCACCGGCTACGCGGTCGATGAACGCCTTGATCTGCGATTCGGGCACGGCGCCCATGAAGCCGTCGACGGGCTGGCCGTTCTTGAAGGCAATGACTGCGGGGATCGACTGGATGCCGAGCTGGCCGGCGATCGACGGATGGTCGTCGATGTTCATCTTCACCAGCTTCACCTTGCCGTTGGCCGCGCGGACGGCCTTTTCCAGCACCGGGGTGAGCTGCTTGCACGGTCCGCACCAGGGCGCCCAGAAGTCGACCAGAACGGGCTGCACGCGCGAGTCCTGGATGACGTCGGCCGCAAAGCCCGCCGTGGTCGTGTCCTTGACCAGCGTCGCTGCCGACGGGGAGGCCGGCGCGGGCTGCGCCGTCGCGCCGAACCCGCCCGCGAAGCCGTAGCTGGAATTGGTGTCGCCGCTCATGGTTTCCTGCCTTGTTGCCGGGCCGCGATGGCGCCGGGTTGACGGCCGCGTCGCGCGGCGTTTCGGTTTGCGAGGCGGCGCGTGCCGCCGGTTGCGTCAAATGTGGCCATCACGCCGTGAGTTTCAAGACGTTGAAGGCGTGGCCGGTCGCCTCCACGAAGCGCTTCAGATCGTCCCGGCGGATGGAGGTCGTCGCATCGTTGGTGAGGGGATGGGCGTTGACGATCTCGTTCTCCAGCAGCCCCGCATCGACGAACGCGGTGACGCGCCCGCCGGTGTCGTTGACCAGGCCGAGGATGGTCACCGAGCCCGGCGTGACGCCCAGCAGCTCCCACAGAAGCTCCGGTCTGCCGAAGGAGACGCGGCCGGAGCCGCCGACGCGCGCGTGGATCGTCTTGAGGTCGACCTCGGCGTGCTCGCCCACCGTGAGCAGGAAGACGTTGTCCTTCTTGTCCTTGACGAAGAGGTTCTTGGTGTGGCCGCCGGGAATCTCGCCGCGCATGCCCTGCGAATCCTCCACGGTGAACAGCGGCGGATGCTCGTAGGTCTTCGTCTCGATGCCGAGGCTGTCGAGGAAGGCCATCAGTTCGGCGCGGGTCTTGGGCACGGTTGCTCCGGTCTGCTGGCGGCGGTTGGCTCGTTCATGCTCTTAAGGCAACTCGCCTGCGATTGACGAGCCGGTTTTTCCGACATGTCGGCCGGCAGGTCCATCCCGGACCCGCGGCGAAGATCTCGAGACCATGAGGCCGGCGTGCCGGCGCAGGAACGCCCCTGCCACGCGTCGTCATTGACGGCGCGCCGTGCCGGGTGCGATTTCCCGAGGGCCGCAATCAAGATGTCGGAACAGGCAACCATCGGCGGCGGCTGCGTGCACGGTGTCCAGGCGCACAGGAGGTGAAGATGAGGGTGGATTGGCTGCTTACCGGGGGCAATATCCGCACGTTCGACCCGTCGACCCCATCGGCAACGGCGCTGGCCATTGCGAATGGACGGATTGCCGCCGTCGGGTCCGACCGGGAGCTCGAGGCCCTCTTTTCACATCACAACCCGAAACGGACCGACCTGCGCGGAGCGGCGGTGACGCCCGGTCTTTGCGACACGCATATGCATTTCGAGAAAATCGCCCACGAACTCGAAATGCTGCAACTGGGGGACGTAAAAAGCATTGCCGAAGTGCTTCAAGCGGTGAGGCTGAAAGCGGACAAACGGAAGAAGGGCGCATGGATCCGCGCCTTCGGCGACGCCTGGCATGAAGAGAACCTGGCCGAACGGCGCCTGCCGACGCGGCGCGAGCTCACCGAAGCAGCTCCCGACCATCCGATCTTTCTCTACCGCCGCCCGCTGGTGGTGCTGAACGACGCGGCCGTGGGTGCCCTCGCCGAGCATCTGGCCGGGTGTTCGCCGGAAGACTGGGATGCCGAAAGCGGCCTGCTCCTCGGCCCTGTGGTCCGCAAGCTCAACGACTGGCTTTTCAGCCTGGCAACGCAGGACATCGAATATTGCATGGACGTCCTGAAGGAGGGCGGCCGCAAGCTCCTGGCGATGGGAATCACGACCATCGTCGACCCCGGCCTTGCGGCCGCATTCAATCAGTCCTGGGATCTCTATCGCCGGGTCATCGCATCCGGCGGCCTGCACCAGCGCATCTTCCTGATGAACCGGATAGACTATCGCCGCCCCCTGGCGGAGGAGCTCGCCCGTTTCAAGGCAAGCAGCGTGCTGCCCATGGAGGGCGACGACCATCTGCGGGCGTGGGCCCTGAAGTTGTTCATGGACGGCGAGTTCGCCGATGCGCTGATGCGTCCCGGACAGGAGCTCGCGACTCCCGGTATCCGGCGGTATTCGGACGCGGAGCTGCTCCTCATCGTCCGCACCTGCGCCGAGCGCGGATGGCCGATGGTCGTCCATGTGATGGGGGGAGGCGCCATACGAGCGGTTATCGACGCCGTGGCGGAGGCGCATTCCAGAGGATTCGGACTGGCTCCCAATCAGGTTACGCTGGCCCACGGCTTCCTCATGGACGAGGAAGACATGGCGGACTGCGTGCGGCTGAACATCGGTCTTTCCGTCCAGCCGCTGCTCGCCTACGTCTTCGTGAACGAGATGCGCAAGGCTTGGGGGCCGCTGAGCGACCAGACGAACCGCCTCAGGTCGATGTGGGAACACGGCGTCAAGTTTGCCGCGGGATCCGATACGCAGCCATGTCCTCCCTTGCTGGGGGCAAGCATCGCCGTGCGCCGCCGCGCCTCCGACGGCTCCTCGATCGGCGATCGGGAGGCGATCGATCCGGAACTGGCCCTGGCCTTGTACACGCGGCATGCCGGCGAATATGTCAACGATACCAGTATCGGCACCTTGTCGGTGGGCTCGCATGCGGACTTCGTCGTCTGGCCTCATGACCTGTTGTCCGTCGACATCGAGAAATGGCCCGCGCTGCGCGCGTCTCTCGTCGCCATCCGCGGCCGCGAGGTCTGGTCCGCAGCTTGATCGCGGCGGCGACAGCCGCCGCGGTTCAACCGCGGCAGCCAGCGCACGGGCCTGATAGAAGGATGTGTCTTGGCCATTGCGTCCCCCAGGCGATGAGTACGCTTCGCCGTGATCTCCCGCGGGCCGGCAAGGTTTCAACGCTTGCTGCGAACCGCCTGCCGCCTGCGAAAATCACGCCCAGCCGCACGCCCTCTGGGAAACCTGTGCGCAGGCAGCTACCACAAGCGCGCGATCGGCCAGCTCAATACGCATTTTCCGCTGGGCAGGTGAGGTTGGCGAAACGAAAGACGGAGGCATACGGGACAACAGGGGATGGTGCGCGCGGCACCATGCGGGTTTGCGCTGCTGCGTAATTCCCTGTTGCAATCGGCCGCGAGTTCAGCCATAGAGGCGCCGCGCGAGCGGGTGTAGCTCAGGGGTAGAGCACAACCTTGCCAAGGTTGGGGTCGAGGGTTCGAATCCCTTCGCCCGCTCCAGTCACCCAACCAGCCAGAAGCCGCGGCTTTCGTGTTTTCCGGACGGTTGAAATCGCAGGGCGCGGAAGCGGCGGGAAGCGGCTCGGTCACCGCGCGGTTACCAATTCAGAAAATCCTCGGGACGTGAAATCGCGGTGTCGCAGGGGTATGCGGCGGTTGAGTGTGCGACTGTCGCGGTGCACTCTCCCCGTCGGTTTGTTCCCCGAGGGTCGTATCTGCCATGGCCGATGTTCTCATGCCTATGCTGATCGGTCTTCTTCTGGCCGTTCCAATCGTTGTGGCAATCAGGGTCTATCGCGGCAGAGCAGCAAATCGACGTCCATCGACTCCCGAGGTACCCGCTTCCCGGCAGCACCGACGGGCGATCGAACGACGCGTAAACAAGGGGCGCTGATGACAAGGTTGATATACTGCGAGGCTCACCATCCGGGATAGCGCGACCAAAGCACCTCTGGATCGACATTGCCTCCCACGAAGCTCGCGAGATCACGCGCCAAGATTCCGATCACGTCGCGCAACTCCACCTGCTCCGTCCACGTCTCGGGGAGCGACGCTACGCTATGCGCAGCCCCCACGATATTGCCGGTGATGGCTCCGATGGAGTCGGAGTCGCCGCTATGATTGACGGCGGCAATGATCGCCTCACGAGGGCTGTCGGCCGCGAGTGCACAAAGAACCGAGATGCCGAGCGCTTCTTCCGCCACCCAGCCTTCGCCGAGTTCGGGCAGGCGTTCGCGCCAATCGTCCGTTTCGCTCAGCAGGAGCGCCCTTTCCAAGGCATCCAGCACCTCGCGCGCTTCCGGCTTTGTCTGAAGCAGAGACAACGTGCGCTCGGCGGCTTCACGCAAATCCCTGCCTTCGCATACGAATGCGATGATGCCGGCCAAGGCGCCCGATGAAAAGGCTGCCGATGGGTGCCCGTGGGTCGTGCGCGCCGTCTCGGCCGCGAGATCGAAGGCGCGGGCCGGATCGTCCACGGCCGTAAAGCCGAAGGGCGCATCGCGCATGACCGTGCCGCAGCCCTTGCTGTTGTTCCGGGCTGCCTCACCGAAAGCGCTATTGCTGCGGAGCGCGGACAGGCATGTCATGCCCGGCGCCCGTTGAGCCCAAAGCCGCCTGTCGCGGACAAGCCAGCCGTCGAGCTCTTCGTTTGACCTGAGAAGGCTGATATCCTCGTCCTGCGTCACCAGCCAGCGCCGATAGGCGTGATGCACAACCGACGGGATATGGCAGATGCCTTTCGCGGCACCGCGCACCGAAGCCCGGATCAACCCTTCCACCGTGAAGAGCGTCATCTGCGTGTCGTCGGTGATCGCGCCGAAGACGCCATAGGCTTCATCGAACCCGGTAATGCCGTCGGGGCCGTAGCCGGAGAGGATTTCCTCAATCGCGAGAAACTCCACAGGCGCCCAGAGCATCGCCGCAGGCCCCTCCGAGAAGGCACTCGTAGATGCGGTCGTACAACGTCATGCTAACTCGTTCTCCAGCCGCTGGCTGATCGCTACGGGCGTGAGCCACAGAACTCAAACACGCGCACCTGTGCGCTGCATGGGCAAGCCCGCGTCGGGCTGCCGTCCAAGGTGGAAACTACTCCGGCGTGGTGGCGCGGTTGGTCGGCCCGTTGCAGTTTGCCGTCTGCCACGGATCTATGCGCCGGTTCTCGGCGCCGACGCCTGCACCCCCCAGCGGCGGCTCTGCGCACTTTTGTTCGGAGAGCCTTGCGCTGCGTTCCTGGATAATGGCAGAACCTTCCCATCTTCGTGCGACCGGGAATATCCGCCGGGGGGAACGGGCAAATCAGCATGCCAGAAGAAACGCCGAGATATAACGAGGACAACTCGCGCGACTACGTCACGTCCTTCGCCCGCGGGCTCGACGTGATAAGGACGTTCACGCGCTCGCGGCCGCGCATGACGTTGAGCGAGGTTGCCAGGGAGGCCGACATGAACCGCGCGGCGGCGCGGCGCTTCCTTCTCACGCTGGTCCGGGACGGCTATGCCGATTTCGACGGCAAGTTCTTCAGACTGCGATCCAAGATCCTGGAGCTGGGTTTTTCGGCGCTCGCTTCCATGAACCTGCCCGAGATCGTCCAGCCGGTGCTGAACGATCTGGCCGAGAAGCTGCAGGAGTCCTGCTTCTGCGTCGTCCTCGACGGCGATTCGGTCATCTATGTGGCCGCCGCAAAATCGCGGCGCGTGATCAATGCATCGGTCGAACTCGGCAGCCGCGCGCCTGCCCATTGCATGTCCTCGGGACGCGTCCTTCTCGCGAGCCTCAAATCGGATGAGTTGAACACCATCCTCGAGAACATGACGATCGAGGCGCTGACGGAGAACACCGTCACGTCCAAGACGAAATTGCGTAGCGCAATCAACGAGGTGCGGAGCAAGGGATACTCGATCGTCGATCAGGAATACGAGATCGGCCTGCGCTCCATCTCGGTCCCGGTCTTCGATCGCACGCGGGCCGTGATCGCCGCGCTGAACGTCACCTGCCCGAGTCCGCGCTACACCATCGAGGACATGATGCAGAAGGTTCTGCCCGCGCTGCTCGACAGCGCCAGCAGGATCACGCTCTCCTTGCCGCATTGAGGCGGGTTGCCGCGCCGCGAGAGGCCGGTCGCCCCTCGACTCACGATGCGTTGGTCGGCTCCCGGCCGGGCTGGGCGAAGCGCAGCCCGGCGATCGTCTGATATGTCGGCCATATTTCCATCAGGCTGACGTTCATGCGCCACGGCGCCGAAAGCGCGAAGATCACCGCGTCGACGATGTCGTCGGCCTGGAGCGAATCGTGTGCCTCGATGAAGGCCCGGCCGGCCTGCTCGCCGAAGGTGCGCTCGAACATCTCGGTAGCGACGCGGCCGGGCGCGATCACGGTGACCCGCACGCGGGTGCCGAACAGGTCGTGCCTCAACTGCTGGGAGAAGGCGTGAACGCCGGCCTTCGCTGCGTGATAGACGGCGTTGCCCGCGAAACCGTGCAGCCCGGAGATCGAGCCGAGATTGACGATGTGCCCCCTGTCGCGGCGCCGCATGCCGGGCATGCAGAGCCGCGTCACGTCGATGAGCGCGGCGAGGTTCGTGTCCAGCACCGCCGACACGTCGCCGGCCGCGGTCTGCTCCAGCCGCTCAGGCCGGTTGACGCCGGCGGCGTTCACCAGGATGTCGGCGTCGAGGCCGGGGACGAGACCTTCCAGGGCCGCGCCGTCGCGGATGTCCATCGGATGCGCGATGCAGCCGGTTTCTTCCGCCATGCGGGCCAGGCGCCCCGCGTCGCGCGCCAGCGCATGCACCACCAGTCCGGCCGCCGTCAGCCGGCGCACCGCCGCGGCGCCGATGCCCGACGAGGCGCCTGTGACGATCGCGGTGCGGTATTGGGTAATGGGCATTTCGGCTTTCTTGTCGACTCGAGAATCCGTCAATCGCTATCCTGATTATCGCACGTTTGTTCATCATTCGCACCATGTCAATCCAGGTGAGATCGGACCCGTGGCGGCGGCGCAGAAAGGTCCGCGGCTGGCCGCGATGTCCGGCCGCTGCTTCGCCGTGTCGGCGGGCGCCACGGGAAGAGCAATCGATCCGGGCTTCCGCGTGGCAACGGCGTGCTTGCCGGTTGGTGCGGGCATGAACGAATATGACCGTGCCGCGAGCGTCACGGAGATGAGGTCGAGCCGCTGGAGATCGCGGCGGCGGCCAGGAGACGAGGCGGGTTCCGGAATAGATTTCAAATTTCCAAGGATCGGCGGTATGCCATTTGCGAACACTTGTGCGATAGATTGACACGTGGAAATCGCCGGCTCATAGTGCCGGCGCGATACGGCTCGCCGTACTCGCTTTGGGGATCCACAAGCTGATATGGAGTCATCGATGGGTTGGGTCGGTCTATTCAAGGCGGTCGCCGCCGCGGGCGTGGCTGTGGGCCTCGCTTCAGCAGGAGGCGTCTCGTCCGCATTCGCTCAGGAAACAACGACCTGGAAGATCCAGAGCAACTGGCTGCCGGGCAACAAGCTCTATGACAGCGTGCTCGATCTGGCCAAGCGTGTCGACACGATGAGCCAGGGCCGTCTCAAGATCGAGCTGCTGCCTGCCGGCGCGGTCGTCGCCACGAACCAGACGCTCGAGGCCGTCCAGTCCGGCATCCTTGACGGCCATATTTCCTATCCGACGCTGTTTGCCGGCGTCGATCCGGGCTTCGCTCCGCTGGGCGACATTCCGGGCGCATACAGCGAGCGCTACCAGACGCTCGAATTCATGTATTATTACGGCGGCGTCGACATGCTGCGCGAGGCCTACAGCCAGTTCAACCTGCACCTGATCGGCGTCGGGACGGGTTCCTGGGAGGCTATTCCCTCCCGTGTTCCGATCGCCAAGCTGGACGACTTCAAGGGCGTCAAGCTGCGCACGCCGCCGGGCCTGGCCTCACTGATCTGGGAGCGCTTCGGCGCGGTGCCGGTCGTCATGCCGCAGACGGAGGTCTTCTCCGCTCTGGAAAAGGGCGTGATCGACGCGGCCGACGACGGCTCGCTCTCCTACAACTTCCAGGTCGGCGACTATGACGTCGCCAAGTATACGCTGCTCAACAGCCCGCATTCCAACGGCGTGTGGGACTTCTCCGTGAACCAGGCCAGGTGGGACGCGCTGCCCGACGACATCAAGCTGATGCTCCAGATCGGCATGCGCGACATCATGTTCCAGAACATCGCCACGGCGTCGCGCGACGACGAGGAGGTGCTTGCCAAGGCCGGCGAGATCGGGCTGACCATCAACAGGCTCAGCGACGAGGACCGCGCCCGCTACCGCAAGGTCGCGATCGAGGTGTGGGACGAGTGGGCCAAGAGGAGCGAGTTCTCCAAGAGGGTCATCGACGCCCACAAGGCGTTCCTGACCAGGAAGGGCCTGCTGTAGCGCCTTCTCCGCCGCGACCCTGGGCAGACCGCGGACCGTCGGACGGTTCCGTGCGGTCTTTCCGGGGTCGCGGCGGACCTATCTGGATGCATCACTCGTCGGGTTCGGCCCATGCTTTCTCGCTTCAACAAGCTGCTGGGCGTCAGCCTCTCCTATGGCTACGCAATCGTTGCGGCGCTGACCCTGTTCGAGGTCGGTGCCCGCTATATCTTCAATTCGCCCACGCAATGGTCCGTGGAGGTCGTGATCTTCATCGCGGCCCTGCACTATATTTTCGGCGGGGCGCAGGCCGCTGCCGACGAGAGCCATATCCGCATCACCGCGGTCTACGACCGCCTCTCCCCCCGCCTGCGATACGCGCTCACCATACTGGAGCGTCTCATCACCATAGCGGTCTGCGGCCTCGTCGGGCTCTGGGCCTTCTACCAGGCCAGGTTCTCGCTGAAGATCAACGAGCATAGCGGCTCGAACTGGAATCCGCCGACACCCATGATCATCAAGGTTGCCGTCTGCATCGGCGTCGTGCTGATGGGCCTGCAAGCCGTCGAATACCTCATCCGTGACCTCCGGAGAAAGAAATGAGCCCCGAGACAGTTACGGTATTCACGCTCGGCCTGCTCTTTCTGTTCATCCTCCTCGGAATACCGCTTGCGTTCTCGACGCTCGCCACGGCGGCCATCGTCGGCATCTCGATGTTCGGCTTCAACAGCATCCTGCTGATCGCCAGCCGCATCTACGACGCGTCCAACAACTACATCCTGCTTGCCGTGCCGCTCTTCATCGTCATGGGCGTCCTCATGGAGAAGGGAGGCGTGGCGTCGAAGCTTTTCACCGTGCTTCACATCTGGTCCGCCCGCCTGCCGGGCGGGATGGCCGTGGGCTGCATCTTCGCCGGTGCGGTGATGGCCGCGATGGTGGGCGTCGTCGGCGCCGAGATCATCACGCTGGGCCTGGTCGCGCTTCCGTCGATGCTGGCGCGCGGCTACGACAAGCAGTTGACGCTCGGCGTGGTCTGCGCCAGCGGATCGCTCGGAGCGATGATACCGCCCAGCCTGGTCCTGGTGTTCTACGGGCTGATGGCGGGTGAATCGATTGCCCGCCTGTTTGCCGCGGCGCTGATCCCCGGCATCGTGCTCGCCCTCAGCTACGCGCTGTACATCATCATCCGGGCATGGATGCAGCCGCATCTCGCGCCGCCGCCGTCGCGCGAGGAGATCGACATGCCGCTTCGCGACAAGCTGGCGCTCGGCAAGGATCTCATCCTGCCCGCCTTCATCATTCTCGCTGTCCTCGGATCGATCTATTTCGGCATCGCCGCGCCGACGGAGGCTGCCGCCATCGGCGTCGCCGGAGCGCTTGTATCGGTGATCGTCCTGGGGCAATTCCGGTGGCGCGACATGCATTCGGTCGTCGTGCAGACCGGAAAATCGATGGGTCCGGTCATATGGGTCTTCTTCGGCGCCAACGCCCTGATCAGCGTCTATTCGTTGTCGGGCGGCGTCAACTATCTGGCCGGCCTCATAAGGGATCTCCCGCTGCCGCCGCTGGGGATCCTCATGGTGATCCTGGCCATCCTTTTCGTTCTCGGCATGATCATGGACTGGATCGGGATCGCCATCCTGACGATGCCCATCTTTCTCCCGGTCATCAAGGCGCTGGGCTACGATCCCGTGTGGTTCGGCGTGGTCTTCTGCCTGAGCATGCAGACCGCCTATCTCACGCCTCCGTTCGGTTCCTCCGCGTTCTATCTCAAGAGCGTCGCGCCGCCGGACGTCACCCTGGGCGACATCTTCCGCTCGATCTGGCCTTTCGTTGCCCTGCAGACGGTCGTGATGGGGCTCCTGATCGCCGCCCCGGATCTGGCGCTCTGGCTCCCCTCGCGGATGCGTTAGGAACAGGCGGAGCGCGCATGGGTCCGATAGAAGACAGGCTGGCGATCGCCGACGTTCTCAACCGCTATTGCCTTTGCCTTGACCTCATGGACCTGGATGGCCTGGCAGGCCTCTTCACCGAGGATTGCCATGTCAGCTACGGGCCGGAAGACCGCCTCACCAGCCGCGGCCGCTCCGCGCTCCGGCACGACCTCGAGCGGCTGTGGCGGTGGCGCCGTACGTCGCACCACCTCTCCAATGTCGAGGTCAGGGTCGAGAACGACCGCGCACAGGCGAGCAGCTACCTGATCGCCTGGCACGAGGGGCAGGACGGCCGCACCGCGACCATCTACGGGCGCTACGAGGACCGGCTGGTCCGCACGGAAGGGGGATGGCGCATTGCCGAGCGCGTCCAGTACATGAACGGTAACGACGCCGCCTTCACCGTGAACATCCATCCGACGCCCCGCCTGCCGGCGCCGACCGGCTGGACCAATCCCTTCTCGGACCGGTGAGGCTGCGATGCCTTCCGAAGCGATCCTGACGCCGCCGCCCGCCGGAGCGGGCATCGCCACCGCGCCGCTCGGGCGCTCGGGCTTCTCCATCACCCGCCTCGGTCTCGGCCTCGCCCCGATCGGCAACCACCACGCCTTCGTGCCCGACGAGGATGCGATCGCCCTGGCGCGGCATGCCTTCGACACCGGCGTGCGCTATTTCGATGCCGCCCCGTTCTACGGCAACGGGCTGGCCGAAGCACGGTTCGGCGCCGCCATGCGCTGGCACGACCGGGACGCCTTCGTCCTGTCGACCAAGGTCGGCAGGCTGCTCCAACCGGCGCCGCGCGCATCCATCGACTTCAAGCCGTTCGTGAAGGGACTGCCGTTCCGGGTCGTGACGGACTATGGCTATGACGCCACGATGCGCTCGATCGAAGGGTCGCTCAACCGCCTCGGCCTGGAGCGCATCGACATCGCCTATGTCCACGATATCGACCGGTTGACCCATGGAGAGGACCAGCCGCGGCAGTACCGCATCGCCGTGGAGGGGGCGTTCCGGGCGCTTGCGCAACTGCGCTCGGAAGGGTCGATCCGGGCGGTCGGCCTCGGCTGCAACGAGCTGGACGTGTTCGAATCGGTGCTGGGCGACGCCGATGTCGACTGCTTCCTCGTGCCGGGACTCTACACGCTGCTCGGCCAGCGGGCGGCGGCGAGCCTACTGCCGAAATGCCGGGCGCGTGGCGTCGCCGTCGTCGCAGGCAGCGTCTTCAACAGCGGCATCCTGGTGACGGGGGCTAAGGCCGGGGCGCGCTACCGCTACGCACCGGCGGCGGCCGATGTGATGGGCAAGGTGGCGGCGATCGAAGCCGTCTGCGACCGCCACGAGGCTCCCCTCGGCGCCGTGGCCCTGCAATTCGTGCTCGCCCATCCGGCAGTCACCGGCGTGCTGGCCGGCGCAAGGTCCATCGAGCAGCTTCGGGGCATCCTCGGCTTCCACGGGCACGCGGTCCCGCGCGATCTGTGGGCGGAGCTTCGCGAGGCGGGGCTTCTCGACAGGACGGCGCCGGTTCCGGGAGAGGCCGCGTGAGGCGCGCCTTCGAAGCGGTCGACACGCATGTGCAGGGCGATCCGGCGCGCGTCATCCTCTCCGGCGAGGGACTGCCCGCGGTGCCCGGCGCCACAATGTTCGAGAAGATGAAGCATGTGGAAAGCCACGAGGACTGGCTGCGCCTGCTGATGCTGCGCGAGCCGCGCGGCTTCCCGCATCTGTGCTGCAACCTCGTCGTGCCGCCGACCGACCCGCGCGCCGCCGCCGGCTTCATCATCCTGGAGCAGCAGGCCTATTATGCCGCCATGTCCGGCACCAACACGATCGCCGTCGCGACCGTTCTCCTGGAAACGGGCGTCGTCGAGATGCGCGAGCCGGTGACGGAGTTCTGGCTGGAGCCGCCTGCCGGGGCGATCCTGATACGCGCCCATTGCCGCGACGGCCGCGTGCTGCGGGTGGATTTCGAGAACGCTGCGAGCTTCGTGACGGCGCTGGACGTGCCGCTCGACGTGCCGGGCTATGGCCGGCTCACCGTCAGCGTGGCCTTCGGCGGCATGGCCTATGTCCTCGTGGACGCCGCCCAGCTCGGCCTCGCCGTCACGCCTGACGATGCCCAGGCCGCGCTGGAAGCCTGCGGGCCGGTCTGCGAGGCGGCGAACGAAAGGCTGGGCTTTCGCCATCCGCTCAATCCGGACCTGTCGATGATTGAGGGGCTGATCCTCTATCGCCGGCCCTCCGATGGCGGCAACCTGCGGCAGATCCCGGTCAATGCCGGCGGCACGGTCGGCCGCACGCCGGCCGGCACGGGCGTATCCGCGACGCTGTCCGTGCTGCATGCCAGGGGCCAGTGCCGCGCGGGCGACGTGCTTCAGATCGAGGGCATGTTCGGCAACCCGTTCCATTGCCGGGTGATCGCCGAGACGACGGTCGGTGGCCGGCCGGCGATCGTCCCCGAAGTCGGGGGCAGGGCGTGGATCACCGCGCGGGGCACCTATATCCTCGAGGAGGACGACCCGTTTCCCCGGGGTTTCATGGCGACGGATCTGTGGGCCATCGCCCGCAGGGGCAGTCCGGCGGCGCGTCTGGCCGAAAGGCGGCGCTAGACTCGAAACCCGGTTGGACCTGCTCGTCGTCCGGCACCTCGCGCGGCGGGCACACGACCAATATCCATGCGTTGAGCGATGATTGCGGCCGGCCGGTCGCCCTTGCCTCGATGATGATCAGCCTTGGGGTCGGGCCGGGTGAGCAAGGCGTTTTTTGCACGGAAACTTGTGCGACAAGCGAACAGCTATCCGAAATTCAGCATAATTTGCCGAGGGGCCACAGGAGTCGGGGGTCAGGCCAGACCGGCCTCGATGGGATAGACGCCTCCGGTCAGGCCGGCCGCGGCATCCGAGCAGAGGAAGTGCGCCACATTGGCGACATCGGCCGCCGTGGCCAGCCGGCGCAGCATGGTCTGTCCGGCCCATGTCGCCAGGACGCTTTCCTCGTCCGGCTGGCCGAGCGCGTGTCGCGAGGCGATGCGCGACAGCAGGGCCTCGGTCGCGATCGGACCGGGCGCGATCGCATTGACGCGTACGCCCCGCGGCCCGAGATCCTGCGCCGCCGCCCGCATCACACCGATCACCGCATGCTTCGACGCGCTGTAGGCCACCTGCCTGGGATCCGCCCGGTAGCCGTTTATGGACGAAGTGACGATCGCGGAGCCGTGCCCTGATTCCGCCAGGGCCGCGGCGAAGGCGCCGAGGGTGACGGCAACCCCCCAGACATTCACGGTCATGACCCGGTTCCACTCGTCCGCGTCGAGCGCGTCGATCCGGCGCCAGGGTGGCACCAGCCCGGCATTGGCGACGACGATGGACGTGGGCCCGAGCCGCCGGGCCAGGGCGCCGAGGCGTTCCTGCGCCTCCGGAGAGGCAAGATCGATTGCGGCCGCATCCCAGCCTTGCGGAAGATCGTCGAGCATGTGCGGCAGATCGATGATGGTGAGCTGCGCGCCGGCGCTCGCCAGCCTCTCCGCAATGGCCTTGCCAAGACCCCCGCCGCCGCCCGTCACCACCGCCCGGCGCCCTGCGAGATCCTGCGGAACTGTCATATTGCGTAACTCCCTTACGCGGGCTACAAGATCTACTATTTCGCACAATTGTTCGGCAAGCGATCAAATGCAAGCGGAAGATGACGGGACGGTTGAAAACGAAAGCGGGCCTGTAGTCGTCCCCGGTGACGCGCGTCGAGAGCGAGCGGCGCGCGAGCGCGCTCGTCTGCCTGGTCGCGGCACGGGACAGGCTCCCGGGTGAATGGAAATAGATGTCCCGGCCTTCACCTTCGACGACCGTCCGGCCGTCGCGCGAGCGGGGAGCGCTTTTCTTCCAGCCCACGGTGGCGGCGAACGCCGGCGCCGGGATGCGCGTCACGCGCGAGGAGATCTTCGGCCCGGTGGCGCCGGTCTACCGCCTCGACACGGAGGACGAGGCCGGCATCGACGAGACCCTGATCGCGGCGCCCGAGGTTCCTTTCGGCGGCGTGAAGGAATCCGGCCTCGGCAAGGAGGGCGGCCATCAGGGCATAGAGGACAATTTTGAGACCAAATACACCTGCATCGGCGGGCTTTGAGCGGGGCGCATGAGATGGACACCACCTCCCTTCAGGGAAAGACCGCAATCGTGACCGGCGCCGGCGGCGGCATCGGGCGCGCTATCGCCGCGCTCTTCGCCCGTGACGGCGCCTCGGTCGTCGTGGCCGACAGGAACGGCGACGGCGCTGCCGAGACCGTCCGGTCGATCGCGGCAGACGGCGGCAGGGCGATCGCGGTCGAGACCGACATCTGCTCCGAGGCGTCGCTCGAGAAAATGGTCGGAAGCACGCTCGCCTGGACGGGCAGGATCGACGTGCTGGCCGCGAACGCGGGCATCATGGCCGACGGAGACGTCCTGACCGTCACGCCGCAGGTGTGGCGTCAGGCGCTCGAGGTCAACGTCACCGGCTCCTTCCTCACCGTGCGCGCGGTGCTGCCCTCGATGATCGAGCGCCGGACAGGCTCGATCGTGTTCACCGCTTCGACGGTCGGGCTCGCGGGTTTCAAGGGCGCCGCCGCCTATTCGGCCAGCAAGGGCGCGGTCGTGGCCATGACGCGGCAGCTCGCGGCCGACTATGCCGGCAGCAATATCCGCGTGAACGCGCTGGCGCCCGGCGCGGTCCGCACGGCGCTGTCCGAAAGCCAGATGCACGCCCGCGCCAGGACGCCCGAGGAACTCGCCGAGCTGGAGCGCGTGATGATCGCCCGCTATCCGCTCAGCCGCTGGGGCACGCCCGAGGAGATCGCGCAGGCCGCGCTGTACCTTGCCTCGGACCGCTCCTCATGGACCACGGGCATCATCCTCGCCGTCGACGGCGGGCTGACCGCGACGCGTTGAACCGGGAGAGGACATGATGGAACGTGCGGATACGCCGCCCTGGCAATGGGACGAAGCACGCTGGCGGACCAGGATCGGCCTTGTCCGGGCAGGCAGGCCGCTGGCGCCGCAGCAATGGCCGGGCGGCGCGCGGGCGGCGGTGGCGCTGTCCTTCGACTGCGATCACGAGACCTTCGAGCTCGGTGCCGGCGGCGAGGCGATCGGCCGGCTCGGCTGGGGCGAGTTCGGCCGGCGCGTCGGCGTCCCGCGCATCCTGGCCGCCCTCGAGCGCAATGCCGTTCCCGCCACCTTCTTCATGCCCGCGGTCTGCGCGCTGATCGATCCGGACGAGCCGCGCCGCATCCGCGCCGCGGGCCACGAGATCGGCATGCACGGCTTCATTCACGAGAACACGTCGCGGCTCGACGGCGCCACCGAGCGCGAGCTCATGTTCCGCGCCTATGACTGCCTGACCAGGTCCGCGGGGGAGGCTCCGGTCGGCTTCCGCGCCGCCAACTGGGATCTCTCCGAAACGACGCTGGCGATCGTGAAGGAGATGGGTCTGCTCTACGATTCCTCGATGATGGCCGACGACAGTTGCTACGAAGTGCTGCTCGAAGGCGCGCCGAGCGGCGTCGTCGAGATCCCGGTGGACTGGGTGCGCGACGATGCGGTCTACCTGATCTTCAACCGCAATCCGCCAACCCGCCCCTATCTCGCGCCGGCCGACGTGCTGGACATCTTCATCCGCGAGCTCGACGCGGCGATTGCGGAAGGCGGCCTGTGCCAGCTCGTGATGCATCCGTTCGTGATCGGCTACCGGTCGCGCATGTTCATTCTGGAGGAGCTGATCCGGCACGCGCGCGCCAGCGGGCCGGTGTGGTTCGCCACCCATGCGCAGATCGCGCGCTACGTCACCACCGGCAGCGCCTGAAGCATAGCGCCCGAAAGCGGCCCCGGCAGCGGTGTCCTCGCAGTTTGCGATGCCGCCGCGGAGCGGCAGGACCGCTCACGATCGGCCGGCCATCGCCGCCCGACAGGGCTTGGCGCGATGAAGGCGGCTACTGCGCTTTGGCGTAGATGCCCGTCCCGAACCGGGAATTGTCCGCTTCCCACGGCATCGCCCCGCTCGTGACGTAGTCGGTCCCGTTGACGGAGCCGACGGCGAGGAACGTCCCGGCCTTGCGCTGCTCAAGCCAGTAGTCGCTGTTGATGGATGCCCGGCCCCTCGCTGGGGACGACATGGACCTCGCCGGCACGGCGTTCGACTTCCTCGTCGCCGGTCTGCCGGATGACGAAGCCGTCCCTCAGCGGGACGTGGAGCAGGGCGTTGTCGCCCGTCTCCGCAGCGAGTCGGGAGGTCCGGCGCGTATCCTCGCCGTCGGACACGAACGCGATGATGCCGGCCGATGCACCCGATGCGAGATCGCGTCCGTCAATCCGCGGGATGAGCCTTCAGCCGGTAGGTATGCGGCTGGCCGCCGTCGACGTCGATCTCCTCGATGATCTCCCGAAGCCGGGGCAGCAGCTTGATCGCGGCGCTTCTTTCCTGGGGCGTCAGCCGTTTCGAAAGATAGCGAATGCGCGTCCATGCCTCCTCGGCACGTTGGGCCAGCGCAGCGTCGCCTTTCGGGGTCATCCGCAACATGAGCGCCCTGCCGTCGCTCTTGTCGCTGCCGCAGGAAAGCAGTCCCCGCCGCTCCAGGGTGCGCACCATCTGCGAGGCACCGGCCACCGACAGGCCCACGGTGCGGGCAACATCGGTAAGCCTGCAAGGCTGGTTTTCCGAGATGGTGCGCATGATCCAGTAGTGCGAGGGGCCCAGTCTCGCCGGAGGCGCGAGCTGCGACAGGCGTCCGCGGGCCCGGGTGATCGAGCGCAGGAGCTGATCCCACTCTTCGACGAAGATCTCCACCTCCCTGATCGCCGGCAGATCGTCCCCGGAACCCGTTTCAGCCAAAACTGACGAAGAGTGTTTTTCCATGCTCGCTTATTTCCGATAGGTAACAGTTTGATTCGAAAGGAATTTTCAAGGTCTATCCTGGCGCGTGCGCCGCCGTGCAGACAGCCGCATGCGATGTCAAAATTTCACATTGACATTCCTTTTTCGAGATAGTTAAGTACTTAACTAATGTCGGAATGCAAGGTTTCAATCATCCCATGACGCAACTGGAGCCGCACCTGAAATCCGTGAGCGATCGCCAGGGAGAGGCGGAGCTGGCGCCACCCTCCCGCGACGAAGTCGGTGCTTCCCGGCCGTCCCTGAGTTCAACTGAAGTCGCCCTGCTGCACAATCGTTTCGAAGGAATCATCCGAGCGATGATGAATACGTTACGACGTACGGCCCGCTCGTCAATCCTGAGCACCGCGCGGGATTTTTCCTGCGCCATTCTTACGGCCGACAGCCAGCTTCTTTCGGTGGCCGAATCGATCCCGATCCACGTCTTTCGCGGCGCCGACCTTCAGGCTGAATCGATGTGCCGGCTGCATCCCGACCTTCGCAAGGGAGATGCCTTCCTTCACAATTCCCCGTACCACGGAAACTCCCATGCGGCCGACTGGTCGATCCTGGTGCCGGTTTTCGACAGCGACGGGGTGCATCGCTTTACGGTGCTCGCGAAGGGGCATCTCGCCGATGTCGGCAATTCGGTCCCGGCGACCCGGTTCCAGCGCGCGCGGGACGTCTACGAGGAAGGTCCCCTCCTGTTTCCCTGCGTCAAGGTTCAGCAGGACTACCGGCACAATGACGACATCATCCGCATGTGCAAGCTGCGCATCCGGGTGCCGGAACTGTGGTATGGCGACTATCTCGCGATCCTCGGCGCGGCGCGCATCGGCGAGCGCCTGCTGGCCGAGCTCATCGAGGACCGCGGTCCGGCGACGCTGCAATCCTATGTCGAGGAGTGGTTCGACTACAGCGAACGGCGGATGGTCAACGCGATCGCGAAAATGCCGGCGGGCTCGACCGTCGTCCGGGGCAAGTACGACCCCGTCGCGGGTTTTCCCGACGGCATTCCGCTGAATGTCGGCGTGAAGGTGGATCCTGCGGCCGGCCGCATCGAGGTCGATCTGCGCGACAACATCGACTGCCAGCCTTTCGGCCTGAACCTGAGCGAGGCGACGGCCGCGACGGCAGGGCTGATCGGCATCTTCAGCGGCCTTGGCGACGACGTCCCCACCAATGCCGGCAGCTTCCGCCGCGCCGAGGTGAAGCTGCGGGAAAACTGCATCGTCGGAATTCCGCGCCATCCCACGAGCTGCAACATGGCGACCACCCATATCGCCGAGCGCGTCGCGAAATTCGTGGCGATGGGACTGGCCGAGATCGCCGACGGCTTCGGCATGGCCGAGGTCGGCTGCACCTTGCCCGCCGCCTGGGCCAAGATCTCGGGCCGCGATCCCCGCCATGGCGACCGTCGCTTCTCGGACGGGATCGTGCTGGGCACGACGCACGGCGCGGGCGCGCCGAAGGCCGATGGCTGGCTGACGCTGGCGGGGATCGGCGCCGCCGGCACGATGCTGCGCGACAGCATCGAGCTCGACGAGCTGAAATACCCGATCCTCGTCCATCTGGAGCGCCTCATTCCCGACAGCGAAGGCCCCGGGCGCTTTCGCGGGGCGCCGGGGGTCCATACGGAGTTCGGCCCGGTCGACGGAACCACGATCGAGGTCATCGCGGGCAGCGACGGCACCGTCTTTCCGGCGCGCGGCGTGCGGGGAGGGGGCGCGGGAGCGGCGGCCCGCCAGTACAAGCGCGACTTGGACGGCGCGCTGTCGGAGGATCTGGGCGGAGAGTTCCGCATAATCGTGAACCCCGGCGAACGGATCGTGTCGATGTGCTGCGGCGGCGGCGGGTACGGGCCTCCGTGCGAGCGCGATCAGGATCGCGTGGTGCACGATGTTCGCGAGGGATGGGTCACGCGCGAACGCGCCCGCGACGTCTACCGCGTCGCGATCGCCGAGGATGGCGCGCTCGATCCGGTCGGGACGGCGCGCCTGCGTGATGCTGCGCCGGTTCTCGATACGGCGCCTTGACGGGGACGGCGGCGCCCGTCGGGCCCGCGTCTTGAAGCCCTGACCGGCAGGACGGCGCGATTCGCCGAAGGCCGGGATTCTATGGAGGACGTTTGTGAGTGCATTGCGGTTGCGCCTCGGCGTGGACATCGGCGGTACGTTCACCGATCTGGTCATCGACGGAATTCCGGGCGAAGGCCTGCGCCTGTTCAAGAGCTCGACGACGCCGAGCGATCCGGCATTGGGCCTGCTGGCGGTGATCGACGTCGCGGCGCGGCGGCTGGGCTACGAGCGCTCCGAATTCCTGGGCATGGCCGATCAGTTCGTCCACGGAACGACGCGCGCCACCAACGCCATCGTCACCGGCTCGACGGCCCGGACCGCCTTTCTGTGCACGGAGGGTCATCGCGACACGCTCCTGTGGCGCGAAGGCGGCGGCCGGCGCTCGCCGATGGATTATACCCAGCCGTTTCCCGAGCCCTATGTTCCGCGCGCCCTCACCTTCGAGGTTCGCGAACGCATGGTGTCGGATGGCCGCGTGCTGACGCAACTGGACGAGGAAAAGCTTCGACAAACCCTCGTCGAGATCGGGAAGGCTTCGGTCGAGGCGATTGCCGTGTGCCTGTTGTGGTCGATCGCCAACCCGGCTCACGAGCTGCGGGTGGGGGAACTGATCAGGGAAATCCTTCCCGGCATTCCCTTCACGCTTTCCCACCAGCTCAACCCGACGATCAGAGAGTATCGCCGCGCGTCGTCGACGGCCATCGACGCGTCGCTGAAGCCCCTGATGTCGCACTATTTCTCGCACATCGAGGCAAGCCTGCGCCGGGAAGGCTTCAAGGGCCGCCTGCTGGTGCTGACCTCCGCCGGCGGCGTCCTCGACGCGACCGACGTGGCCCAGAAGCCCATCCACTCGGTGGGCTCCGGGCCGGCCGCGGCGCCGGTGGCGGGGCGTCATTTCGCCGCTCTCGACATGGGGGCCGACACTGCGGTGGTGACCGATGCGGGAGGCACGACCTACGATGTCAGCCTCGTCCGTTCCGGCGAGATCCCGTGGACACGCGAGACGATGGTGGGGGATTTCCCCGGCAACATGCTCGGCTTCCCGTCGGTGGACGTGCGCTCGATCGGCGCGGGAGGCGGCTCGATCGCCTGGGTCGATTCCGGGGGCCTGCTGCGCGTCGGGCCGCAAAGCGCCGGCGCCGACCCGGGACCGGCGGCCTATGGCCGCAACGGCGCCCTGCCCACCGTCACCGACGCGGCCGTGGTGCTCGGCTATATCGACCCGGACTATTTCCTCGGCGGCGACATGCCGCTGCGGGCGGACCTGGCAGCGGCGGCGATCGAGAAGGAGATAGCGGGGCCGCTGGGAATCAGCCTCAACGAGGCGGCGAGCGCGATCTTCGAGCTGGCCTGCGAACGCATGGTCAGCGCCATCGAGGAGATCACGCTCAACCAGGGCATCGACCCGTGCAGCGCGGCGATGATCGGCGGCGGCGGCGGGGCGGGGCTCTATTCCGCCTTCATCGCGCGGCGGCTGGGCGTGAGGCAGATCCTGATCCCCGAGACGTCCGCCGCGCTCAGCGCGGCCGGCGCTCTCATCTCCGACCTTCGCAGCGACGAGGCGTCCTTCCTGGTCACCTCCAGCGCGGATTTCAACTTCGCGGCGGTCAATGCGGTGCTCGAGGATCTGGAGCGTCGCTGCGAAGCGTTCATCGTCTCGGCCGGCGGGGCACGCGAAGCCGCCTCGATCCGCTTCGTCGTCGAGGCGCGCTATCCGCACCAGAACTGGGAGTTCGAGGTTCCGCTGACGGTGACGCGCTTCACGAGCGACGAGGACGTCGAAGCGGCCCGGCAGGACTTCCATGCCGTTCACGAGCGGCTGTTCGCGCATCGTGACGAACATTCGCCGGTCGAATTCGTCACGTGGCGGGCAAGCGTGCGGTGCCTGCTGCCCCATCCGCAGCCCCGGTCCGCGGGTGCCCGGAAGGAAGCGGGCGCAGCCGCCTCGACGCGAATGGCCGTGTTCGGAAAGGAACCGATGGCCACCAGCGTATGGCGGCTCGACGACATGCTGCCGGGCCAGTCGCAGCATGGCCCCGCCATCATCGAGACTCCGGCGACGACCATCATCGTGCCGCCGGAGGCGGTGGCGGTGCGCCTGAAGTCGGGATCCCTCGCCCTGGATCCCTCGGTTTCAAAGTGAATCAGCCAGTAAATCAACCGCATGGGGAGATGCATGATGAGTGATAATGGCAGACGTTCAAATGGGATTACACGGCGTCGGGTACTGCAAGCGGGGGCGGTTGGCCTGTTGGCGTCAACCGCAATTCGCCCCGTCTGGGCAGCCGGCGAAAGCAAGGAATTGCGGATCGCCTATGGCTCCATAGGCACCGACTGGAATCCGCATAACGCGTCGAACACCGATTCCGAGGTGATCAACGCCACATTCTCGCAAAACCTGGTCACCACCAATGACAAGGGCGAGATCATACCCGTCGTCGCGGAGTCGGTCACGCAGGTTTCAGACACCCAGGTTCACGTCAAGCTGCGTAACGGCGTCACCTTCAGTGACGGAAAGCCCGTTACAGTGGAAGACGTGAAATATACGCTGGAAGATTATCTGCGGCCGACGGGGATGTTCACCAACCCGGTCTATTTCTGGTTGAAGGACGTCGCCATCGTCGATTCCACCACGGTCGCGGTCAATGCGAAACTCCCGATCCGGACCGCGATTCCCCTGATGGCGTTCCAGTCCCGCGTCATCCCGAACGGCGCGGAAGGGCCGGCATTCAGCAGCAGCCCCATTGGAACCGGGGCCTACGTCTTCGACAGCTATCAGCCGAACGACCGGGTCGTCGTCCGCAGGAACGACAACTACTGGGGAGAGCCGAAGGCGACCTTCGACCAGATCACGTTCCGCCAGATTTCCGACCCGTCGACCCGGGTGGCGGCGCTTCTGGCGGGCGAGGTGGATTTCGCCCAGAATATTCCGGTCCACGAGATTTCCCGGCTTCAGGAGGCCGGATTTACGGTGTCGTCCCGGGCCGGCCGGCGCACCATGCTGCTTTGGACCAACCGCGCCAAGGAAGGCCCCTGGCGCGATCCCAGGGCGGCGCAGGCCCTGGCCTATTCCATCGACACGACCGCGCTCAACGATGCGCTGTATGCCGGGATGGGATCGCCGAGCAGGGCACCGATAGCGGATTCCGTTCCCTTTGCCGCAACCGATCTTCCTCAATACCCGCACGACCCGGCCAAGGCGCGGGAACTGCTCGAAGCGGCGGGCGTCGGGTCCGGGAAGGTGAAGCTGCTGGCGCCGCAGGGCCGGTTCCTCAACGACAAGGCTCTCGCCGAGGCGACTGCGGGCCAGTTGGAAGAAGCGGGCCTGTCCGTCGAGCTTCAGCTCTACGACTTCGCAACCTTCCGCAACATCGGCTCGGATCCGTCGAAGCACGACGCCGATCTCATCATGGTCGGCTGGAACGCGTTCTATGCCGACGCCGACGCCGGCTTGCAGATCTTCCGCCACAAGCATCCGTTCAACTACGGCGGCTACCGGAACGACGAGATCGAGGAGCTGCTCGGCAAAGGCACCCTGCCGGCGTCGACAAGCGAGACGACGGAACGGTACAAGCGCATTCAGGAACTGCTGTGGACCGAGGATCCGCCCGGCGCCTTCCTGCTTTCGCTTCCCATCGTGCACGCCTTCCGCAAGGAATTGCAGGGCGTGGAAGTATACCCCGACGAGCGGATCGACTGGACCAAGGTCTCGCTCTCCTAGGGCATTTCCGGCGTCGTAGAAATGCGACGGGACTGACGGCCGGATCGTTTCATCGCGCGATGAAACGATCCGGCTCCGTAACCAAGAATATACGCGATGATCTTGCAGACACTGAAAAGATCGCTCCGCGCCATCCTGGTGATGCTTGGCGCCTGTCTGCTGGTATTCGTCGTGCTTCGGCTTGCGCCGGGAGATCCGGCGCAAATCCTGCTTGGCGACACCGCCGCCCCCGAAGCCATCGCCATGCTGCGGGAACAGCTCGGCCTGAACCAGCCGATCTGGGTCCAGGCGATCTATTTCTTCGGCAACCTGTTGCAGGGCGACGCGGGAGACTCGGTCGTCTACGGCCGGCCGGCCATGCAGCTCGCCCTGGAAGCCTTTCCCGCCACCTTGTTCCTCGTGGTCGCGTCATTCGTGATCGCGACGATCGTGGCCATTCCCATCGGCACCGCGTCCGCTGTCTGGCGCGGGTCGCTGGTCGACAAGGCGGGGCTCGGCGTCATCCTTCTGTTTCAGTCCCTCCCCGGCTTCTGGGTCGGGATTCTGCTGATCTTCTTCTTCGCCGTGAACCTTCGCCTCCTGCCGACGTCGGGCGGCGGCAGCATCGCGCATGTGGTGCTGCCGGCGCTGACGCTCGCGACCGTCCAGATCCCGATGCTCGCCCGCGCCGTCCGGGCGAGCATGCTCGAGGTCTTGGACGAAGACTACATACGGACCGCCCGGGCCAAGGGCGCCTCCGAATGGCGTGTCGTGATGCTGCACGGTTTCCGCAACGCTCTCATTCCCGTCATCACGCTGATGGCGGTGAATTTCGGGACATTGCTTTCGGGGACCGTGGTGACCGAGGCGATCTTCGCCTGGCCCGGCATAGGCACGCTGGCGATGACCGGCATCCTTCAGCGGGACTATACGCTCGTTCAGGCGATCGTGATCTTCTCGGCCGCCATCGTGGCGCTGGCGAATTTCACCGCCGACTCGCTGTACCAGATACTCGACCCGCGGCTGCGCGGGCAGGGAGCCGGCGAATGAGCGACGCGTCCCCGGCATACGACGCACCCGAGGGCGACGCCTTGCAGCGCCGCCGCTCGATCTTGCGCGTAGTGCTCGATCATCCGGTGGCGCTGTTCGGCTTCGGCGTCCTTCTGGCGCTCGTCCTGATGGCGATCTTCGCCCCGTACCTGGCGCCGTTCAGCCCGACGCAGCAGAGGCTCACCTCCCGGCTGCTGCCGCCGCTGTCGGGAAGCCATTGGCTCGGAACCGATCAGTTCGGCCGCGACGTCCTTTCGCGCTGGCTCTACGGCGTGCGCGTTCCGCTGGTGGTGGGCGTGGTGTCGGCCCTGCTCGGCGGGGTGCTCGGAACGATCGTCGGTCTCACGGCGGGATACTTCCGGGGAAAGATCGACACCGTCATCTCGATCGTCATCGATATCCAGCTATCCGTGCCGTTCGTCCTGCTGGCTCTCGCCGTCGTCGCGCTTTTCGGTCCGGGAACGGTAAAGATCATCATCGTCTTCGCGCTCACCAACTGGGCGATGGTTGCCCGGGTCGCGCGCGCGTCGGCCTTGAAATACCGTCGGGCCCCGTTCGTGGAGGCGGCGATCCTCGCCGGGGCGACGGACCGATGGATCCTGCTGCGGCACGTTTTCATCAACGCGATACCGCCGGTCATGGTGGTAGTGTCGGTGCTGGCCGCGCAGAACGCCATCTACGAATCGGCCTTCGCATTCTTCGGCCTCGGCGTGCCCCCTCCCACCCCGAGCTGGGGCAACATGCTGGCGGACGGCAAGGACTACTTCTACAGCGCCTGGTGGCTCGGCCTCTTTCCGGGCATCGGCATCCTGCTCGTCGCCGTGGGCATGAACCTGATCGGAGACTTTCTCCGCGACGCGATCGACCCCAGGCTGTGAGCAGGTTGGAGAAAGCCGCCGTGAGCCAGGATCCGAAGCCGCTGCTTTCCGTGCGCGACCTCGCGGTCGAGTTCGGGCGGCAGCAGCGGCTGCGCGCCGTCAACGGCGTGAGCTTCGACGTGTCGGCGGGCGAGACGCTGGCGATCGTCGGCGAGTCCGGGTCCGGCAAGACCGTCAGCGCCATGTCGATCCTGGGGCTGACCACGGGAGACATCGTCGGCGGGAGCATCTGTTTCGAGGGCGAGGATCTCGTGCGCGCGTCGCCCGCGGAAATGCGTCAGGTCCGCGGCGGCAGGATCGGCATCGTGTTTCAGGACCCGATGTCGTCGCTGAACCCGGTGCAGACTATTTTTCAGCAGATCAGCGAGATGATCGCGATTCATCGCCCGGACAAGCCCGCCGCCGAAATCCGCAGCGACGTCATCAGCCTGCTGACGGCGGTCGGAATCCCCCAGCCGGAGAACTGCGACCGCCGCTATCCGCATGAATATTCCGGCGGCATGCGCCAGCGCGTGATGATCGCCATCGCGATGGCGAACTCGCCGCGCCTGCTGATCGCCGACGAGCCGACCACGGCGCTGGACGTCACCATCCAGGCCCAGGTGCTCAAGGTTCTCAAGCAGATGCAGCAGGCCGTCGGGGCAGGCATGATCCTCATATCGCACGACCTGGCGCTCGTCTCGCAGGTCAGCGATCGGGTGGCCGTGATGTATGCCGGCCGCATCGTCGAAACCGCAGATACGGCTTCCATCTTCCGGTCGCCGAAACATCCCTACACGAAGAGCCTGCTCGCCTCGCTGCCCGATGTCGGGGCGGGACGCAGGCGCATGCGCGCGATCCCCGGCCAGGCGCCAAGCCTTGCCGGCATGCCGCCGGGATGTGCGTTCCATCCCCGATGCGCCGAGACTGCGGACGAGCTGGGCTGCCGGGAGACGGCGCCCGAGCTCGTCGCGCCGGCGGACGATGCCGGCGCGGTTCATCTCGTGGCATGCCACCTCGCAAATGCGGGGCACCCATCGGCGCAGCCCGGCCAGCCATCCGGCACGCAACGGTCCGAGCCGGCGTCCGACGACCCGGCGGGCCCGGGAGACGGGCCGGATCGTCTGCGCGTCGAGCATCTGGACGTCAGCTATTATCGCGGCGGCGGCGGCCTCTGGGGCCGGCGAAGCGAGTTCAAGGCGGTAGCCGACGTGAATCTCGTGCTGCGGAACGGGGAGACGCTGGCCCTGGTGGGCGAATCCGGATCCGGGAAGTCGACGACGGCGCGCGCGATCATGGGATTGCTGAAGCCGACGGCGGGCCGGGTCCTGCTGGACGGGCGCGACATCGCCACCTTCTCCCGCAAGCAATTGCGGCCGATACGCCGGTCGATCCAGATGGTCTTCCAGGACCCCTATGCATCGCTGAATCCGCGGATGACGGCGGCGGCGATCATTTCCGAGCCGATCAGGATCAACGGTCTGCTCGGCGGCCGCGAACTCGACGCGCGCGTAGCGGATCTGATGCGCCGCGTGGGCCTGCGTCCCGAGCATGCCACGCGGCACCCGCATGAGTTTTCCGGCGGGCAGCGCCAGCGGATCGCAATTGCGCGCGCGCTTTCGCTCAACCCGGGCGTCCTGGTGCTGGACGAACCGACATCCGCGCTGGACGTCTCGATCCAGGCGCAGGTCATCAACCTGCTCGACGGGTTGCAGCGCGAGCTGGGGCTTTCATACCTTTTCATTTCCCACGACCTCGCCCTGGTACGGCAGTTCGCGCATCGCGTTGCCGTCATGTGCAAGGGGCGGATCGTCGAGGAGGGCCAGATCGCCGAGGTCTTCGACAACCCCCGGCACGCCTATACGAAGGAACTGATCGCCGCCGCTCCGAGAGTGGCGCTGAATCGCACCCGGGATGAAATGCAGCCGGTGTAGGAATGGCGTCCGGTATATCTACAAAACATCAAGGCGGAGAGATTGATCATGTCCGAAAGCAAGAAATCGAAAATCCGTGTTCTTTTTTGTATCGCGGTATCGCAGAATTTCTTCGATCTCCCCGAATCGGAGATTCCATCCGTATTGAAAGTCTATTCGAAGGTTTTCTCCGATATAGCCAATCTTCCCGGCCTGAGCGTCGTCGGCACGTTCGATGACGACAGGGTCATGGTCGGGGCTTCGTCGGGATGGCCCTGGACGTCCTACATCCTGGCCGATGTGGATGCGCTCGATACGGCGATCGCCGCATGCAACCTGTTCCGCACCACGCCGGTGGCGGGAGGGAGGATGTGGAAATACGGCCGCATCGAAGCGCGCATCGGCCGCGAGCTCGATCTCGCCGCCGTGTCGCAGCCGGCATAGAAACCTCGCGGCGGCCCTGCCCGGAACAATGATCCCTATCCTTTCGAGCAACACGGTCGGCAGATGACCGCTACCGGCTTTCGCGCTTCGCCCGCGCAGGGCTACGACGATGTCGTGATCGCCGCCCCGTTCACGCTTCCCTATCGGCGTTTCTCGACCCGGGGTGCGCACTGGTTCCTCGGCCGGGTTCTCCACGGCCTCCTCGAATGCAGCGGCCTTTCCAAGGACCGTATCGACGGCCTGTGCGTTTCGAGCTTCACGCTGGCGCCCGACACGGCGGTCGGCCTGACCCAGCATCTCGACCTGACGCTGCGCTGGCTCGATCACATCCCGATGGGCGGCGCGAGCGCCATCGTCGCGCTCAGGCGCGCGGCGCGCGCCGTGCAGTGCGGCGACGCCGCGATCGTCGCCTGCATCGCCGGCGACACCAACCAGGTGGATACCTTCCGCCAGAGCACGGCCCGCTTCAGCCAGTTCGCGCAGGATGCCGTATACCCCTATGGCGCCGGCGGCCCGAATGTCAGCTTCGCCTTCCTTACCGCCTATTACATGCGCATCTACGGCGCGCGCCCGGAGGATTTCGGCAAGCTGTGCGTGGCCCAGCGCAACAATGCGCTGCATTTTCCTTTCGCGCTGTTCAGGAAGCCGCTCACCCTCGACGAGTATCTCGCCTCGCGCATGATCGCCGACCCGATCCGGCTCTATGACTGCGTGATGCCCTGCGCGGGTGGCGAAGGCTTCCTCGTGATGCGCCGCCAGGAGGCCGAGCGCATGGGGCTGCCCCATGCGCATATTCTCGGCACCATCGAGCGGCACAACGCCTTTCCCGAAGACCCGATCCAGTTTCGCGGCGGATGGGCGCTCGACGCCGGAACGCTCTACGAGCAGGCCGCGATCGGCCCAGAGGATATCGACGTTCTCCAGACCTATGACGACTACCCCGTCGTCACCATGCTGCAATTCGAGGATCTCGGCTTCTGCAGCAAGGGCGGGGGGCCGGATTTCGTGCGCCGCCATTCCTTCGAGGCGGGAGGCAGCTTTCCGTTCAACACGTCCGGCGGGCAGCTTTCGGTCGGGCAGGCGGGAGGCGCCGCCGGCTTTCTCGGTCTGGTCGAAGGCTTGCGGCAGGTCACGGGCACCGGGCTCGGCGCGCGCGTCGCCGATGTCCGCCATGCCATGGTGAGCGGCTTCGGCATGATCAACTACGACCGCGGTTTGTGCAGCGGCGCGGCAATTCTCGGTGCGCAGCGATGACGAAGCCGAAGATCAGGAACCCCATCCTGCGCACGCGGCAGCCTACCTTGCCGCCCGTCACGCGCAGCCGGATCGCCCTCGGCATGACGGCGGGCGCCGCCCTCGGCCGTTTCGAATTGCAGGTCTGCGAAGCGTGCGGTGCGGTGCAATATCCCGCCCGCGAGGTCTGCCGGCGCTGCCTGTCCGACCAGCTCGTCTGGCGCCCGCAGGACGGCAGGGGCGAACTGATCAGCGAGACGACGTCCCGCGCCTCGCAGGAGCTTTATTTCCGCGAGCGGCTTCCGTGGCGGCTCGGCATGGTGCGGCTCGCCGCGGGGCCGACCGTGGTGGCGCATGTCCATGCCGATTGCCCGGCGGCGCCCTGCGCGGTGCGCGTCACGGCCGTGCTCGACAGGGCCGGCCAGGCCACGCTCGTGGCCGTGCCCCCAAAGGGAAGGCCCGATCTCAACGAGGATCCGCGCCTGAAGGACATGACATGCGACCCGGCGGGCCGGAAGATCCTGGTGACGGACGGCAAGAGCCCGGCGGGCCAGGCCGTGGTGCGCGCGCTCGCCGCCGCGGGCGCCAGCCTGATCTGGGCCGGCTGCGCGGAACCGTGGAAGCGGCCGCCGGGCTTCGCCGCCCTTTGCGAGCTGCCGCAGGTGGATATCGTGCCGCTCGACGTGACGGACACCCGCTCCGTCGCCGAGCTCGCGGGCCGCATCGGCGGCAAGGTCGATATCGTCGTCAACACCGCCGACCATCACCGCACCTTCGGCATCGGCGCCCGGCAGGGCATCGCGACGGCGCAGGCGGAAATGGAGGTGAACTATTTCGGCATGCTGCGGCTGGCGCAATCCTTCGGTCCCGCGCTGCGCGCGCGGGCGGCGGACGGCGAGGCCAATGCGGTGGCCTGGGTCAATCTCTTCAGCGTGTTCGCGCTCTCCAATTTTCCGCCGCACGGCACCTATTCGGCCTCGCAGGCCGCCGCGCTTTCGCTTTCGCAATGCCTGCGCGCGGAGATGCAGCCCGCCGGCATCCGCGTCGTCAACGTCTTCAGCGGCCCGGTGGACGACGAATGGAACCAGCTCGTGCTGCCGCCCAAGCTCGGGCCGGAGGCGCTGGCCGATGCCGTCGTCTCGGCGCTGAAGGGCGCGGTGGAGGATGTGTTCCACGGCCCCGTCGCGCAGGACTGGCTGGAGCGGTGGCGCAGCGACCCGAAGACCCTCGAACGCGAGCTGACGGCGGCCGCGTCGTCGGGCGGCGCCTGAACGAGCAAACGGAGCCATCATGACGGACGCGTTGACCGGTTTCGCCACAGCCCTCGCGACGGGAAAGATCCGCATCGTCGACCTGACGCAGACCCTGACGCCCGGCTTTCCCCGGATCACCCTGCCGCCCGAGATGGAGCAGAGCCGCCCGTTCCGCATCGAGGAGATCTCCCGGTACGACGAGCGCGGCCCCGCTTGGTACTGGAACAATTTCTCCTGCGGCGAGCATACGGGCACGCATTTCGACGCGCCGATCCACTGGATCACCGGCCGCGACCTGCCGAACAACGCCACCGACACGATCCCGCCCGAGCATTTCATCGCGCCGGCCTGCGTCGTGGATTGCTCCGCCGAGAGCGCCCGCGATCCCGATCATCTCCTGACGGCCGACGCCCTGCTGGCCTGGGAGGGCGTGCACGGGCGGATACCGGCGGGAAGCTGGGTGCTGATGCGCACCGACTGGTCGAAGCGCACCGATCCCGCCGCCTACCAGAACTATGACGAGACGGGTCAGCACACGCCGGGGCCGGATGTCGGCGCGGTGCGCTTTCTGGTCGAAAAGCGCGACGTCCTCGGCTTCGGCACCGAAACCATCGGCACCGATGCTGGACAGGCCGCGCATTTCCAGCCGCCCTATCCCTGTCACAGCTTCATGCATGGAGCGGGGCGCTACGGCCTGCAATGTCTCGCCAATCTCGACAAGCTGCCGCCCACGGGCGCGCTGATCTTCGCGGCGCCTCTGAAGATCCAGCGCGGCAGCGGCAGTCCGCTTCGTGTCCTCGCAATCCTTTCCGCCGGAGCCTGACCATGTCGCCCGCCGCGCCCTTCGCCCCCGCCGACCGCACCTTGCCGGCCATGCTGGAACGGCAGGCCGCGCGCTACGGCGACCGCCGGCTCGTGACGACGGAAGACGGCGCATGGACCTATGCCGAGGCGCGCGAGGCGGCCGCCCGCGCGGCGGCGGCGCTTGCGCAGGCCGGCATCGCCAGGGGCGACCGCGTCGCGATCCTGTGCGGCAACCGGCTGGCATTTCTGGAAATCGTGCTCGGCTGCGCCTGGCTGGGCGCCATCCTGGTGCCGATCAACACCGCCTCGCAGGGGCCGCAGGTCCAGTACATTCTCGGCAATTGCGGGGCGAAGCTGCTCGCCTGCGAGACGGATCTCGTCTCCGCGCTGGACACGGCCGATCTTTCCGCGCTGCCGCTGGAAACGATCTGGTCCATCGGCGGGGAGCCGCCGGCAGATGGCGTCCAGGGCCGGCCTTGCCGGGCCTATGCGCCGGGCGGCGACCGGCTCGCGCCCGCCGCCATCCGGCCCGGCGACACCATGGCCATTCTCTACACCTCCGGCACGACCGGGCCCTCCAAGGGCGTCTGCTGCCCCCACGCGCAATATTACTGGTGGGGCAGCCTGTCGGCGGCCGCGCTCGGGGTGCGCGAGGGCGACGTGCTCCTGACGACCTTGCCGCTGTTCCACATCAACGCGCTCAACACGTTCGCGCAGGCGCTTCTGAACGGCGCGTCCTACGTGCTCGAAAGGCGTTTCTCGGCCTCGGGCTTCTGGCCGGCGCTGGCGAGGCACGAGGCGACCGTGACCTACCTGCTCGGCGCGATGGTCCCGATCCTGCTCGCGCGGGAGCCCTCGCCCGCCGAACGCGAGCACAAAGTGCGCATCGCGCTCGGCCCCGGCGTGCCGGGCCATCTGCACGAGGTGTTTCGCGAGCGCACGGGCGTCGCCCTGCTCGAGGCCTATGGCTCCACCGAAACGAATTTCGTCATCGGCCGGGGGATCGGGGACCAGAAGCCCGACACGATGGGACGCGTGCGCGACGGCTTTTTCGCGCGCGTGGTCGATGCGCAGGACAATCCGGTGCCCGATGGCGAGCCGGGCGAGCTGGTGCTGCGCGCGGACGAGCCTTTCGCCTTCGCCACCGGCTATTTCGGCATGGACGACAAGACTGTGGAGGCGTGGCGCAATCTCTGGTTCCACACCGGCGACCGCGTGATCCGCGACGGCGAAGGCTATTTCAGATTCGTCGACCGCCTGAAGGACGCCATCCGGCGGCGCGGCGAGAACATCTCGTCCTACGAGGTCGAGCAGGTGCTGCTGAGCCATCCGCAGATTGCGGCCGCGGCGGTCTATCCGGTGCGATCGGAGCTCGCCGAGGACGAGGTGATGGCCGCGATCGTGCGTCGTGCCGACGCGGATTTCGACGAGGTCGCGCTGATGCGGTTCTGCGAGACGCGCATGCCGTATTTCGCGGTGCCGCGCTACGTGACCTTCGCGTCCGACCTGCCGCGCACCGAGAACGGCAAGGTGCAGAAATACAAGCTGCGCGAAGAGGGCGTGACGGCCGCGACCTGGGACCGCGAAGCGCATGGCTATCAGATCAGGCGACGCAAATGAGGAGGCGATCATGACCATGCAGACGGCATTCGTAACCGGCGCGGCGCAGGGGCTGGGCGCGGCGATCGCCAAGGCCCTCGCCGATTCCGGCCGCAACGTGGTGCTGGCCGACGTCGACGCATCCGTCGCCGAGACCGCCAGGGCCATCGACCCCCACGGCCGGCGCGCCGTCGCGCAGATGCTCGACGTGCGCGACGAAGAGGCGTTCCAGTCGGCGTTCGACGGCGCGGTGGCGCGCTTCGGCGCCGTCGACATCATGGTCAACAACGCCGCACGCACGGCGATGCGCCCGGTATGGGACATCACCGCGCCGGAATGGGACGACGTGCTGTCGGTCAATCTGCGCGGCACGTTCTTCGGCTGCCGCATCGCCGGCCGGCACATGCGCGAGCGCAAGGCCGGGCGCATCATCAACCTTTCCTCGATCGCCGGCCAGTTGGCCAGCCCCGCGACGGGCGTGCACTACGCGGCCTCGAAGGCGGGCATCCTCATCCTGACGAAGGTGTTCGCGCAGGAGCTCGCTCCCTTCTCCGTGACGGTCAACGCCGTCGCGCCGTCCGCGATTTCGAGCCCGGCGGTCGAATCCGCGCCGCCCGAGAAGATCGCCGCGGTTCTCGCGACCATCCCCGTGGGCCGTCTCGGGCGGCCGGACGAGCTGAGCTCCGCCGTCCTCTATCTCGCGTCCCAGGATAGCGGCTACATCACGGGCGCGACGCTCGACATCAATGGCGGCAGGCTGATGCGCTGAGCGCGCGGTGCGGGCAGGCGCCGTCAATCCCGCTCATAGGTGAGCTTCTTGAGCATGCCGATGAATTCGTCGTGCTTCGATCGCGGAAGGGAGCTGAGGAGCTGCGCCTGCACGCGCTGAACGGCGGGTTCCGCCTGTTCCAGCAGGGCCATCCCTTCGGCCGAAAGCGCGAGGATCTTGATCCGGCGGTCCTCCTCGCTCGGCGTGCGCTGGACGAGCCCCTTCTTCTCCAGCCGGTAGATGACGTCGCCGATGGTCGAGCGGTCGAACGCGATCAGCTCCGAAAGCCGCGTCGCATCGATGCCGGGGTTGTATCGCAGCGTGCGCATCGCAGCATATTGCACGGAGGTCATGTCGAGGGCTCCGCACTCGGCGGCGAAGAGAGCGGAGTGCACCTGCCAGAGCCGACGCACCAGATGCCCGGGCATCGAATACAGATCGTCGGACTTACCCATCTGACAGTTCGGCTTTCCCTGCACGACATCGAGCTATCTATCAGCATACGGAATATCGACAAGGCTGCACGGTAAAAAACGCCGCAGGCAGCGCTCACCCCCCGGACGAACCGGCGTCGTCGCGGGCGAGCCGGGCGCCGAGCAAGACGCCTTCCTTCACCGCGAAGGACAGGCCGCGCGGCGCCAGGCAATCGCCGATCTGGATCGTCGGCAGGCCGGACGGCGGAACGGGTTCGCGCTCCAGCGGTCCGGCCCAGACGAGCCCGTCCGCCGCGAGCGGGATCGCCCTGCCTTCGCGGAAGCGGCACATGAGAACCCCGTCGGCCGTCTCGACGGCGGCGCGGACATGGATGGCGACGCCGGCCGCGCGCAGGCGGACGATGACGGCCTCGAAACTCTCCGGCGGAATGCGGCCCGCGACGCGCTCCTGCCGCGTGACCATCGCCACCTCGCAGCCGGCGGCGGCGGCGGCCTCCGCGGCGCTGACGGCATCCCATCGGCCGGTTTCGTCGACCACGACGACGCGACGCCACCCGGGCCGGCCTGCCGGATCGAGGAACCGCTCGGGGGAGACGACCGGCAGGCCCGCGACGGCGCCGACCGCCGTGCGCGCGCCGGTCGCCGCAACGACCAGGCCGACCCCGTCCTCCCGCAGGACCGAGGCGTCCGGCGCGGCCTCCAGCCTGACGCGTATCCGGCCGCTGCGCGCGATGCGGCCTTCGAGATGGCGCACATAGTCGCGCCACGCCGCGCGGTGCGGCGCCATCCCGGCGATGCGGCAGCGTCCGCCCAGCGCCGCCGAGCGCTCGTACAGGACGACATGCGCACCGGCCTTCGCGGCCGACAAAGCGGCCTCGCATCCAGCCGGGCCGCCGCCGACGACGCCGACGACGCCAGTGATCGGGGCGCGCCCGCTGATGTCCGTCTGCACGGCGGGAAGCGAGAGCGCGCCGGGGTTGACCTTGCAGGTGACCCAGTTCTGACCGCGGTAGACGCGGCAATCCTCCATGCAGCGCAGGCAGGGGCGGATGTCGTCCGCCTTGCCGGCGGCCGCCTTGAGCACCCATTCGGGATCGGCGAGCAGCGCCCGCCCGAGCCCCACCATGCTGGCGTCGCCGCTGGCAACCATGTCCTCCGCCAGCCCGGGCGTGCCGATGTTCTGGGTCGCCGTCACGGGACAGCCGACCACGCGCAGGATGTTGCGGGTCGCCTCGCGGGTCCCGCCGGCCGGAAAGCTCGCGTCCTTCACGTAGCGATGCGGCGCGGAAGCCACCGAAACCGTGATGTAGTCGATCAGGCGTTCCTGCCAGAGCGCGCCGCACAGCTCCAGTATCTCGCCCGCCTCCGGGCCTGCCTCGTCGCGGCCGCCCGACGGCAGCCGGATGCCGATAAGGCGGCCGGGGTGATCGTCTCGCAGATCGCTCAGGATCTCGCGGTGCAGCCGCGAGCGGTTGCGCAGCGACCCGCCATACCCGTCGCCCCGGCTGTTGCGCGCGGGAGCCAGGAACTGGTTCAGCAGGTAGCCGTGCGCCGCATGCAGCTCGACGCCGTCGAAGCCGGCACGGATCACGTTGCGGGCGGAGGCGCGATGGGCATTGCGGAGCTCCGCGATATCGGCGAGGTCGAGCGCCGGGGCGAAGACCCCTTCGCGCCGGGACAACGCCGGCGACGGGCCGGCGACGGCGGCGTAGGGCGGCGCGAGACCCCATCGCTCCGCGCCGAAATGCAGGAGCTGGGCCACCACCAGCCCGCCATGCCCGTGCACCGCGTCGGCGACCGGGCCGAGCCGCGCCGCGAAGCCGGGATCGAAGATCGGCAGCAGGCCCCTGTCGTCCCGCCGCGTCGCGTGGAAGGAATGCTCCGCGACGACGGTGGCGCCGAGCACGATCAGGCCGAGCCCGTTTGCGGCGAGCTCGGCGAAGTTGCGCACGAGCTCGGGAACCGTGAGCGTCGCCTGCCCGTGCGGCAATGCGACGGTGCGGTTGCGGGCAACGTGGCCGGCGGCGATCTCCAGCGGCCGGAACAGCGCGGGAAAGCCGCCTGCCTCCGGCTTTGCGGGCGCGGCCGCCGACCCGGGCGCCATCGTCCGGCGCCTAGACCGGCCTGGCCGTATAGCGGAAGAAGGTCAGCATCTCGACGCCGCAGAGCTCGCCGTCCGCTTCCTTCGTGTACGCCGTCTCCACCTTCATGAAGATGCCGTCGCCGATGGCGGTGGACTTGGGGGTGACGTCGCGCAGAACGGAGGTCGAGACGATGCGATCGCCGGGGTGGACCGGTGCATGGTAGCGCGTGTCGACTGCCGTCACGACCACCCGGTCGCCCGGCCCCGGCACGACCTCGAAAATGGGCGGGCCGGGGACGAACGGGTCCAGGCTGAGCTCGCCCTGCGCGGGCCAGTAGGCGCGCGTCGAGAGCGGGCGCAGCATCGAGACGGGCGCGACAACGTCGGGATATCCTTCCCGACGGGCGGCCTCGGGGTCGAGATGGATCGGGAAGCCGACGCCCTGCACCTCCATCTTGCGGCGGAAGTCGGCCACCGAGGCGGCGTCGGCGCCGACGCGCGGGGGCAAGGGGCGGCCGATCCAGGCACGGGCATCGTCCACCGTTCCGGGAATGAGGTGCAGCGCCATGCTCGTCTCCTCGTCGCGCGATGATGTGCGAAGCGCCGTCAGCCGGCCTTTGCCGCCCGGGCCGATGCCGCAGCGGCCTCGGCGTCGATCAGGCCGATGTCCTGGAACGCCGACCGCATAACGTCGATCTCCGACGCGGGGGGCATGAGATAGGGGCGGCGGACGTCGCCGCCCGGATGGCTGAACACCTTGAGCGCCATCTTCACCCAGCGCGCGCTCGACGGGCTCCAGCGGCCGGACAGCTTGTAGAGGCGCAGGATGATGCCCATCTTGTGCGCCGCCCCGGCGATGTCGCCCGCCTCCGCGTCGCGGATGACGCCCATCAGCAGGTTAGGGCACACATTGCCTTCGGCCGCCTGGCAGCCGTCGAGCCCCATCAATATGTCCTGCAACAGCGTCGCCGTGCCTGTGTAGACGGCCACGTCGTCCGGGATGCCGTCGCGGATCTGGAGGGCCGTCTCGCTTCCCGCGGCGATCACATGGACCGCGCGCACCTGGCTGAAGCCCTTGACGAGCTGGCTGATCAGCCTGGTCGAGGGCGACCACGACGAGGCGACGCGGTGGATCGACAGGGCGATCGGGAAGTCGACGGCGCGCAGCACGTCCTCGTAATAGGCCACCTGCTCGTCGGGGCGCGGCCGCATGCCGTGGCCGGCGTCCAGCGCGTACAGCTCGACGCAGTCGACGCCGACGTCGATCGCCATCTTCATCCATTCGATGACCTGCGCGGCCGTGCGCGGCTCGGGGGGATTGGCGTGCACGGGCACGCGGCCCTTCAGCACCTCCACGCCGATCTCGAACACGCGCCGCCGCTCGTCCTCGCTGAGGGCATAGCCCTCGCCCGAGCCGGGGCTGCCGAGATACACGCCCACGCCGGCATCGCGCAGGCGTCTCAAATGCGTGCGGAACCCCTCCTCGTCGAGCGATCCGTCCTCCCGGAAGGGGGTGGTGCTCATGGCGAACACGGTCTTCTTGCGCGACAAGGGCTACTCCTGCTTCGCTGTCGTATCGGTTGGAAATCTGACCTCGCACTCGCCTGTCGACGTGACGCGGCCCGCGGCCTCGATGGTGATCGCGATGCGCGCCACCACGCCCCCGGCGTCGCGAACGGCCTCGACGATCGTGCCGGAGCAGGTGAGCGTCATGCCCACCGCGTTGAAGCCGCCGAGCTTGAAGGCGATGCGCTCGATCCGCGCGGACGGGCCGGCCCAGGCGCGCAGGGTGAATTCGACGAGGGACTGAAGAAAGACGAAATTGGTGAACGGCCCCGGCGCTCCCGCCTTTCTCGCTTCGTCCACGTCATGGTGGATGGGCGCGAAATCGCGGTTCACGCCCGCTTCCATCACCAGCCGCTGCAAGGAGAGCGGAACCACGCGCGGCGTGATGGCGGCGCCCGCCACGAGCTGCGGCCCGGTCATCTCGCGGCCTCCGCCGCGCCGATGCCGGCACAGGGCGCCGGCGTCCCGTCATGTCGCTTTGCGGTCATGGCTAGAGCCTGTTATGGACTATGGATGGGGCTGCGCTGCCGCCGATTTTGGCCCGCCCGGCAGGAGCCGGTCGCAGACCGGTATCGGGAATACCTGCAAGACCGGCGACGAACCGGTGGGCCAAAAGCGGCGCAGCCCGAAGGGTTGAGCGGCGAAGGCCGCCTGATGCGTCGAAAGGCTTGCCGGTATGCCCGATACCGGCCTGCGCCTTTCTCCTGTCATGCGGTCCTTCGTCGCTCAACGCAGCCTCCATCCAGGGTCCATAACAGGCTCTAGCGCGACCGGCCGGCGAGCTTCGCCAGCACTTCCCCGGTGTGCTGGCCCAGCACCGGCGGCGCGGAGAAGGTTTCCGCGCTGCCGGTCTTGATCGGGTTGCCGACCATCTTCTGCACGGTCCCGTCGGCGTTCTCGACCTCGACGATCATGTTGCGGCGGGCCACCGTGGGGAAGGCGAACGCCTCGTCGATGGTCTGGACCAGCGCGACGGGCACGCCCTCCTTCTGGAAGGCGGCGACCCAGTGGGCAGAATCCTTCGCCAGAAAGGCCTCGGCGACCACCGCTTCCAGCTCCCTGGCGTGCTTGCGCCGCTCCGGAACGGTCTTGAAGCGGGGATCCTCCGCAAGGTCGGCCCGGCCGATCGCGTTCATGTAGCCGACCCACCAGCGCGGCAGCACGCTGGGCGTCGCATAGACGTACCGGCCGTCGGCGCATTCGTAGGCGCGGCTGGGCGGCATGTTGGCGAGCCGCGTGCCGACGCGCGAATAGACGATGCCGTGGGTGAAATAGTCCTGCGCCTGCCAGATGAGCAGGCTGAGCTGCGCATCGAGGATCGACACCTCGACGAAGCGGCCCTTGCCGTCGCGCTGGCGTCCCTGAAGGCCGGCGAGGATCGCCACGGCCGCCCACAGGCCGCCGGCGGTATCGCCGATCTGGTAGCCCACGCGGGCAGGGGGGCCGTCGGGATCGCCGGTGATGCTCATCACGCCGGACACCGCCTGGACCAGCGAGTCCGTGGCCGGGAAGTTGCCGTACTCACCCTCGCTGTCGAAGCCGCAGACCGAGCAGACCACCAGCCCGGGGTTCATGGCGTGCAGGGTGGCGAAGTCGAAGCCGAGCCGGTCGACAACGCCCGACTTGAAATTGTGGCAGAAGACGTCGGCCTCCTTGAGAAGCTGCATCAACGCTTCCTTGCCCGCGTCCTCCTTGAGGTCGAGCACGATGCCTTTCTTGTTGCGGTTCACGCTGTAGTAGAAGGTGCTGTTGCCCTCCGAGATGAAGGGCGGGATCAGCCGCGTCGGATCGCCCGACGGAGGCTCCACCTTGATCACTTCCGCGCCGAGGTCGCCGAGGATCATCGTGGCGAACGGGCCGGAGATGAAATGCGATATGTCCACGATCTTCAGTCCGCGCAGCGGCGGCTCGAGCTTTTCACCGGGGAAGGACGTCGTCATCGGGTGTCCACTTCTCATTTCTTCTGTCGGGCGTCGGGATCGCCGATGCGGCGGTTGCCCGTGAGCCGATCGGAGGCCCAGCGCACCTGAGCGGCGATCTCGCCGGGGGCGCGGGGCAAGGTGTCGAGCACGCCCTGCTTGACGAGTTGCAGGCAGGCCGGGTCGTGCCCGGCTATCCGCGCCGCCCAGCCCCGGGCGAACGGCAGCACCTCGGCCGGGGGCAGCACGCGGTTGAGGAAGCCGGCGCGGTGGAGCTCCGCCGCCGACACCTCGTCGGCGAGCAGCAGGTATTCCATCGCCAGCTTGTGGGGCACGCGCGCGGCGAGCGCCGAGGCGACGCCTTTCGAGAATCCGATCCTGACCTCCGGATAGCAGAAGCGGGCGTCCTCCGCGGCCACCGCGAGGTCGACCTGCTGGAGCAGGATCATTCCGCCGGCGACGCACCAGCCTTCGACGGCGGCGATGATGGGCTTGGCGGTGCGCACGCCCAGATTGGGCGCCCAGCGGGAGCCGCTCTGCGGCGGATCCTTCAGGTCGACGCCGGAGCTGAAATTGCCGCCGGCGCCGCTGAGCACGGCAACGACGTCGTCGCCCTCCTCGAAGCGCCTCCATGCGGCTTCCAGATCGGCGGCCATCTGCTCGTTGATGGCATTCTTCCTCTCGGGACGGTTGAGCGTGATCGAAGCCACCCCGTCCTTCGAGGCATACAGCACGGTGCCGGTCATCTTCCTCCCCTGTCCGAGCCTGCGAAGCATGGACATCCTACACGGCTCCCCGGTCCGTGTCGGACGCCCTCGATTGCCGCTCGTTGTTGTCTATGCATATGTTCCGTATACTGTCAATCTGGCGCGCGGCCTGCCGGCCCGAACCGCCGCCGGCTATGCGGATGCCCTCCTCGGCACCGCTTCCGCCGCCGGCATCTCGATGCCCGACAGCCCGGAGCCGCCGTAGAGCCAAGCCAGGATATCGTACCATTCGGCGGCGGACTTGGCCTGCATGATCTCGTTGCGCAGCGCCGCATGCACGCCGGACGGATGGTAGATGTGGTCGCCGATCGCCCTCGACTGGAGCTGGACGCGCGCCGTGCGCAACGTCCTCGCCGTCTGATAGCGCAGCATCGCGGTTTCGACGTCGTCCGAATGCTGGAGCAGATGCGTCAGCGCGACCGCGTCCTCCATGGCCATGCAGGCGCCCTGCGCGAAATACTGCATCATGGGATGGGCCGCGTCCCCCAGCAGCGCCACGCGGCCGTCGACCCATCTGGCGATCGGTTCCCGGTCGCACAGGACCCATTTGCGCCAGTTCGATCCGTGCTGGATGATCGACCGGGCCGTCGCGCAGGTGTCGCGAAAGCCCTCATGCACCTCGTCGTGATGCACCGGAGCACCGGCCACGGGCTCCGGCGCGTGGTTATGGTAGGTCACCACCAGATTGAACGAGCTCCAGTCCGACAACGGATAGTGCACGATATGGCATTTGGGGCCGGCCCACAGCGTCGCCGCGTTCCAGCGCAGATCTTCCGGCATGTCCTCGACGGCGATGACGGAGCGGTAGGTGGTGTGGCCGGAAACCCGCGGCGGCCCGTCTGCGGCGAGCTGGCTCCTGACGTTCGACCAGAGGCCGTCGGCGCCGACCAGCGCGCTTCCGCGCAACCGCTCGCCATCGGCCAGGGTCGCCGTCACCGACGCGCCGTCCTGGTCGTAGCGCGCCACTTCCGCGCTGGTCCGGATATCGACGAGGCTCGATTCGCGGCAGCGGCGCAGCAGGATGGAGTGGAGCTCGCCGCGATGCACGACCGCATAGGGATTGCCGAACCGCTGGCGGAACGCATCCTCCAGCGGAATGCGGATGATCTCGTCGCCGCTCAACGCGTCCATCAGGCGCAGGCTGTCGATGAAGATGGCGTGCCGCTTCGCCTCCTGCGCGATGCCGAGAAAGTCGAAGGAGTGGAATGCGTTAGGGCCGAGCTGGATGCCCGCGCCGATCTCGCCGAGCGTGGGCGCCCTTTCCAGCACGAGCACGCGCATGCCGCGCTCCGCCAGCCCGAGCGCCAGCGACAGGCCGCCGATTCCGGCTCCGGCGATCAAAATTGGCAAGGACGTCATCAGCTTCTCCAATCGCGACGCCCGGCGCCGCAATCCTGCGTATTCATTAAATCAGTATGCTGTGTTGTTGGCATCGATCATGGCGCATCCCTTCAGAACCGGCCTCAATCCCGCCCCGCTGCCGCCGCGTGCATCGCGACCCGGTAAGCGAACACCAATGCCGGCCCGAGCGTCGTGCCCGGCCCCGGATAGGTCCCCTCCATGACCGAACCCATGTCGTTGCCGCAGGCGTAAAGTCCCCCGAGCGGGCGCCCGCCGCCGTCGAGAACCCTTCCGTCCTCGTCGGTTCTCAGGCCGGCGCTGACGGCGATATCGGCTGCCCAGAGCGGCATGGCGACGTAGGCCCCGCCCTCGACGGGACCGAGGCAGGGGTTCGGCAGGTGATCCGGATCGCCGTTGAAGCGGTCGAGCTCGGCTTCTCCGCGGCCGAAGCTTTCGTCCCGGCCCGCTGCGGCGTTCGCGTTGAAGCGCTCCACGGTGGCTCGAAGCACGGCCGGATCGACGCCGATCTTCCGCGCAAGCTGCGGCAGGTCGGGCGCGGCGAAGACATATCCGCCGCGCTCGAAATCCGCCAGCGAGCGCGTGCCCGGATAGATCGCGCCGAGTCCGTATTTGCGAACGAACCGCATCGTGGCGACGAGATGCACCGGCCGCGCCGGGTCGTCGGCGTTCGCCCGCAGCATGCCCTCCACGAAGTCGTGATAAGAGGCGGCCTCGTTGGTGAAGCGGCGCCCGCTGCGGTCGACGGCGATCACCCCCGGCTTGGCGCGGTCGAGATAGAGATGCGGAAAAAGCCCTCTCCATCCGCGCCGGGCCGGGGTACGGGACACAGGCGTCCACAGGCCCGCGCCGCGGTGGTCGGCGGGATCGAGAACCCCGCCCGCCTCGAGCGCGGCCGCGATTCCGTCGCCGGTGTCCGACGGGGCCGCCATCGAAAACGGAGCGACCCGCGGCATCACCTGCCTGCGCAACCCTTCATTGTGCGCCACGCCGCCCGTGGCCAGCACGACGCCGCGCCGGGCGCGCAGCGTTCGCGTGCCGCCCGGGGTGCGGACGACGGCGCCCGCCACGGCGCCGTTCTCGACCAGCAGCCGCTCCAGAGGCGTCTCGAAGCGGAAGCCCACGCCGAGCTTGCGGGCGCTGGAGAAGAGCCGCGCCACCAGCGCATTGCCCATCACCAGCCTGGTGCCGCGGCTGAAGCGCAGGCGGTCGACGAAGAACCGGCCGGCCAGCCGGACGGCATGAAGGAAATCGCCGGGCGACCGGTAGCGGCGCAGCAGGCGGGCTATGTCCACCTTTCCCACCATCATGCCGCCGAACAGCATGAACTCGCCGATCGGCGGCCGCACGCGCTCGAAGTCGCGGCCCAGTCGCCGGCCGTCGAACGGCGCCGGCGCGATGGCGCGGCCGTAGACCGCCGAGCCGGGCATGGTGTTGCGGTAGTCGGGATGTTTGCCGGCCGCGACGAAGCGCAGGTCGGTGTGGGCTTCAAGGTAGTCGATGACGCGCGGGCCGTCGTCCAGATAGGCTTTGCGGCGGGCGTCGCCGGAATGGCCGGTCAGCGCGTCGAGATAGGTGGCGGCGGCCTGCGCGCTGTCCTCGTAGCCTGCGGCCCTGCTCTGGCTGTTGCCGGGTATCCAGAGCGTGCCCGCCGACGTGGACGTCGTGCCGCCCACCTGCGCCGTCTTCTCGCAGACCGCGACCGACAGGCCGTTCAGGCGCGCGACGATGGCCGCGGTCATTCCGGCCGCTCCCGCCCCGATGACCACCAGATCGACCTCGTCGCGCCGTTCGTCCATGTCCCGCCTCCGCCGGTCATTCCACATCCGGCTGCGCTTCGGGCGCAGCGGACCGGAAGGCTTCCAGTTCGAGGCATCGTGCCTCGATCTCCAGCAGGCGGGGAAGGGCTTGCAGGTCGCAGCCGAAGCGGCGCGCGCTGTAGAGCTGCGGGATCAGGTATATTTCCGCCATGCCCGGGCGGTCGCCGAAGGCATAGCCCCCGGCGCGGGGCCCGAGCAGCGCCTCGCAGGCCGCCAGGCCCCGGCCGATCCAGTGCCTCGCCCAGCGGTCGACCGCGGGCTGCTCCTGCGCAAGCTCGGTGCGCAGATAGGACAGCACGCGCAGGTTGGCGAGCGGATGGATGTCGGCGGCCATGACCTGCGCGAAAGCGCGGCAGCGCGCGCGCTCGAACGGGTCCTGCGGCAGCAGGCGCGGCTCGGGACGGCTTTCCTCCAGCCACTCGATGATCGCCGAGGACTGCGTGAGCACCGCCCCGCCGACGGCGAGGCTGGGCACCAGCATCTGCGGGTTGATCGCGGCGTAGGCGGGTTGCAGATGCTCGCCGCCATTGCGCCGCAGATGGACGTACCGCGTCTGCGGCGCAACGCCCTTCAGGGCGAACGCTATGCGGCAGCGATAGGCGGCCGAGCTGCGGAAATAGCCGTAGAAGACCAGCTCATCCATGGCCCGCCGTCCCTTCCGGCGCGGCGATGACGAGCTCGACCGGCGGGCAGCCGTGGATCGAGCCGTCGATCCTGTCGCCGGGCTCGACCGGCCCGACGCCGGCCGGGGTCCCGGTGAAGATCAGGTCGCCGGCCTCCAGATGGTAGAGCGTGGAAAGATGGGCGATCAGCTCCGGCACGCTCCAGACGAGATCGCTGAGGCGCGCCGACTGCTTCCGCGCGCCGTTGACGCGCAGCGATATGGCCTGCCCGCCCACGGCGCCGAACCGCTCGGCAGGCACGATCCCGGCAAGCACCGCCGATTGCTCGAACGCCTTGCCGACGTCCCACGGCCGCTGCCTGGCGCGGGCTTCGAGCTGCAGGTCGCGCCGGGTCATGTCCAGCCCGCAGGCATAGCCGTAGACGGCGTCCAGCGCCCTGGCCGCCGGCACGCGGAACGCCGGCCCGCCGAGCGCCACGACCAGCTCCATCTCGTAGTGATAGTTGGACGTCGCCGGCGGATAGGGAATCGTCGAGCCGGACGGCACGTAGGCCGACGCCGGCTTGGTGAAGTAGAACGGCGCCTCGCGGTCGACGGCCACGCCCATCTCGGCCGCGTGCTCGGCATAGTTGCGCCCGACGCAGAAGATGCGGCGTATTGGATAGCGCACCTGGCTGCCCGCGATGGACGCGAGCACCGGCGGCGGCGGCTCGAACAGACAGGACGACATGGCGGTCAGTCTCTCGCCCGCTCTTCGTAGAAGCCGAGCTTCTGCTGCAACGGCGTGTCGTGGACGCGGATGAGATGGGCGTCCCCGCCCGTCGCGCGATGGTCGATCCTGGCGAACACCGGCGCGGAGAAGGTGTCGCCGCGCCGCCATGCGATCTCCGTGCCGTCGACATGGCTCACGCCTTCGCCGTCGACGACATGGAACACGCCGCTGGTCGACTTCAGCGGCGGTTCGTAGACGTCGCCCGCGCGCAGCAGCATGGCGGTGAAGCCCATCGTCGGAAGGCAGGGCTCGCCCGTCTCCGGGTTGACGTAGTCGAGCTCGATGGGTTCGTTGGCGTCCGCGAAGGTCTTCAGGCGGGCGAGCGCTGCTGCCGTCTTCTCCCAGGGATAGCGAAGCTGCGGATATTTCGTCCGCAGGGCGCCGGCGCTGCGCGGCGGCAGCAGCCCCGCCTCGGAAAACTCCAGCATGGACGCATCGGGCCGGTTGCGCGGCGTCTGGAATTCGCCCTCGATGGCATAGGAGCCCTCGAGGTAGACGAACAGCGGCAGGTCCAGCGCGTCCAGCCAGATGACCGGCTCGCTGCCCTCGTGGCCGTGGTCGTGCCACATGCCGCCCGGCGTGAGCACGAGGTCGCCGTGCTTCATGACGCATTTCTCGCCGTCGACGATGGTGAAGGCGCCTTCGCCCTCGACGATGATGCGCGCCGCGCTCGGGGTGTGCTTGTGAGCGGGGGCCTTCTCGCCGGGCAGCAGAAGTTGCAGGCCGCAATAGATGGCGGAGCTGACCTGCATGGCGCCGGCGCCGCGGCCGGGATCCGAGAGCACCAGCACGCGGCGCTCGGCCTTTTCGACAGGTGTCAGCTCGCCCGCCTTCAGCAGCAGCGGACGGATGTCCCGGTATCTCCAGATGCCGGGCTTCGTCGCCGGCGCCGGGCGCCCGTGCGGCAGCACGTTGCGCATCATCGGCCACAGAGGCGCGGTGGACTGCGCGCTCAGCGCCTGCCGGTAGTCCAGCGGGAGATCTTCCATCGTGCCGAGATTTGCCATGTGATTCTCCGTTCCTCAGTTCGTCCCCGCCCGTCAGGGCATGAAGGAGCCGCCGTTCAGGTCGATGATCGCGCCGGTGATGAAGCCGGCCTGGTCGGACGCCAGGAAGTCCACCGTCGCGCCGAGCTCCTCGGGCGCGCCGACCCGTCCCAGCGGCGAATAGGACGAGCGCTTGACGATGCCGGCCTCGCCCTCGACCGTGCTCATCGGCGACAGGACGGGGCCGGGCGCGATGCAGTTGGCGGTGATGCCGTGTCTGCCCTCCTCGCCGGCCAACTGGCGGGTGAGGGCGAGCACGCCGGCCTTCGAGCTGACGTAGTGGGCCGCCGCCGTGCCGGTGAAGGTGCGGGCCGAGCGCGACGAGACGTTGATGATCCGCCCCCACCGGCCCTTGCGCATGAGCGGCAGCGCCGCCTTCGACATGGCGAACACGGCGGTCAGGTTGACCCGGATCACGTCCTCCCACTGGCCGAGGCTGATCTCCTCGATCGTGTAGAGCCTGTTTTCGGGATGGCGCGGATTGATGCCCGCATTGTTGACCAGCACGTCGAGCCGGCCGAGCTCGCGCGCGACCCGGTTCATGAGATCCGCCACGGCGCTTTCGTCGGTGACGTCGACGGACATGCCGACCGCGTCGGCGCCGAGCTCCGCCGCCGTCGCGGCGACCTGCGGGTCGCGGTCCACGAGGACGCAGCGGAACCTGCGGTGCAGCGATCGCGCGATCGCCAGCCCGAGGCCGCGATTGGCCCCGGTGATCATGGCGACGCGTTCCTTGCCTTGTTCAGTCACGTCGGGTTCCGTTTCCAAGAAGAATACTGATAGTCTCTATACGTTCATATTTCCTGTCGCGCGCCTTCCGGCCGCCGGGTCAGCGCGTCTGCCACGGCAGCAGCCGGGCCTCCAGCTCCTGGATGAGGAAGGTGATGATGACGCCGAGCGCCGAGATGGTGACCAGGGCGACATACATCGTATCGATCGCGAAGGTCGACCACGCGTTCCACAGCAGGTAGCCGAGCCCGCTGCTGGCGCCGAGCATCTCGGCGACCGCGATGAGCACCAGCGCCATGCCCGCGGCCAGGCGCACCCCGGCGAAGATGAAGGGGATCGCGCCGGGCAGGGCGATCGTGCGGAAGACCTGGTAGCGGTTGGCGCCGAAATTCTTGCCGACGTCGTAGTAGATGCCCGGGATTTGCAGCACGCCGGCGGCGGTGTTGATGAGGATCGGGAAGAACACGCCGACCGCGACCATCGCGTATTTCGACGATTCGCCGAGGCCGAACAGGATGAGGAAAAGCGGGAACAGCGCGGTCTTGGGGATGGCGTAGAGCGCGGCGCTGATAGGCTCCACCACCACCCGCACCCAGCGGGACAGTCCCATCGCTATGCCGAGCGCGATGGCCGGCACCGCCCCGAACAGGAATCCGATGGCGACCCGCTGGAGGCTGACGAGCATATGCACGATGAGCTCGCCCGACTTCACCATCGCGAAGAGCCCGCCGAGGATCGTCGAGGGCAGCGGGAAGAAGCGGATGTCTATCAGCGAGAGGCGGCCGAGGATTTCCCACAGGACGAGCAGCAGCATCGGCGTGACGAATACGAGGATGCGCTCCCGGCGCCGCTGCCGGGCCTTGCGTCCGATCAGCGCCTCGCGGCGCTTCTGCGCCCTCGCGGCTGCGTAGGAGACGTCGACATCGGTGGTCATGCCTGCAATTCCCCGTTCGGATGCCTATTCGATGCCGGTGACTTCGCTGCGCAGAGATTCCCAGATCTGGTAGACGACGCGCCCGTATTCGGGGTCCTTGCGCAGCTCCAGCACGTCGCGCGGCCGGGCGAACGGCACCTCGATGACAGACTTGATGCGGGCGGGCCGCGCCGTCATCACGATCACCGTGTCGCTGAGCGTCACCGCCTCGTCGACGCTGTGGGTGACGAAGACGACCGTCTTGCGGGACTCGTCCCACACCTTCAGCAGCTCGTGCTGGAGAATGGTGCGGTTCTGCTCGTCGAGGGCCGAGAACGGCTCGTCCATGAGGAAGACGTCGGGGTCGTTGGCGAAGGCGCGGGCGATCGACACGCGCTGCTTCATCCCGCCCGACAGCTCGTGCGGGTACGCCTTGGCGAACTTCGACAGGCCCGTCTTCTCCAGATAGCGGCCGACGCGCTCGGTGAGCACCCCGTCGGGCACGCCGCGGATCTTCAGGCCGTAGGCCGCATTGTCCCACACCGTCATCCAGGGGAAGACGGAATCGCCCTGGAACACCATGGAGTTGGAATAGGGCGTTGCGGGCGTGCCCATACGCACCTCGCCCTCCGACGCGTCCTCCAGCCCGGCGAGGATGCGCAGGAAGGTGGTCTTGCCGCACCCGCTTGGGCCGACGATGGACACGAACTTGCCCTCGGGCACGTCGAGCGAGACGTTGTCCACCGCACTGATCAGCCCGGTGTTGCCGGCGAATTCCTTCGTGAGGCCGCTTACCTTGATCACTGCATCCTCCCCGCGGCCTCGTCCGCGCCGCCGGCCTGCCCGATCAAGCTTTTCAGATCGACGTCCGTCGCCGCAAGCAGCCCGGCCGGCACGCTCGACCGCTGGCCGAGCATGCGCCGGCCCAGCATGTAGGTGCGCGGGTCGTTCACCGATTCCACGGCGGTCACCCGGTCGCCGCGCGTGCGGAACACGGAGAAGCTGCCGCCGGCGGCGTCGCCGCGCACGACGATGCCGTCGTCCCCGCCCGGCACGCCGGCGATCTGGAGCCTCAGTCCGAGTTGCTCGCTCCAGAACAGCGGCACCTGCTCGTAACTGCCGCCGCTCCCCATGATCCGGTCGGCGACGTAGCGGCCCTGGTCGACGGCGTTCTGGACGGACTCGATCCGCCACCGCGCGCCGCCGCCGTCCGGAAAGCTGGCGCAGTCGCCGATCGCCCAGATCGCAGGGTCCGGCGTCCGCAGGCGCTCGTCGACGAGGATGCCGTTCGCCACGGGCAATCCGGCCTCGGCCGCCAGCTCGACATTGGGCAGGACGCCGACGGCGACGACCACGGCGTCGGCATCCAGCCTGAGCCCGGCGCGCGTCAGCACGCCGCCGACGGCGCCCGATCCCAGGAAAGCACGCACCTGATCGTTGAACAGGAAGGACACGCCCTCGGTCGCGTGGCGCCGCTCGAAGGCGGCCGAAACCGGGCCGGTCACGGCTCTCGCCATCGACCGCGACGCCGCTTCGACGACCGTCACCCGCTTGCCCTGCGCCGCGAAGCAGGAGGCGACCTCCATGCCCAGGAAGCCGGCGCCGACGACGATGATCGCTCGCGCGCCGGCAAGGGCGCCGCGCATGGCGAGGGCCTCCTCCATCGTGCGCAGGTGGTAGATGCCCGGCAGCTCGCAACCCTCGCAGGCCAGCGTGCGATTGCGCGCGCCGGTGGCGAGGACGAGGTCGTCGTAACGCAGGCCGGCTCCGTTCGACAGCCGCACGTTCCGCGCCCGGCGGTCGATGGCGAGGACCGCAGTGCCGTCGATCAGCTCGATGCCGCCGGCGGCGAAGTCGTCGCCGTCATGCGTCGCCAGCGCGTCGGCGCCGACCGTTCCGGCGAGCAGCGCCTTCGACAGGGGCGGGCGCTGATAGGGACGGCCGCGCTCCGCCGCCACCACCGCGACTGCGCCCCCGAAGCCGAGCTCGCGCAGCCGGAAGGCCACGGCGAGGCCGGCCTGGCCGCCTCCGGCGATGACGACCCGCCGGGGCGCTTCGCTGCTGGAACGAGCGGTCACCATTGCACCGGCAGTCGCCTGATGTGGAAGACCACGGTGGAATCGTCGAATTCGAGCTCCTGCATCGGCACTGCAAGGCGCAGCCCCGGCAGGCGCCGGATCAGCGTCTCGAACGCGATCTCCATCTCGATGCGGGCGAGCGGCTGGCCGAGGCACTGGTGCACGCCGTAGGAAAAGGCCAGATGCCGGTTCTCCGGGCGGAAGATGTCGAACACGTCAGGATCGGCGAACTGGGCCGGATCGCGGTTCGCCGCCGAGATGAGCGCGAAGATGCCTTCGCCCGCGCGGATCGTCTTGCCGCCCACCTCGATGTCGGCGGTCGCCACGCGCGCGGAGTTGAGATGCACGATGGTGTTGAAGCGCAGCATCTCCTCGATGGCGGGCCTGAGCAGCGCCGGGTCCGCCTTGATCGCCTCGAACTGGGCCGGATGCTCCAGCAGGCTGAGCGCGCCGAGCGCGATCTGGTTCGCCGAGGTGTCGTGTCCGGCCGCGTAGAGCAGCGACGCCATCTGGACGGCATCGTCATGGGACAGCGTGCCGGGCACGATATAGTCGGCCGCCAGCCGCGACAGCATGTCGTCGCCGGGGTTCCTCGTCTTCTCGCGGATGATGTCGCCGAGCAGCACAAGCATGTTCGCCGCCGCTTGCCTGACCACGGAAGGATCGTTCGCCAGCACGTTGCGGGCTTCGGTCCATTCGCGCAGCCTGTCGTAATGTTCGTATGGCACGCCGAGCATGGTCGAGATGATCGTCGCCGGCAGCGGCATGGCGTAGCCTTCGCGCAGGTCGGCCGGCGAGCCGCCGGCGATCATCGCGTCGAGCAGCCTGTCGGCTACCGCCTGTATGGCCGGCCGCAATTGCTCCAGCCGCTTGACCGTGAACTCGCGCGTCAGCATGCGCCGGAAGAAGGTGTGGTCCGGCGGATCCATGGTGATGAAGGCACGCCGGGCGCCGGCGCGCGCGGCATGGCCGGCCGAAAAGGTCGGATAGCCCTCGCGGGTCGGCATCGCGCTCACATGCGGGCTCGAAAGCACCGTTCTGACGTCCTCCCAGCGCGTGATCATCCACGCCTGCCGGCCGTTCCAGAGGCGCACCCTGGCGACCGGGTCCCGCTCCCTGAAGAAAGAGTAGAACCCCGGCGGATTGAGCGGGTCGTCCCCGCGCGGCTGGGGAAAGTTGGCAGAGTGCATCCGTCGTTTTCCTGTTGGCGCGCCGTCACTCGTCCTCGACGATCTCGATCGCCAGGACCGGGCAGGCGCGCGCCGCCGACCGCGCTGCGGCGTGCCGCGCGGCGGCGGGCTGGTCATCGAGGAGGACGACGATCCCGTCGTCCTCGTTCTGGTCGAACACGTCGGGGGCGGCCAGAACGCAATGGCCCGCACCGATGCATTTGTCCTGGTGGATCCTGATCTTCATGCCTTGATCGCGCGTCGGGGGAGCCGGGTTGTCCGCTGCCGGTGCAGCGGGGCGGCCGGGCACCGTCGCGGGCCCGGCCGGATGGGCCTCAGTTGGACAGTTCCTTCACGAAGCTCTCGTCGACCACGTCCTCGGCGGTGATCGTGTCGCTCGTGATGAACCCGCGCTTGCGATAGTAGTCCAGGTCGTTGCGCATGGACTCCATGTTGATGAAGCCATCCTCCCGGATCGAGGGGTTGTTGATGGACTGCACCAGCTCCTTGTCGACCTTGATGTACTTCAGGAGGATGTCGATGATCCCGTCGGCGCCTTCGCCGGTGAGCTTGGCATTCACCAGCGCGCGGTTGTACTCGGCGACGGCTCCCTTCCATGCCCGCATGAAGGCGAGGCCGCCCGGGCGATTCTCCTCGATGAAGCGGCCGCTGTAGTACACGCCGGAAACCTGCTGGTCCGCATAGACGACGTCGGCGCCGGCAAAGACCTTCGCCGCGCCCGACCTGACGGCGATCGTCGACTGCGGCTCCGCGGTGACGGAAGCGTCGACCGCGCCGTTGGTCAGCGCCACGATGTGCTCGGGGGCGGGGAGGAAGGCGCGGGTCACGTCGTCCTCGGAGACGCCCCCCTGCTCCAGCATGCGGGAGAACCAGACTTCCGTGCTGCTGTCCTTGGCATAGCCGGCGATCTTGCGGCCCTTCAGGTCGGCGAAGCTCTTGAACTCGCCGGAATCGAGCAGCGCCGTGCGCACCAGCAGGTTGGCGTAGGAATAGCCCGGAAGCGGCCGGCCGCGGTCGGCCACCATCTTGATCGGCAGCCCGCGCGAGACGGCATTGTAGAGGCTGGCGGAGGGGCCGCCCGACCCGACGTCGAGCTGGCCCGACGCGAGCGCGGCGACCATGTCGGCGCCGCTCTTGAACGGCACGAGCTCCACGTCGAGGCCTTCCTTCGAGAAGTAGCCTTTCTCCGCGGCGATGTAGAACACGATGTCGGTCATGGTGTGCTGGTGCCCCACCGTGACCTTCTGTCCGCCCTGCGCGAGCGCGCCGGCGGCCGGAAGCGCGGTCAGCGCCGCGGCGGCCAGGGACAGTTTCAGGACACTGCGTCGCGACCCGCGTCCAGACATGACACGGTCATTGTTCGGTCTATGCATCACACTCCTCCCGAATGCAGGCTCGTATCGATGTCGAGCTATTTGATGCTATTCTGATAATCAGCATACTGTCAAGTTTGCATCGAGCCTTCGCGGCCTTGCCCGGCCGGCCGGGCAACGCCGCTCAGGCCCGGGCGATCGCCACGGGCACGTTGGTCATGCGGGGCTGGCCGGTGAACGGGTCGAAGACCTCATCGACCGGGATCAGCCGGTTCGGGCTCGAACCGACCGCGGCCGGGTCGGCATCCGGGTCCTGCGCCCTGCCGTGGCCGAAGGCGATCGAGACGGTCCCGCGCCGCAGGTGAGCGTCGGCCTGCGCGATGGCGCGGATGGAGCCGAGCGGCGAGGAGATCGCGACCTCGTCGCCGTCCGCCACGCCGAGCTCGTGCATGTCGTCGGGATGGAGGTAGGCCGGGTTGTAGGCAGGCCCCTTGTTGGTCGCGGCCTTCCTCGTCGTGTTGTTGACGTGGTTGGCGCGGCGGCAGAGCATGCGGTAGCCGTAGCGGCCGTCCTCCGGCTCCCGCGGCCGTGCGAGATGTTCGCCGAGGCGGCGCATCATCTCCGCGCTGCCGACGTCCAGCCGCGCCGTATTGGCCGGATCGCCGGGCTCGACGACGATCAGGTCCTCGTCGAAGACGTGGCCGCCGGGATAGCGCCTGACGGTGTCGAGCGGAATGCGGCTGCCCTCGGTGAAGCGCTCCAGCAGCGCCTCCGTGGTCGGCCTCTCGTCGAAGCGGATCTTCGGTGCGGTGGGGCGTCCGAACGGGCGCGCCTCGGGGGGATAGCCCATGCGCACCAGCAGCTCGTAGAAGATCTGCCAGTCCTCCAGCAGGTCCGAGCCGGCCGGCCGCCCGACGATGGCGTCCGTGTACTGGGCATGCGCCATGGCCTGCCCGTAGCCGGTGGCGCGACCGGAAAGATAGTCGGTGCAGACCGTCGCCGAGGCGACTTCGAGCGGCATCGCGGTCGGCAGGACGTAGTGCGCCATGCCGGCCGATTCCGACATCCAAGGGTCGATCTGGACGAACAGCTCGAGCGCCCTCAGCGCCTCCACGACGCGCCGCTGATCGGGAAATGCCAGCGCCGGATTGCCGCCCCAGCTTATGAACGCCCGCACCTGCCCGTCGCCGGGCGTGAGTATCTCCTCGGCCAGCGCCGCCACGGGCATGCCGGCGCGCGACTGCTTCAGCCCGCGCACCCGCATCCGCCCGCCCTGCGCCCAGTCCCTGTCGGGTGCGCGGGCCTGGGCCCGGGCCCGGAACGGCGGCAGCAACGACGGCGACGGCTTGATGCGCTCGCCGGCGCGCAGCCAGCGTCCGCACAGGGTTTCGAGCACCTGCACGAGATATTCGGCGAGCGTGCCCTGTCCGGTCATGTGCAGGCCGGTGCCGGCCATCGCATAGCCGCGGCGCGCCCGCGCGTAGCACCGCGCGGCCTCCGCGAGAGCGGTCGCCTGGACGCCGGCAGCCCGGGCCACCGCGTCCACGTCGACCGGCTCCAGCGCCCGCGACAGCGCGTCGAGCCCGGCGACGTGGTCCGCCACGAACGGGCGGTCGAACAGCCGCTCGCCGACGATCACCTTGATCATGGCCGCCAGGACGCTCACATCGTGGCCGGGGGCGATTTGCAGGAAATGCGTGGCGCGCTGCGCCACCTGTGTCTCGCGCGGATCGATGACGATCAGCTTGCAGCCGCGCGCCAGCGTCTCGATCAGCCAGCGCCGCGGGGAGCCGGCGGGAAAGCCCGTATAGGTGTTCCACGGATTGATGCCGATCAGCAGGATCGCTTCCGGCTCGTCGAAGCCCTGCGAGGGTGCCTCCCAATAGCCGAGGAACGACTGCGCGGCCAGCTTGCCGCCCTTGTCGATCGTGTTGGGATCGAAACGCATGTTCGTGCCGATCGCGTCGAGCAGCGCGTCGTAGAAGGGCATGGCCGCGGCGCGATTGCCGACCGAGGCCTGCGTGCCCCAGTAAGCGGCGACGGATCGCGGCCCGTGGCGCGCCACGATCCCGCTCAGCTTGCGCGCGATCTCGTCGAGAGCCTCGCTGCTGGACAAAGGCTCGTGGCTTCCGTCGGCGCGCCTGCGCAGCGGCCGCAGCAGCCGCGCCTCGTCGGTGAGGTAGGAGCCCTGGGAGCGGCCCTTGACGCAGGTGTAGCCCCGGTATTGCGGATTGTCGGGATTTCCTTCCACCGCAAGGACCTTGCCGTCCTCCAGCACCACGTTGATCGAGCACTGGTTGATGCAGACGCGGCAGAAGGACTGCTTGACCTCGATCATCCCGCCTTGCCTTCCCTAGCCACTTTCGCGATTTCGGCGCGATCCACGAGCTTGACGCGCGGACGGCGGGACGATCTGCCTCCGGCGCGCTCGTGCCGGTCGATCGCACGCCATTCCCCGATGCCGCCGCTGCGCGCGATCGCCGACGCGAGCCTGTCCGGGATGCCGGCGGGAGCGGGCAGCCGGCCGCTCCGCATGTCGGCAAGGAGCGCGGCAACCGCCTCCTGCGCGCATGTCCTGTTGCTCCCCATCGAGCCGCTCGGCCCCCGCCTTATCCATCCCGTCACATAGGTGCCCGCGGCCGGCTCTCCGCCTGCGGAATCGGCGACCCGCCCGTCCGTATTCGGGACCGTGCCGCGGCGCGGATCGAAGGGAAGCCCGGCGATGGGCGTCCCCCTATTGCCGACCGAGCGCAGGACCATCCCGGCATCCAGCACGTCTTCCTCGTCCGTTGCCGTCGCAAGGATCTCTCCGTCGGCGGCGTGGTCGAGACGGTTCCTGACGAAGCGGACGCCGGTCACGCTGCCCTCTCCCAGGATCTCGACGGGAGAGCGCTGGAAAAGCAGTTTCAGGACACGTCCGCCCGCCGGATGCCGGCTCGCCAGCCGGCCCAGCGCCTCCAGCCTGCGCGCGCCCGCCCAGTGCTCCGCGAACCCGTCCAAACCCGCCGCCTCCGGCATCTCCACCTGAACCGCGAAACCGCGCGATTTGGCGAGGCCGAGCAGCTCCGGCAGGGTGAAGGCCGCCTGCGCCGGGCCGCGCCGGCCGACCACCGACACTTCCCTGATGCGGCTTTCGGCGAGCGCCGCGAGCGCGTGGTCGGCGATGTCCGTGCGCCTGAGCGCGTCGATGTCCGAGAGAAGGATTCGCGCCACGTCGAGGGCCACGTTGCCGTTGCCGAGGACGACGGCGCGTTCCGTATCGAGATCGAAGCGACGATCCGCGAAGTCGGGATGGCCGTTGTACCAGGCGGCGAACTCGGCCGCCGACCAGCTTCCGCGCAGATCCTCGCCCGGAATGCCGAGCCGCCTGTCGCCCGCGGCCCCGGTGGCATAGATCACCGCATGATAGGCCCGGCGCAGGTCGAGATGGCCGATGTCGCGGCCGACCTCGACGCCCAGCACCAGCCTGAAACGCGGATCGTCGGCGGTGCGCTCGAATATTGCGGTGATTCCCCTGGTCCCGGCGTGGTCCGGCGCCACGCCGAAGCGCGCCAGCCCCCACGGAACCGGCAGGCGCTCGAACATGTCGACCGCGACGTCGAGGCCCGGCGTGCCCAAAAGCGCCTCGGCGGCATAGGCGCCGGCGGGACCCGACCCGACGATCGCGACACGCAAGGCGCCGTCGCGCGCCATCCGGCGGTCGTCGAGCCGCCGCGGCGCGCGGCGAGGCACGTATCGCGGCGCCGCGCCGTCGCGGAAGAAGCTGGCATTCAAATCGATGAACGCGCGGTCGGCGCCCATCAGGTCATAGTCCGGCAGGATCGCCCCGACGGGGCAGACATCCGCGCAGGCCCCGCAGTCTATGCAGACATCCGGGTCGATGTAGAGCATGTCCGCACCCATGTAGCCGGCGTCCGACGGGGTGGGATGGATGCAGTTGACCGGGCAGACCGGCACGCAGGATGCGTCGTTGCAGCAGGGCTGTGTGACGACGTGGGGCATGCACACCTCATCCAGCGCGATCGCGGTACGGCGTCGTTCGAGGCAGACTGCGGCGCCCGCGCATGCCGGCCGTTCCCGACGAAAGGCGCTCGTCCAGCCGCTCCTCGCAGAAGTCCAACATTATTCTGATTATCAGTATGCGGTCAATATGATCCGCCGCCTGCCGGCAGTTTGACAGCATGCACTTTATCAGTATACGGAGTAAAGACTGCCTAGGCCGCCGCGGCCGCGCAGCGGGGGAGGGACGTCTTGCCGACCGGGGAGCTCGACGCGCACATCATCGTCGTCGGCGGCGGGCTCGCCGGACTGACGAGCGCCGTCGCCGCGAGCGAGCGGGGCGCGCGCGTGATCGTCCTCGAACAGGGCGTGGGCGAGCGCTACCCGTGCAATTCCCGCTACGCGCTCGGCTGGCTGCACCTCAACTATCACGATGTCGGCATGCAACCCGACGCGCTGGCCGAATCGCTGCTGCGCGGCGTGCCGGACGACCGCGACCGGGCCCTGATCGAAGTCATCGCATACAATACGGGCAGGGCCGTCAGGTGGCTGAAGCGCGCAGGCGAGGCGCGTTTCATCCGCATCGGCCCGGCGCCCTACGAGAAGTGGGTCATGGCGCCGCCGCGGCCGCCGCGGCCCGGGCTGGTCTGGCCGGGAAGCGGGCCGGACAGGGTGCTGCGCCGTCTGGCGCGCCGCATGGCCGAGTTCGGGTCGCCCGTCCGCTCCGGGCACCGTGTCAGCGACATCCGCGCCGAGGGCGGCGGCTTCGTGGTGGAGGTCGAGCGCGAAGGCCGCGCGGAACGGCTGCGGGCGTCGGCGGTGGTGCTTGCGGACGGCGGCTTTCAGGCGGACAGGGCCGCGCTTGCCAGGCACGTCACCTCCACGCCGGAACGCGTGCTCCAACGCAATGCCGGCACGGGCGTCGGACTGTCGCTCGGGCTTGCCGCGTCGCTCGGCGCGGCGGTGTCCGAGCTCGGCAACTTCTATGGCCACCTGGTGTCGCGGGACGCGCTGGAGCGAGCCGACCTGTGGCCCTATCCGATGATCGACGGCCTCGCGAATGCCGGCATCGTCGTCGGTCCCGACGGCCGCCGCTTCGTCGATGAAGGGCAGACCGGCGTCTACATAGCCAACCGGATCGCCCGGCGGCCTGATCCTCTCGACGCCACGGTGGTGGTGGACGACGCGACCTGGCGCAGCGTGGGCCGCGCCCACAAGATCCCGCCCAACCCGCTGCTGCGCACGCATGGCGGCACCATCCACACGGTGGGCTCGCTCGCCGAAGGCGCGAAGCTGGCGGGGATCGACGCGGATGCGCTTGCCGGGACCGTGGCGGCGTTCAACGGCGCGCTGGCGGCCGACGGGCTCGGCGCCCTCGACCCCGTGCGCAGCGTGAAGCGCGGCCCGCCGCGGGAGATCGCCGCCGCGCCCTTCCATTTCATCCCCGTATGCGCCGGCGTCACCTATACGATGGGCGGCGTGCGGATCGACGGCAACGCCCGGGTCGTATCGGAGAGCGGAGCGCCGATCCCCGGCCTGTTCGCCGCGGGAGCGGCAGTCGGCGGGATCGAGGGCGGCGAGTGGAGCTTCTACATGGGGGGCCTGTGCCGCGCGCTCGTTCTGGGCCTGATCTCGGGCGAGAGCGCGGTGGCGGCGACCCACGGCGCCGCACTGGCCGTCGAGGCATAGATCGAGGGAACAACCGGGCGGCACGGGCGACATCGCCGCGCAGCCGCATGTGAGGGAACCATGGCGATCGACGACCACAATCCGGCCGGAGCATATCCGACCCTGATGTTCCTGCTGCGCTTCCGCGCCGCGGTTCTCCTCGTGGCGACGCTGCTTCCCGTAGCAGCCGGCGCGGCGCTCTACGCTTCCGGCGCGGGCGTCGGCTGGGCGCCGGGCGGGCTGCTGTGCGCCGCCCTCGTCCATCTCGTCGCGCGTGCCGGGCTCGAGGTCCTGGCGCTGATCACGGATCTGCTGATACCACGCTAGACCGGTCGGCAGGGCATGAAGCAGGTTGCGGCATCGGGCGCAGACGGTTCTCGCGGACGCGGCGGGCCGGCGGCCCTGACTTTTCCATTTCCCCAACCGCCCGGGCCGGGGGAGGTGCGCGAGGTTGCCAAGGGACTTCTGTGGGCGCGGATTCCGCTGCCGTTCCGCCTCGACCACGTCAACGTCTATCTCGTCGCCGACGACGGCGGCTGGACCATCGTCGACACCGGCGTTTCCCACGATCTGGCGCGCGCCGCCTGGCTGGCGCTGCTGGAAGGCCCGCTGCGCGGCGAGCGCTTCACCAGGCTGATCGCCACGCATGCCCACCCCGACCACATCGGCCTTGCCGGATGGCTGTGCGAACGCCTGCGCGTGCCGCTGCTCGCAAGCCGGACCTGCTATCTCGACGCCACGCGCATGGCGCTGAACCCCGCGCTGTACGAGTCGCAGTCCCACCGCGACTTCTACAGGCGGCACGGGATGGGACCGGAAGGGGTGGCGCACGTCGCCCGGCGCGGCTACGCCTATGTGAAGCTGGTGACGCCGCTGCCGACCACCTACGACCGGCTGGCCGCGAGAGACGTGCTGACGATCGGCGATCGCCGTTTCGAGGTGCTTTCGGGCGACGGCCATGCCGCCGAGCAGATCATGCTCCATTCATCGACGGAGCGCATCCTGCTCGCCGCCGACCAGGTGCTGGCGCGGATCTCGCCCAATATCGGCGTCTGGGCCACCGAGCCCCAAGGCGATCCGCTCGGCCTCTATTTGCGCTCGCTCACCGCACTGGAACGCGACCTGCCGCCGGACACGCTCGTGCTCGCGGGGCACCAGCTCCCCTTCATCGGCCTGCACCGGCGATGCCGCGAGCTCGCCGACGCGCACGAAGCGCGCTGCCGCCTCATCGTGGAGAGCTGCCAGGGCGCGCCGCGAACGGTCGCCGAGCTGGTGCCGATCCTGTTCGGAGACGGCCTCGACATCCAGCAGCAGGGCTTTGCCTTCAGCGAGACGCTGGCTCACGCCAACAGGCTGATCCGCCGCGGCGACGCGGCATGGCTGCCGCAGGACGGGCTGAGCCGGCTCGCCGCCAAGGCGTAGGGACGGACGACGCAGGCTCTGTCGGGGCCAGCGCCGTCCGCCGGCGCATCGGTCAGCCCGCCGCGAACGCCTTGATCCAGGGCTCGAAGTCCTTGTCGTAGGAGTTCTCCCACCGATTGAAATCGACGTCGTAGACCTCGGCGATCGGCCGGAACCACGGCTCCCTGGTGAAGGACCGCTGGTCGGGAACGCCGTCTACCATCGTGGCCGAGCCGAGCGATTGCTGAAGCGCGGGCGCTGCTTCCTTGCTGGTCAGCCAGTTCAGGAACAGCCGCGCCGCGTTGCCGTGCGGCGCGTAGGCGGAAACCGCAAAGAACTGGTTCGGGTAGGACGGCGTCGGCCTAGGGTAGAGGAACCGGACCGGAGCGCCGGTTTCAAGCAGCGAGCTGGCGCGGCCATCCCAGCTCCAGAAGGTGAAATCGTGCTCGCCGGCCACCACGCGGTCGATCGGCACGAGCAGGTCGTTGTACACCGCCGGCTGCTGCGCGGCGACCTTCTGGAAGAAGTCCGGCGGGAACGCGCCGGAACTGCTCATGAGCTGCACGCCGGCATAGATCGCCCCGCTCTTCTGTGTCGTGACGGCGAAACGGCCCTTGAAGCGCGGGTCGATGACATTCTGCCAGCCGGCCTCGAGCAGGCGCACCTCTTCCTCGCTCAGCCTCGCCTGATTGTAGATCAGGCACAGCGTCAGCCGGAACGGCGAGTAGGCGTGGCTGCCCAGCCGCGCGTCGGCCGGAAGCTGGTCGTAGGTGGGGATCCGCCACTCCGCCAGGTGCCCGTCGGCGATCAGCGACGTCACCATCGGCCTGTCCGAGATGTTGACGATGTCGGCGGCGTGCTGGCCGGCGGCGACCTCTTCCATGAACCGCTGGTACTGCTGCGGCCCGACGAAGCGCGCGATCTCGACGGAGATGCCGGGATAGGCGCGCTCGAAGTCGCGCGCGGCCGCCTGCGAGACGTCCAGCGCGTTCGTCGTGTACCAGAGGAACTTGCCTTCGGCGCGCGCGGCCTTTTCCAGCTCGGCCGCGTCCGGGGGACTGGCCGCCGACTGCGCGAGGGACGCGCCGGTCCCGCCGCCGAACAAAGCCAGTGCCGATGCCGTCTTCATGAAGGAGCGGCGATTGGTGACGTATTTATCCATGTCTTCCTCCCAGATAGCGGCCGCGGATTTTTCCGGGGCCCGGCCGGCGGCCCCGCAGCACTGTCGCGACCGGTCGCTACAGATATTCGCTCAGGAACGACGCCATGACCGAAGCATTGATCTTGCAGTCGATCAGGATCTGCGCACCCGCCGGGTTGCCGAGCACCGGGGCGAGGGCGTGCAGGTCGGCTATCGTGCGCACGGTGGCGACGTGGAAGCCGAACGCCTCGGCGACGCTCGCGAAGTCCACGTCGGGGAACAGCGCCTTGGCCACCGGCAGGTTGCGCGCCTTGAGCAGGTGGAGCTCCGCGCCATAGGCGCAGTCGTTCATCACCACGATCGTCAGGGGGATGTTCTCGCGCGCGGCCGTCTCCAGCTCCCCGAGGGTCATGAGGAAGGAGCCGTCGCCGAGGAACAGGGCCGTCGGCCGTTGCGGGCGCGCCAGCGCGTGGCCGAGCGCCACGCCGAAGCCCATCCCGATCGAGGCGAAGTCGCTGGTGATCTTGAAGGCGTCGGGACCGGGAACGTCGACATAGGCCAGCGCGGCGAAGAAGTTGCCCGTGTCGGTGACGACGTTGCGGTCCTGCGGGAAGATGCGGTCGAACTCCACTGCCAGGCTTCGCGGGTCGAGCGTGCGCTCCGTGTTGGCCGGAACGAATTCGGTCGATCTGTCGAAGGTGGCCAGCAACTGCCGGTTCCCGTCGCTCCTGAACGGTTTCTCGTCGTCGCCGCGTGCCGGCAGCAGCTCGACCAGCCGGTCGCTCACCGTCACGGCGTCACCGGCGATCGCGACGTCGGCCGAGGACCAGCGATTGACGTGGGTCCTGTCGATGTCGACATGGATGATCGGGGCGCCGGCGGGCAGCGCCGCGCCGAAGCTCATCGTGAACCTGTTCATGCTGGCGCCGAAGATCACCACGCAGTCCGCCTGATCGATGAGCCGCCGGCCCGCGGCGTGGGAGAACGATCCGACGATGCCGGCATCGAACGGGTTGCCGCGAAAGAAGCCCCGCGCCCGCAGCGTGGTGGCGACCACGGCGCCGACATGTTCGGCGAGCCGGTCGAGCGACGCGCGCGCGCCGGCGCGATGGGCGCCGAGGCCGGCCAGGATCAGCGGCCTGCGGCTGCGCGCCAGCAGCGAGGCCGCCGTCTCGAGAGCGGCCGGGCGCGGCTGCGCGCGAGGTGGCTGCGCCTGGGCGCGCGGCCGCTGTTCGATGGGCAGCGCACCCTGCTGCTGGACATCCACGGGGAGCAGCAGCGCAGCGGCATGACCGCGCTCGGCATGGGCGAGCGCGTCCAGCAGCGTGCCCACCGCCGTCTCGGCGCTGGCCGCCGTGAACGGCCGCAGCCCCGCGCCCGCGAGCACGGCCGTCGCGTCGAACGCCTTGTTGTCGGGACCGAGCCCCCTGTTGAGGATGCCGGCCGGCGGCGCCTCGCCGTAGATGACCAGCACCTTCGAGCCCGTGCGGCTGGCATAGGCGGCGCCATGAAGCGCATTCGCCGCCGCCGGACCGCGTCCCACGATGGCGATCGCCACCTTTCCCGAAGCCGACGCATAGCCTTCGGCCATGGCGATGGCGGTGCTCTCATGCCGGGCCGCGCAGAAGCGAACGCCGATCGCGTCCAGCGTCGCGACCAGCGCGGCCGTGTCGTCGCTCATCAGCCCGAAGACGACGTCGATGCCCTCGCGCCTGATCTGCTCGGCGAGGAGCTGGTAGACCGGGACCGTCGCGCTCCCCAAACCATCCGCCACGGCAATCCCTCCCATCAAGACAGAATGCATATATTCCGTATACGTTATTTCGTCGCGACACGAACCCTTCGTGGGGACGCATCGTCAGGAATTGCGAGCGCCGGCGCGGGGTGTTCCTCGGCGCCACCGACGATAATGGATGAACCATTTATATTGCGAAGTCAACGTTGCGGCCGCCCGGCATGCACCCGCACCGCCGCCTCGGGCCGGGCGGGCAAGCGGCCGCCGGGGACGCGGGCGGACCGCGGCTCGCTCACCGCGCGGCCGTCCCGGCGGGCTCGCGGTCGAGCGCGATGCCGAATTCGGCCAACACCTCGCCGGTGTGCTCGCCCAGCACGGGCGGCCGCCCGATCTTGCGCAGCGGGGTCTCCGACAGGCGCAGCGGGTTGGCCACCAGCTTGAACTTGCCGGCGCGCGGGTGGTCGAGCTCGACCACGAGGTCGCGCTGGATACGCGGGTCGCTGAACACCTCGTCGAAGGTGCAGACGGGCGCGAACATGGCCCCGGCGTCGAGCAGCGCCTTGTTCCAGTAGGCGAGGTCCTTCCGGGCGAACGCCTTCGCCAGGCCCTCGTCGACGATGGCGCGATGGGCAAGGCGCCCCTCCTTCGTCGCCAGCCTCTCGTCGGCCAGAAGCTCGTCGGCGCCCAGCGTCCCGGCGAGTACGCGCCAGAACTTGTCCGTGTGCGCGATCACCATGATGTGCCGCGCGTCGGCGGTCTCGTAGGTGTTGTAGGGCACGATCTGCCAGTGGGCGTTGCCCAGCCGGCCGGGCGTCTCGCCGGTGGTGAAATAGTAGGAATCGCGCGGGATCATGCTGTAGATCGTGGCGTCGATCATCGACAGGTCGACGCGCTGCCCCTTGCCCGTCTTGTCGCGCGCCCGCAACGCCGCCATCACGCCCAGCGTGGACAGGAGCGGCGTGATGAGGTCCGCATAGGGCATGCCGGTCTTCAGCGGGCCCGTCTTGTCGTCGCCGGTGAGCTGCATCAGGCCGGAGAGCGCCTGGATCACCGGGTCCATGCCCGGCCGGCTGGCGTTCTCACCCTCCTGGCCGAAGGCGGTGGTCTGGCAATAGATCAGGCCCGGATTCTCGGCGCTCAGGATCTCGTAGGTGATGCCCAGCTTCTCGGCGATGCCGGGGCGGAAATTGACCGCCACGATGTCGACGTGCCGGGCGAGCTCGCGCGCCACGCGCTGGCCGTCGGCCGTCGTCAGGTCGAGCACGATGGAGCGCTTGTTGCGGTTCATCGTCAGGAAGTAGGCGGCGTCGTCGCCGATGAAGGTCTCGCCGGTCTTGCGGAAGGTGTCGCCCTGCGGCGGCTCGACCTTGATCACGTCGGCGCCGAAATCCGCCAACAGCATCGTGCCCATCGGGCCGTTCATCATCTGGGTGAAGTCGAGCACCCGAATACCGTCCAGCGCACCGGCCATGGCCGTCTCCATATTCTAGCGGGCCCAACGATCGATTGGATCATTGGATCAACCTTTGATTCTTATTCAGAAGGCCGGGATTCCTGTCAAGCGGCAAGACCCCGCCGTCCCCTCATGCCGTCCCCTCATGCCGCCGCCGCGATGCCGATCGACTGCCCGTCCGCGCTGCCGCGCACGGCGTCGACCAGCAGCCCCGCGTCGTGCGGCTCGGCATCGCCGCGCCACGCCACCTGTCCGTCGGGCCGCACCAGCACGAGCTTGCGCCGGTAGAGCGCCGCCGCCTCGGCGTTGTCGATCCGCACGACGCGCAGCGGCACCCCGCGAAGCCGCGCCGCGCTCTCGATCGCCGCGCCGTCGGGCGCGTCGGCGCCGAAGCGCAGCAGCACGAATTCCTTGCCGAACAGGTCGATCAGCGACTCTCCGGGCGCAAGCCAAACATGCGGCGCGCGCGAGCCGGGCCGCGCGGTCGGCGTATAGGTCTGAACCGTATCCTCCGGCTGCGGCGTCCCGTCGGGCACGATGATCGGCGAACCCTCGTACATGTAGCCGAGATGGATGCCGATGGAGAACCATTCGCGCTTCATCAGCTCGGTGTAGGCGGCGCCGAATTCCTTACGCTTCGCCTCCGCCTCCGGCGTGTCCTCGAACATCTCGGGACCGGGCGAAACCACGCGCGGCGAGAGCATGCGCTTCAGGTTGCCGGTCGCCTCGGCGACGTTGCGCAGCGCGATCGGGCGCATCTCGGTCTCGTAGGTCGCGAGCAATGCCGGGCCGCCCCAGCCGTCGAGCGTCGCCGCCAGCTTCCACGACAGGTTGACCGCGTCCTGGATGCCCGTGTTCATGCCGAAGCCGCCGGTCGGCGAGGTCAGGTGCGCCGCGTCGCCAGCGATGAAGACGCGCTTCGTGCCGTAGCTGTCGGCCACGAGCTGACGCCTGACCCAGGGCAGCATGGACAGGATCTCGAAGTCGAATTCCCTGCCCACGGCGCGGACGATGGCGCTGCGCATGAACGCCTCGGAATGCGTCTGCATGGAGCTGTCGCCGACCAGCGAGAAGCGCCACTGGTCGCGCCCGTTGATGGCCACCAGCGTCGCCCAGGTGCCTTCCGGGCCGATGAAGATGTAGCGGTAGGCCGGCCTGAGCGCGTGCAGCCCCTCGAGATCGTCGGTGCGGAACACGACGTTGGTCGTGTAGGTCAGCGTCGGCTCGCCGGCCATCTGGATGCCCAGCGCCTGGCGCACGAAGCTGGCGCCGCCATCGGTGCCGACCAGGTATCGCGAGCGGATCGTCCGCGTCTCGCCGGTGTCGAGGTCGCGCACGGTGCTGGTGACGCCGTCCTCGTCCTCGACGAAGCCGACGAGCTCGGTCCGGTAGGCGAGCCGGACCGCCGGGAACTGCTCGGCGAAGCGGCGCAGCACGGGATCGAAGAAGTTCTGCGGACAGCGCTCGCGCTTCTGCGGGCTATGCGGCGGCGGTCTCTCGTCCTGCGGCGCGGGGAACACCTCGCGTCCGAACTCGTAGCCGCCGAGCGTGGTCACCCAGGCGCAGTCCTGCGGGTAGGCGCGGTTGTAGCCGGCGCTCTCCACCCACGGCACGATGCCCCAGCGGCGGCAGAACTCCATCGTTCGGATGCCCACCATGTCCATCTTGGGCTGGAGCACGCGCCCGTCGGAACGCTCGATGAGGGTGCAGGCCGCGCCGCGGAAGCCCAGGTCGCCCGCCAGTGCGAGGCCGATCGGCCCTGCGCCCGCGATCAGGATAGGTGTGTCCATTCCCTCAAGTCTCTCGATGCGGTTGCTCGCAAATGCCGGGCCTGCGGCCCGGCGGGCGGTTGTTCGCGAATGCCGGGCCTGCGGCCCGGCGGAAAGTGCCGCTCAGGCGTCCTGCTCGCGGTAGAAGCCGAGCTTTTCCAGGGCCGGGATGTCGTTGACCTGGAAGAGGATCGCCTCCTTGCCGGTATCGTTCAGGTGTTCGTGCGCGGCCCAGGGCGGCAGCGCGAGGAAGTCGCCCTTGGCCCAGTCGAAGCGCTGCCCGTCGATGATCGTCGCGCCGCTGCCGTCGACCACGTAGTAGACGGCGCTGCCGGTGTGGCGGTGCGCCTTGGTGTGCACGCCGGGGCGCAGCATCTGCAACCGCGTGCCGATGGTCGGCAGCGCGGGCTCGCCGGTGAGCGGATTCTGGTATTCGAGGATGACGTCGTCATAGGGGTCGGGCGCGAGGCCGGCGGCGAGCCGCAGCGCCTGCTCCGCGCGCGCCCATGTGTAGGCCAGCAGCGGGCTGGACTTCTTCGGCGCCGGTTTCTTCAGCGGCCGCATGATGCCGCTGCCGAACTCGCGGTACGAGCGGTCGGGGATGGGGTCCACCGTCTGACGGGCCTGGTCGAAATCCTCGAAGAAGGTGGCGTGCATGGAGCGCACCAGCGAGATGTCGAGCACGTCGATCCAGATCATCGGGCCCGTGCCCCGGTGCTCGTGGTCGTGCCAGGCGCCGCTCGGCGTCAGCACGAGGTCGCCCTTGTTGACGAGGTACTGCTCGCCGTCGACGATCGTGTCGGCACCCTCGCCTTCCATGATGAAGCGCAGCGCGGAGGCCATGTGCCTGTGCGCCGTGGCGATCTCGCCGGGCAGGATGTACTGGATCGAGAGCCAGAAGGTCGGCGTCGTGCCGTAGGGCAGGCCGGGATTGGTGAGCCGCAGGGTCCGGCGCTGGCCGCCGGCCTCCAGCTTCAGCTTGGCGCCGATCTTGTCGAGCAGCATGGAAATGTCGGCCGCTTTCCACAGCACCGGCTTCATCGGCGAGGAGGGCGTCCTGGAAAAAAGCGGGCCGTCGGTCGGCTGCGCCACCCTGGTGTTGTAGCGCTCCAGCGTGTCAATCAATGCGGCGCGCTCGCTGGCGTCGCTCATCTCAACCTTGGCCATCCGTGCCTCCTCGCAACCTCTCCGCCTCGAAACGCGACGCATCCGGCAAGGCATGCGCGATCGAGGCCGGGCGACCATGCGCCCGTCCAATCTTTGTGTCAATGGATGAACCATTGTATTTGGCGCGATGTCTGAAATGCCGCATGCCGGATCGAATCGCTGCGGGGGAACCCGGTCGCTCAAGCTGCGCAGATGGTGGTCATCTTGACCACCACCTCCAATTTTCATATGGTTCAACCATTGACACTCATGGAAATGGCTGGGAGGAAAACATGCTGAAACGTCTCGGCGCGCTGTGCGCCACCGCCTTCATGGCGGCCACCATCGCCGCCGGCCCCGCCGCGGCACAGGACATGCCGGCGCCCGGCGACGAAGCCGCCCTCTACGAGCGCGCCAAGGCCGAGGGTTCGCTGGTCTGGTATACCGGCGGCGCGCTCGACACCTCGCAGGCCATCGCGGCCTCCTTCGAGAAGGCCTATCCGGGCGTCAAGGTCGAGGTCCTGCGCCTTGCCGGCGCCGCGCAGTACCAGCGCTTCATGGAAGAGACCGGTGCCGGCCAGAACATCGCCGACATCCTGTGGATCGGCGACTACCCGTCCATGCAGGCCCTGGTCGCGGACGAGCTCGTCGCCGAGTGGCGCATCCCGACCGCGGACCGCTTCGACGAGCGCTACCGCATGGGCGGCCGCGCCTACGCGTTCAACCGCGTCGACTCGGTCATCGTCTACAATGACAGGCTGGTGAGCGAGGAAGAGGCGCGCCTGCTCGAGGCGGACTGGCGCAACATTCTCGATCCGCGCTTCAAGGGCCGCTTCGCCACCACCACCGCCAAATGCGGCGCCTGCTACGTGGCGATCAACCTGTTCACCGACCCGGCCCTGTCCTCCGTCTATCCCGAGGACTTCCTTGAAAAGGTCGGCGCGCAGGGACCGGCGGTCTACAACGACTTCATCGCCATGGTGGACCGCATCGTCGCCGGCGAGAACGACTTCGCCTACTGGAGCTTCGAGTCCATCGCGGCCACCAAGCGCGCCCAGGGCGCGCCGGTGAAGTGGGTCTACCCGAAGCCGACGCCGTCCTTCCCGAGCACCTGGATGGCCGTCTCCGGCAAGGCGCCGCATCCCGCCGCCGCGCGCCTGTTCATCAACTGGGTGGGCAGCGAGGCCGGCGCCAGGTCGATCATGCTCGACTATTTCGGCACGCCGACCATGAGCGGCATCGCCGACGAGCGCGCCTTCGCTTCCGAGGACTGGTATCGCGGCCCGGCAGAGCTCTACAACGTCGACTTCAACCGCTGGATCGAGCGCTACGACGCCGACATGGCGCGCTGGATCGCCGCGATCAGCCGTTAGCGGCCGTGGTTTCTTCCGCAAGCTGGACGCCGGCCGGCCGATCCGCCGGCCGGCGTCGTTTCCTGCCTTTGCCCGGCGCGCAATGCAGCAAGCCGGCGGCGGATCGACCATGATGCCGGACATCCGCATCGGCGACGAGGAGCGCTCCCGCAGGAGGATGCGCGTGCTCGCCGATATCCACAACCTGAACGACATGCGAGAAGCCGCCCGCCGGCGGTTGCCGAAGGGAATCTTCGAGTTCATCGACCGAGGCGCCGAGGACGAGATTGCGATCTCGAACAACCGGCGCGCCATCGACGACCTGAAATTCTCTCCGAAAGTGCCGCGCGACGTGTCGGGACGCACTGCCGATACGGTTCTGTTCGGGAAGCGCCACGGCATGCCGGCCGCGATCGCGCCGACCGGCGCTGCCGGGCTGGTGCGCTACCAGGGCGAGTTGGAGCTGGCCCGCGCCGCCGCACAGGCGAACATACCCTTCACGCTTGCGACCCGTTCGACGATATCACTGGAGGAGGTCGCCGCCCGCGCAGGCGGCACGCTGTGGTTCCAGCTCTATGTATGGGCTGACAGGAGCCTGTCCCACGGCATTGTGGAGCGGGCGGCGAAGGCCGGATACGAGGCGCTGGTCGTCACCGTCGACACGCCTGCGCCGCCCAACCGCGAATACAACCACCGCAACGGCTTTTCCCTTCCGTTCGTGCCTTCCGGCCGCGCGGTACTCGACATGGCACGCCATCCGAAATGGCTTTTCGGCGTGATGGGAAGATATCTCCTGACCACCGGCATGCCCCGCTACGAAAACCAGCCCGGCGAGCACAACCAGAAGATGACGCGCGGCGCCGAGACGCTGGCGTCGCGCATCAGCGATTCCGTCACCTGGGAGGATATCGCGACGTTGCGCCGGCTCTGGCCGCGCACGCTCATCCTCAAGGGCATCCTGCGTGCGGACGATGCGAGGAAGGCGGTGGAACACGGCGTCGACGGAGTCGTGGTGTCCAACCATGGAGGCCGCTGCCTGGATGCCGCCGTCGCACCCCTCGATGCATTGCCGGGCATCGCCGACGCCGTCGCCGGACGGGCAACCATCCTGGTCGACGGCGGCTTTCGCCGCGGCAGCGACATAGCGAAGGCGATATGCCTGGGCGCATCTGCCGTGCTGCTGGGCCGGACGACGCTGTTCGGCACGGCCGTGGCGGGCGAAAAGGGGGCACACCACGCGCTGGCGATCCTGCGACGCGAGCTTCTGACGGTGATGGCGATGACAGGCGCTTCGGCGCTGTCCGACCTTGAGCCCGATCTCCTGGTCGGCGGAAGCAGGACATGAAGGCTGGACCTGAAGGGCGCGAGCGCCGTCTCCCGATATTTGTTCCCTCGCCGCTTCGAAACAGGAGCGACGCCGGGAATGCGTCGATCCCTAACGGCAGGAGCCGAAGACATCGTGACGCTTGACTGGACGACGGCGCGGGCCGTCATCGAAACCTACCTGCATGGCGTCGACGCCAAAGACGAGGCCGAGCTGCTCGGCGTGTTCGCCGAGGACGCCGAGGCGCTCTACCATCGCGGCTCGGCCGACGAGCGCCGCACGCTGGGCCGCGACGGGATCGTCGGCGAGATCGTGCGCAGCATCGCGCGCTTCACCGCATCGAACCACAGCATCTCCAATTTCACCGTGAAGCTCAACGGCGACGCCGCGCGCACGGACACTTTCGCCATCGCCAACGTCGTCTTCGGCACGCGCATGCTGGTGCGCGGGCTGCGCTATCAGGACCTGATCGTGCGCACGCCCGCCGGGCCGGTCATCCGCGAGCGCGTCCACACGCCGCTCTGGCAGACCGAGCTGGCCACCGTGCCGCCGAAGATGGGCTGAGCCTCGCGGGCGGCGCCGGCGTTTCAGGCGTCGCGCTGCGCCTGCGCCGCGAAGGCGTAGGCGGCTTCGATGATCTCCAGATGGCGCACCCCCGCCTCGATGTCGATCTCGCCCGACCGTCCGGCGTCGAGCGCGTCGAGGAACGCCGATATGTCGGCATCCGGCGATTCCCGCTCCAGCGGCACCGGCGCGTTGCCGCGCGGCGGGATCGCGGCGATGGTGGAGGCCCACATCGACATCGGGTCGTGCTCGTATCCGGCCGGATGCGCGAACGGCACCGTCGGCGCGTGCACCACGAGCCGGTCGCGCAGCGGCCCGAAGCGCGCCACGCCGCCGCTGCCGTGCAGCGTCACGCCCATGAAGCCGCGCCAGGGGTGCCGGTCCCAGCCGATGCGGCCGGCATTCATCGTGGCGATCACGCCGCCCTCGAATTCCACCACGAGCGCGCCGAAATCCTCCGCGTTCTGGTCGAGATGCTCGCGGAAGAAATGGTTGCCCGTGAATGCCGCCACCGAGCGCACGGGCCGGCCGACCAGCCAGCAGGCAAGCGAGACGGGATAGTAGCCCATGTCGAACAGCTCGCGCTTGGCCGATTCGGCGGGAAAGCGCGGCAGCGCCGTCACCTCCCTGCGGATGCCGGACGGCAGCTCCGCCGGCATGCCCTTGGACACCAGCATCTCGCCATGCAGGGCGAGCAGCGTGCCCAGCCGGCCGGACTCCAGCGCCCGCCTGGCCTCGCGCGCCCACGGCGTGGTCGCATGGCTGAGGATCTGCGTTTGCACGCCGCCGGCGCGCACCGCGGCGGCGATGCGCCGGGCGTCGGCGGCGGAAGCGGCCGCCGGCTTGTCGAGATAGAGATGCAGGCCGCGCCCCGCGCAGCGGGCGGCGACCTCGCCGCGGTCTTCCATCGGCACGCACACGCAGGCGATGTCGGCTCCCCGGTCGAGGGCCGCGTCGAGCGTGAGGAAATCGATGCCGAGCCGGGCCGCCATAGCGGCGCCGGCCGCCCGCCGCGGCTCCGGTATGCCGGGAAGGTCGGCCAGCGCCACGACCTCGCAGCGCGGCTCCGCCATGAAATGCGGCGCGTAGTGCTCCTGGTGCGTGCGGTCCCCGCCGGCGAGCAGTACCCGGTAGCGCGCCATGGTCAGGGCTCGTGCCGCCAGGTCAGCGATCCGCCGCTGCCGAGCACGAGCAGGTCGCAGCGGCTTTCCGGCGCGACGACCACCGACAGCAGGGCGATCTGCCCGCCGGACCAGAGCGCGAGCACGGCGGCGGCGGATGCTCCGCCCACCGGGTGCAGGCTCCTGCGCTCGCCGCCGAAGCACCGGCCGATCGCAGCCAGCGCGCCGTCGCGCGCGGCGGCCGCGCCCGCCTCCGACGTCACCGCGAGCAGCAGCCGGGCGGAGCGCGGCGTGCCGATGCGCCCGCCGGCAACGGCCCGGTCGACGGCGTCCCAGAGCCTGGCAAGCAGGGCCGGCAGCTCGAGGGTCGGGTCGGGGGTCGGGTCGGGCGCGCCCATGGCCGCCCTATTTCGACGCCGCGACGGCTTCGAGCCGCACCTTGAACAGCGCCCGTGTCACCAGCACCAGGCCGATCATCATCGCCGTCTGCACGACGCCGACCGCCGAGGCGAACTGGTACTCGCCGCCGTCCATGTAGTGCCAGGTCAGCACCGAGAGCGTCAGGCTCTTCTGGCTGTAGAGCAGCGCGGAGGCGGACAGCTCCTTGATCGACTGCAACATGACGAAGAACAGCAGCGCGATCAGCGTCGGCTGGACCAGCGGCATGACGATGGCGCGGATCGCCCTCAGCCGCGAGGCCCCGGACATGCGCGCGCTCTGCTCCAGCTCGGGATGGACCTGCATGATCGCCGATCGGCTGACGAGGATGCCGTAGGGCAGCGACTTGGCGACCATCGCCAGGAGCAGGATCCAGATCGTGCCGTAGAGCGGCGTGCGCAGATAGAGCCACAGCAGGCCGATGCCGTAGACGAGGCCCGGCACCGCCACCGGCAGCACGCCGAGCATGGCGACCGTCTTCGAGAAGAAGGTCGGCTGGCGCACCTCGAGGAAGCTGATCAGGAAGCCGAACACCACGCAGGCGGCGCCGGTCAGTATCGCGGCCAGCGCGGTGTTCCACAAGGCGGTCCGCGTGTCGGGCAGGTTGAGGATCTTGTCGTAGTGGACGAGCGTGAGGATGTCCCACGAGATCGTCGTCGACGAGTACTTCATGAACGACGACAGGATGATCGAGCCGAGCGGCAGGATGTCGGCCGCGAGCACGTAGACCGTGATCACCGCCAGCGCCGGCCATTTGAGCGCGCCCAGCGGCAGCGGCTTGCCCTTGAACCCCTTGCCGGCCATCGTCACGTAGCGCTCGCTGCGCCTGGTGATGACGCGCTGGATCAGCATGCCGGCGATGGCGATCCACAGGATCATGGTGCCCGCGGCGGCCGCGTGGGCACGGTGCACCGGGAACTGGGTCGAGTCCTTGTAGATCTGCCAGGGCAGCGTGGTGAAGCCGGCATTGGCGCCGATGATGCCGGGTATGGTGTAGACCTCGGCGGCGAGGATGAAGACCAGCAGGCCGGCCGAGAAGATCGACGGCATGGCCATCGGCACGGTGATGAGGCTCAGCGTCTTCAGCGGGCCGGCGCCGGACATGCGGGACGCCTCCTCCAGCGAGGAATCCATGGTCCGCATCGAGCCGACCGTGAACAGGTAGACGAACGGGCAGAAGAACAGGAACATCACCCACACGACGCCGCCGAAGCTCCAGATGTTGAAGAGAGGCGACGCGTCGATGCCGAACAGGCTCCAGAACTGCATCCAGGCGATGTTGATCAGCCCCGTCTTCTCCGAGCCCAGCGCGATCCACGCGATGAGGCCGGTGAAGGGCGACACGAACATCGGCATGATGATCAGCAGCTCGATCAGGCCTTTGTTCTTCATGTCGGTGCGTGCCATGATCAGCGCCATGACGACGCCGAAGACCAGCGACAGCGCGGTGACGAGCGCCGAAAGCAGCAGGGCGTTCATCAGATAGCCCAGATATTGCGCCGTCCCGTACACGTTGATCACGGCTTCGAGGCTGCGCACCGCGCTGAGGCCGACACGCGTCTCCTTGTAGAAGGACGCGTCCACGGCCAGCACCAGCGGGACGATGGAAACCAGGATGACCGCGGCGGCGATCGCCAGCCACAGCAGGTTTTCCGGCGTCAGGTAGGTCCTGAAGATGTCGGTCCGGCGCGGCGCGATCACGGTGCCGGCAGTGCGGGGCATCGTATTGACGGACTGCATGGCCATCGATGGTCTCCCTTGCCTGTGGGCTAGGTCGTGTACTGATAATGGGTTTGGCCGCGGCGCGAGCCGGATTTGGGCCCTGAGCAGGCGAAAAGACCGCCGTGGTGTCGACCACCACAAGGGCTTTTCAACGAACTCAGGCCGCAAATCCGCCGCGCCCCGAAGGGGTATGGCCAAAATCGGTGATTTCGTCGTCGCGGACCCTCGACGGGGAACCACCCCGCCTTCGGCTCCGCTCCTCGAACTGACCGATTTTGACCCATACCGCGGCTCGAACCCATTATCAGTACACGACCTAGGCCCACGCTGTCGGATATCGCCAAGGTCAGGCCGCCTTCGCGACGTCTGCGGCACCCACCGGGTAGAGGAGGACGTTGGAAGGGTCGATCCGCACCCACAGCCGCTGCTCCGGCTTCCACAGGGCCGGCGGGCTGAGCTGCCCGCGCAACTGGTGATCGCCGATACGCAGGTAGATGTCGCCGATGTTGCCGAGGAAGTAGGTCGCCTCGGCCTTGCCCTGGAACACGTTGACGCCCTCGATCGCCGAGGCGGAGATTTCCAGCATTTCCGGCCGCACGACCACCTCGACCGCCGATCCGGCGGGCAGCGGGCTCTGGCCGCACAGAAGCTCCGTTCCGTCGGAGAGCCGCACGCGGCTCCGCGCGCCGCTTTCCACGAGCCGTCCGGCGAGGATGTTGGCGAGCCCGATGAACTCCGCGCCGAAGCGCGTGGCGGGCCGGTAGTAGATGTCGGTGGGCGAGCCGATCTGGTCGATGCGCCCCTCGTTCATCAGCACGATGCGGTCGGCGACGACCATCGCCTCCTGCTGATCGTGGGTGACGTAGATCGAGGTGATGCCGAGGCCTTGCAGGAGCTGGCGCAGCTCGAAGCGCATGCGCTCGCGCAGCTTGGCATCGAGGTTGCTCAGCGGCTCGTCGAAGAGCAGCACGCGCGGCTCCAGCACGATGGCGCGGGCGAGGGCGACGCGCTGCTGCTGGCCGCCCGAGAGCTGGCTGGCGCCGCGGCCGGCAAAGGCCTCCAGGCCGACGCGCCGCAATGCGGCGGCCACCTTCCGGTCGATCTCGGCGCGCGGCTCCTTCTTGATCTTCAGGCCGAACGCGACGTTCTCGGCGACGGTCATGTGCGGCCAGATCGCATAGGACTGGAACACCATGCCGATCTCGCGCTTTTCCGGCGGCACGGCGAAGGAAGGGGACGAGACCACGCGGTCGCCGATGACGATCTCGCCGGCGCTGACGTCCTCCAGCCCGGCGATGCAGCGCAGCGTCGTCGTCTTGCCGCAGCCGCTCGGACCGAGCAGCACGATGAACTCGCCCTCGCCGATCTCCAGGTCGATCGTCCTCACCGCGAGGAAATCGCCGTAGCTCTTTTCAATGCCACGAATGCTGACGCTGGACATGAAACCTCCCTTCGCCCGGCGGGATCGCGCTCAGGCCGGCGACCCCAAAACAGGATTTTTCGTCAATCGTCAATGGTTGAACCTTTGACTTTTTATCAACTCCCTGTCGGCCTTGCAGTTCACTCCGCGGCGGCCGACGGGAGCACCGTCGCGACGATCGAGGCGTCGAGCGCCTCGAACTCGTGATAGCCGATCATGTCGTATAGCTCGGCGCGCGTCTGCATCGCGTCGAGCATGTCCCTGGTCGCGCCGGTCCGGGCGATGGTCGCGTAGAGCGTCTCCTGCGCCTTGGCGGCGACGCGCAGCGAACTCACCGGCCAGATCACCATGCGGTAGCCCATGGCCTCGAATTCCTGCGCGGTGAAGAACGGCGTCCTGCCGAACTCCGTCATGTTGGCCAGCAGCGGCGCATCGACGCGGGAGGCGAACTCCTCGAACATGGCGCGCGTGGTCAGCGCTTCCGGGAAGATCGCGTCGGCGCCGGCATCGAGATATTGCCGGGCGCGCGCCACCGCGCCGTCGATGCCCTCGCTCGCCGCGGCATCGGTGCGGGCGATGATGCAGATGTGCCTGCGCGCTCTTGCCGCGGCATTGATCTTGGCGGCCATGTCGCCGGGCGAGGCGAGCTTCTTGTCGTTCAGGTGCCCGCATTTCTTGGGCAGGAGCTGGTCCTCGATGTGCACCGCCCCGGCGCCGGCCTCCTCGAAGGCGCGCACCATGTGCATCACGTTCAGCGCCTCGCCATAGCCGGTATCGCCGTCGACCAGCAGCGGCAGCCCGGTCGCGCGCGCGATCTGGCGCACGAAGAAGCAGACGTCCTCGACGCTGATCACGCCCAGGTCGGGCAGGCCCATCGAGGCGCTCATGGCGCCGCCCGACAGGTACAGCGCCTCGAAGCCGGCGCGCTGCGCCTGCAATGCCGCCAGGCCGTTATGCGCTCCCGGCATGCGCAGGATGCCGCCGCGCTCGACGAGCTTGCGGAACCGCACGCCGGCGGGCTCGGCCGGCAGATCCCCGGCGATCAGGTAAGTCATGAGGTTCCTTTCACCTTCCCGCGTCTCGCCCGAGCACCGACGCCTTTACATCACGATCCGGCGCAACTATCAATGGTTCATCCAATGATCCACTAGAGAGACCGACGATGACGGGCACACCCGCACCCAAGGCCAGGCGACCGCTGGACGGCGTCGTGGTCATCGAAACCGCCAGCTTCCTCACCGGCCCCTTCGCCGGGATGATGCTGTCGGACCTCGGCGCGGACGTGATCAAGGTCGAGCCGCCGGCGGGCGACGGCTTCCGCCGCTTCGGCCACAACCGCGACGGCTTCGGCGCGTCGTGGACCAACTCCAACCGGGGCAAGCGCAGCGTCGTCATCGACCTCAAGACTCCCGAGGGTCTGGCGCGGCTCAAACGGCTCCTGCGCAGCGCCGACGTGCTGATCGAGAACTGGCGCCCGCGCGTCTCCGAATCGCTCGGCCTCGGGCGCGAGACCGTCGAGGCCCTGAACCCGCGCCTGATACGCCTGTCGATCACCGGTTTCGGCGACACCGGCAAGCTCGCCAATGCGCCGGCCTTCGATTCGCTGATCCAGGGTCGCACGGGCATCGTCGCCTCGGAAGCGCGCAACGGCGCGCCTGCGGTAACGCCGTTCAACATGGTCGACAAGGTCACCGGCGCATTCGGGGCGCAGGCCGTTCTCGCCGCGCTGTTCGAGCGCGAGCGTACCGGAAAGGGCGCCAGCATCCAGATGCCGATGCTCGACGTCATGGGCTACTTCAACTTCCCGGACATGTTCCAGCATCGCACCTTCGAGAACGACGACAGCGACTGGAAGCCGCCGGCGTCGCAGGTGCTCGCCACCAGCGACGGCTTCGTCGTGATCTCGCCGGCGAACGGGCAGCAGATGTCGAAGACGCTGAACGCCATCGAGCGGCCCGAATGGAAAGAGGAATTCAAGCGCATGTCCGACCCCGTGCGCATGGCGGAGGAGTTCTTCCGCCGGGTCGGCGAGGTGGTGAAGGCGCGCGACACGCGCCATTGGCTCAAGGTATTCGCCGAGCAGGACGTGCCCGCCGCGCCCGTCTTCAGCCTCGACGACTTCCTGAACGACGAGCAGGTGGCCAACAACCGCATCTACAACTTCGTCGACTCGCATGTCGGCCCGCTGCGCACGGCGCGCTATCCGGCCACCTTCGACGGGCGGATGATGACCGCCCAAGCCGGGCCGCCGAAGGTCGGCGAGCACGACGCGGACATTGGCGGCGCGGGAGAGGCGGCATGAAGATCGCGAGTTTCGACGGCCGCCGCATCGGCATCATCGACGGCGACGAGATCGTGGACGTGACCGGGCTGAGCGGCATGGCGGCCGACGTCTGGCCGCCGGTGGGCATGGTCGCCTTCCTGGCGAAGTTCGTCGCCGACCGCGGCGCGGTGGAGGCGGCGATGCGCAGCGGTCCGCGCCGGCCGCTCCCGGCGGTGCGGCTCGAGGCGCCGATCGCCTGGCCCAACAAGGTCATCGCCTACCCCGCCAACTACCATGCGCACATAGAGGAGCAGAAGAAGTCGGCCGTGGGTCTGATTTCCACCTTCAAGGCGGACGGCCAGGGCTTCTTCCTCAAGGCGAACTCCAGCATCAGCGGGCCGAACGACCCGATCGTGCTGCCGGCCGTGGCCAATCGCGAGATCCATCACGAATGCGAGCTCGCCATCGTCATCGGCAAGGGCGGGCGGCAGATCCCGCGCGCCGCCGCCATGGACCACGTGCTCGGCTATTCCTGTCTGCTCGACATGGTCATCCGCGGCAAGGAGGAGCGCGTCATGCGCAAGTCCTACGACAGCTTCTGCCCGATGGGCCCCTATATCGTGACCGCCGACGAGATCGCCGACCCGGCGGCGATCGAGCTCGAACTGCGCGTCAACGGGTCGGTCAGGCAGAGCGCGGTGACGCGCGACCTGATCGTCGACATCCCCCACATGATCGAAATGGCCTCCGCCGTGATGACGCTCCATCCGGGCGACATCATCGCCAGCGGCACGCCGCAGGGCGTCGGCCCGGTCGCCGGCGGCGACGTGGTCGAGATCGCGATCGAAGGGGTCGGCGCGATGAAGCTCGACGTCGTCCAGGGTGCCGGCGGCAACCATCCCGTCTGGGACAAATAGTCCGCTCGGCGCCGGCCGTGTTCAGTCCCGTCCCGGGGCACCCTTGCGGCGTCCCAGCCCCGGCAGCCAGAAGCCGAGCAGGGCGACGCCGTTGGCCGCCACGAGCACGATGCTCATCGCCGTGGCCAGGTCGGCCGGAATGGCGCCGACCGCCGCGATGATCCCCGCCCCGGCGGCCATCTGGAGACAGCCGTAGAGGCCGGACGCCGCGCCGATCGCTTCGGGATCGACGTTGATCGCCTCGGTCATGGCGAAGGCGCTGCACAGCCCGATGGCGAAGGTGAGCACGAGGATCGGCGCGAACAGGCGCCACAGCGTCAGCGCGTCCGCGACCACGAACAGCAGGACAGCGAGGCTGGAAGCCAGCAGCAGGACGCTCGCGACCCGCGTGACGACCGTCGGCCGGACCTTGCCGGCCATGCGGCTGGCGAACAGGCTGCCGACCGTCAGCGCGCTGACGACGCCCAGGAACGCATAGCCGGTCTGCTGGAGCGACAGGCCGAAATCGTGCTGCATGATGAAGGGGCCGGCGCCGACGAAGGCGTAGAAGCTCGTCGTCGCGAATGCGCCGCTGACGCAGTAGCGCAGGAAGGCCGGGTTGCGCATGAGCTGCATGTACCGGCGCGCATAGTCCGAAGCGCCGCCGTTGCCGTCGCGGGCGAACGTTTCCGGCAAGGTCAGCACCGTCACCAGCAGCAGCAGGGCGTTGACCGCAGCCAGCGTGACGAAAATCCAGCGCCAGCCCAGGCTGTCGGTGATCAGCGCGCCCAGCATCGGCGCCAGCCCCGGGCCGATGCTCACCGACGCCCCGAGGATGGCGAGCCGCGACGTCGCCCGCTCCGGCCCGGCGGCGTCGCGGGTGATGGCGCGGCCCAGCACGAGGCCCGAGCAGCCGCCCACCGCCTGGACCACCCGCGCGACGAGCAACAGCTCCAGGCTCTGCGCCGCCGCTATCACGATGCTCGCCACGACGTAGAGCAGCAGTCCGACGATCAGCACCGGCCGCCGGCCGAAGCGGTCGGACAGCATGCCGATCACGAGCTGGCCGATCGACAGCCCGATCAGATAGGCGGTGACGGAGAGCTGGATCGCCGCCGCCGAGACGCCGAGATCGCGCGCCGCGTCCGGCAGCGCCGGCACGAAGATGTGGACCGGGACCGTTCCCGACAGGGCGAGCCACACGACGTAGGCGAGCGCCGGTTTCCGCGAGAACCGCGCCGGCGGCGCTTTCAGTATTTCCATTCGACTCTCTGCCCTGCTGCCGGGCTTTCTGTGCGCAGCCGATCCGGCTGGCAAGCGGCAATCGCACGCCTTGACACCCTCCTTAATTTGGATCAAAGGTTCATCCATTGGCAATGGAGGAATTGCGGTGTCGGACGATTTGCGCAACCGGGTTGTCTATGAGGCACGCGACGGCCGGGCCTACATCACCCTCAACCGGCCGGAGAAGCGCAACGCGGTCACCTACGAGATGTTCGACCGCTTCATGGAGCATGTCCGTACCGCCGAGGAGGACGACGACGTGCGGGTCATCGTCATCCGCGGCGAGGGGCAGGATTTCTGCACCGGCCACGATCTGGCGCAGGTCGGCTCCGAATACGGCTTCTCGGCCGACAAGGATTCCCGCCGCCCGAGCCAGCGCCGCCGGCTGCACTTCGACAAGCGCCATGTCGAGCAGTTCCGCGAGCTGTTCTATTGCGTGAAGCCGACGCTCACCCTCGTGCAGGGCAACTGCGTCGGCGCCGGCACCTACATCGTCGAAGCCTCGGATCTCGCCATCGCCGCCACCACCGCCCGCATCGGCCACCCCGAGCAGAAGATGATGCTGGCCGGCGCCGCCTACATGACGACCTACAACATCCTCGCCATGGGGCCGAAGAAGGCGCGCGAGATGCTGCTGCTGGGCACTGCCATCAGCGGCGAGGAGGCGGTCGCGCAGGGCCTCGTCAACAGGGCGGTGCCGCCGGAGGAACTCGCCGCCGCCGGCGAGGAATGGGCCGAGCGCATCGTGCGCCTGCCGCGCGACGCGATCGCCATCGGCAAGGCCGCGACACATATGGCGATGGATTCGCTCGGCATGACCTCGCAGTTCATCTACGGCTACGTCAGCCATGTGGTCGGCACCAACATCCGCTACGAGCCGGACGAGCAGAACTTCATGAAGCTTCGCCGCGACAAGGGCGTCACCGGCGCCTCCAGGGAGCGCGAGGGCCGTTTTGACGCAGCGGGCGGCAAGGCGGCGGAATAGGTCCGCCTCTCCGCGAATCCCCGACTGGGCGAATCCCCGACTGGACATTCCCATGCGCACTGATCTCACCGGCCGCAGCGCGGTCGTCCTCGGCGGCACCAAGGGCATCGGCCGCGCCGCTGTCGCCGCGCTTGCCCGTTGCGGGTCGAGCGTCGTCATCCAGGGCCGCGACGCGCCGGCCGCGTATGCCCTCATCAAGGAGCTGAAGGACTATCCCGGCATGCGCCTCTTCGTCGAAAGCGACCTCTCCACCTATGAGGGCATCGACGAGGCCGTCCGGGTCGCCAAGGAATCCTTCGAGAAGGTGGACGTCGTCGTGGCGAGCGGCGGGCCGCGCGAGCCGCGCCCCAAGCTCTTCGTCGACACCAGCCCGCAGGAAGGCATCGCCACCATCGAGAGCCGGCTGATGCCGCGCCTCAATGCGCTGCATGCCGCGACGAAATACATGCGTGACCAGGGCTACGGGAAGATCATCCTGATCACCACCGACGCCGCCCGCATCCCCACGCCGGCCGAGTCGATGATCGGCGCCGCCGGCGCCGTCGTCATGTCGCTGACGCGCTCGCTCGCTGCCGAGCTCGCCGACCTCGGCATCCGGGTCAACGCCGTCGCCACGACGCTGACGACCGGCACGCCCGGCCATGACCGCTTCCTCGAGGCCGAGGCCAGGGGCAGCAGCGAGGTCATCGTGCGCGCCTTCAGGAAGGTCGCCGAGCGGGTCAAGTTCCGCGTCAACGCGGCCGAGGATCTGGCCGAGTACATCCTCTTCCTCGCCAGCCCCGAGTCCGACCAGATCTCCGGCTCGACGCTCAGCATCAATGGCGGACTGTCGTTTCCGAGCTACTGACAGGGAACAATGCCATGCGCTTCACCGAGGAACATGTCGCCTTCCGCGACTCCGTGCGCCGCATGGTCGAGCAGCATCTGGCGCCGATCGTGCCCGACCTCGAGGCGACCGACCGCTTTCCCTCCGAGTTGGTGCCGGTGTTCGGCGACATGGGCCTGCTGCAGCTCTGGCTGCCGGAGGAATATGGCGGGCCGGGCGGCAACCTGACGCTGGTCTGCATCGCCAAGGAGGAGATCGCCAAGGTCTCGCTCGCCGCCTCCACGCTCTGCGCCAACAACTCGATCTCCTTCATCCTGCCGATCCTCAATCACGGCACGGAAGAGCAGAAGCGCCGCTACCTGCCGCTGGCCGCCGGAGGCCGGCTGATCTCGGCGATCGCCATCACCGAGCCGCAGACCGGTTCCGACGTGTCGTCGCTGCGTACCCGCGCCGTCCGCGACGGCGACCACTGGGTCATCAACGGCCAGAAGAGCTGGATCACCTGGGGCGGCGATGCCCACTACGTCATGCTCTTCGCCCGCACCTCCGACGCGCCGGGCTCGCGCGGCATCAGCGCCTTCATCGTCGACACGAAGACTCCCGGTTTCCGCATCGGCCGCAAGGAGCCGAAGATGGGCCGGCACGGCTCGCCCAGCCACGAGCTGTTCTTCGAGGACATGCGGGTGCCGGCCGACTGCCTGCTCGGCGAGGAAGGAACCGGCTTCCTCGCCTGCATGAAGACGCTCGACCTGAACCGCCCGACCATCGCGGCGGGTTCGCTCGGCCTCGCCCAAGGCGCGCTCGACGCCGCGGTGGCCTACAGCAAGGTGCGCACCCAGTTCGGCAAGCCGATCTCGCAGTTCCAGGGCATCCAGTTCAAGCTGGCCGACATGGCGATCAAGGTCGAGGTCGCCCGCAACATGCTCTACAACTGCGCCGAGGAGATCGATTCCGGCGACCATTCGCGGCTCAACCTCTTGTCGTCGATCACCAAGTGCTTCGTCACCGACGCGGCCATGGAGGTCACGGTCGACGCGGTTCAGGTTCTCGGCGCCTATGGCTATTCGACCGAGTTTCCGGTCGAGCGCATGATGCGCGACGCCAAGGTGAACCAGATCATCGAGGGCACCAACGAGATCCACCGGATGATCATCGCCCGGCGGCTGCTGGAGGCGTGAAGCGGATGGCGCAGCGCTGGCTGCCTGCGGTCTACATGCGCGGCGGCACCAGCCGCGCCCTGTTCTTCAACCGCGCCGACCTGCCGCCGCCCGGCGCCGGCGGCGACACCGCGGCCTGGGATGCGATCTTCCGCGCCGCGCTCGGCAGCCCCGACCCCAACAGGCGCCAGCTCGACGGCATGGGCGGCGGCATCACCTCGCTGTCGAAGATCGCCGTCATCGGTCCGCCCACGCGCGAGGGCGCCGACGTCGACTACACCTTTGCGCAGGTCGACGTGACGACGACCGCGGTCGGCTATCGCGGCAATTGCGGCAACATCTCCTCGGCCGTCGGCCCCTATGCGGTGAACGAGGGACTCGTCGTGCCGGACGGGCCGGCGGCGGATGTCGTCATCCACAACACCAACACCGGCAAGCTCATCCGCGCGCGCTTCGCCTGCGCCGACGCCGAGGCGGCGGTCGAGGGCGACATGGCGCTCGACGGCGTGGCCGGGACCGGCGCGCCGGTGGAGCTGTCCTTCCTCGACCCCGCCGGCGCCGCGACCGGCAAGCTGTTCCCGACCGGCCGCCGGGTCGACACGCTCGTCTTGCCGGACGGCGCGAGCGTCGCGGCGACGCTGCTCGATGTGTGCAATCCCGTGGCTTTCGTGCCCGCGGAAGCCTTCGGCCTCACGCTGTCGGAGAGCGCCGACGCGCTTGCCGCCGACGCCGGCCTGCTGGCCCGGCTGGAAGCGGTGCGCGCCGCGGCGGCCCACGCCATGGGCATGGTGGCCGACCCGCGGGATGCCTACACGCTGCTGCGCAACCTGCCGCTGGTCGCCATCGTCGGCCCGCCCGCCGACGGACGCGCCCATGTCGCCACGCGCATGATCTCGTCCGGACAGCCGCACAAGGCCTCGCCGCTCACCGGCGGCATGTGCCTCGCCGCGGCGGCGCTGCTGCCGGGCACGCTGGTGCACGCCGTGTCGCGGCCCGCGGAGGCCGGCGCGCCGCTGACGATCGCGCATGCCTCGGGCCTTCTCGACGTCTCCGCGCGCGGCGATTTCACCGCCGCGGCGCCGACCGTCGAGGAGGCTGCGGTATTCCGCACGGCGCGGCGGCTGATGTCGGGAAGAGTTTACTTCTGAATAGCTTAGCTTGGAAATGGTTCATGTATTGACAGTTTGGATGACCAGCCGGTATCGCGGGTGACCCAGGAGGCGCGCATGCCCATCGGCAAGGACCGACCACCGATCGCCTACAAACCCGTGCAGACCCGGCGCGCCTTCGAGGAGGTCACCGGCCAGATCCGCACGCAGATCGCCCGCGGCGCCTTGCGGCCGGGCGACAGGCTGCCGTCCGAGCGCGAGCTGGCCGAGCAGTTCAGCCTGTCGCGCAACACCGTGCGCGAGGCGCTGCGGGCGCTCGAGATCGCCGGCATCCTCGAACTGCGCAAGGGCGCGGCCGGCGGCGCCTTCGTGCGGGACGGCGAGGGCGACGCGGTCGTCTCCAGCTTCGCGGACCTCTTCTACCTCGGCAAGATCCAGCCCGCCCACCTTACCGAGGGCCGCCTGATCGTCGCCGTCGCCGTGACGCGGCTGGCGTGCCAGCGCGCCGACAAGGAAGACCTGCGCAAGCTGTCCGAGAACGTCAACGCCGCCCTCGCCGCCGCCGCCGCCGGCAACCTCGAGGAGCGCACGAAAATCAATCTCGAATTCCACCGGCTGCTGGCGCATTCCACGCGCAATCCGGTGCTCATCATCATCACGGATGCGTTGCTGCAAATCCATCGGCAGATGCTGGAAGTCCTGCCGGCAGCGCCCAACAGCGCCGTGATGCCGTCGCGCAAGCGCCTCATCGGCTATATACTGGACCGCGACGAGGACCGCGCCGCCAACGAGATGGAAAGCAATCTGCGCGGCCTTCAGCAGCACTATCTCAACGAGGGCCTGTTCACCCGCGACGAGTAGGCGGGTCGAGGCGCCGGCATCCTCGCCGGCGCCGGCGCATCCGCTTGACAGCCGGATGCTGCGACTCATAAATGGTTCAACCATTGATGATATTGAAGACATCCGGGCAGGCTCGATGGACGCGGACGTGGTGGTAGTCGGGGGCGGCCTCGCGGGCCTTGCGGCGGCAACGCGCGCCCGCGAGCTCGGCGCCCGGGTGCTGCTTCTCGAGCAGGGCAGGGGCGAGCGTTATCCCTGCAATTCGCGCTATTCGGGCGGCATGTTCCACCTCGACTATCACGACGTCGGGCTGCCGCCGGCCGAGCTGGCGGCATCGCTGCTGCGGCGCGCGCCGGCCGACGTGAACCGCCCGGTGATCGAGGCGATCGCATACCGCATCCTCGAAGCGATCGAGTGGCTGCGCGAAAAAGGCCAGGCGAAGTTCTTCCGCGTCGGCCCGGCGCCCTACGAGAAATGGGTGATGGCCCCGCCGCGCCCGCCGAAGGCGAAGCTCGACTGGCCCGGCCGCGGGCCCGATCAGGTTCTGCGCCGGCTGGCCGGATCGCTCGTCGCGGCGGGCGCGATGCGCACCGGCTCGCGCGTCGTCGGCGTCGGCGCCGAAGACGGCCGCTACCGCGTGCGCGTGGCGGCGGAGGGCGCCGAGACGGAGATCGGCGCGCGCAGCGTCATCTTCGCCGACGGCGGCTTCCAGGCCAATGACGGGCTGCTGCGCGGCCACGCCTTCCCCGCGCCGGACAAGGTGTTGCAGCGCAATGCCGGCAGCGGCATCGGCACGTCCGTCCAGATCGCCGCCGGCCTCGGCGCCGCCGTGTCGGAGCTGCGCAGCTTCTACGGCCATCTGGTGGCGCGGCGGGCGCTGGAGACGGACGAGCTGTGGCCCTACCCGATGATCGACGGGCTGGCCAAGGCCGGCATCATGGTCGACCGGACGGGCGGGCGCCTCGTCGCCGAGGGCGGCACCGGCGTCTATTTCGCCAATGCCGTGGCGCGGCGCGCGGATCCGCTGGACTGCTCGGCGATCTTCGACGACCTCACCTGGCGCACGGTCGGCCGCGAGACGCGCGTGCCGCCGAATCCTGTGCTCACCAACCATGGCGGCGAGCTGTTCAGCGCCGGCTCCCTCGACGAGCTTGCACGGCTGGCCGGCATCGACCCCGCCGGCCTCGCCGCCACGGTGGGCGCCTTCAACCGCGAGATTGCCGAGGGCCGCTCGAAGGCCCGGCCGATCGCCGCCGCGCCCTTCCATGCCGTGCCGGTCTGCGCCGGCATCACCTACACGATGGGCGGCCTCGTCGTCGACACCGGGGCGAACGTCCTCTCCGCGTCTGGCGCGCCCATGGCCGGCCTCTTCGCCGCGGGCGCGGCCGCAGGCGGCATCGAGGGCGGCGAGAAGAGCTTCTACATCGGGGGGCTGTGCAAGGCCCTCGCGCTCGGCATGATCAGCGGCGAGAGCGCCGCCCGTTTCGCCGCCTCGGACGGCGAGCGTCAGCAGTGACAGGAGGACAATGATGGCGCCGCGAGACCAGGACCCGGCAGACCGCTATTCCACGCTCATGATGCTTGTGCGCCTGCGGCCGGTGCTGCCGGCAGCGGCGGCGGTGCTCGTGCTCGCCGCCTTCGCCTGGGCCGCCTATGCGTGCGCGCAGCCTCTGTGGCTGGTGCCCGGCGTCGTTGCCGGAGCCATCGTCTTCGTGGCGATGCGCGCGCTCGTCGAGCTTCTGGAACTGGTCACCGACCTGCTGGTCCCCCGCTGAGGCGCGCAGCCCGGAGACGATCTCCGGGCCGTGCGGCGGCGGACCCGCTCAGAGCGGGTCCCAGGTGATCAGCTCGACGCTCGACTGCATCGACACCAGGCTGCTGCGCAGCGCCGGCATGGCCACCTCGGCGATGGTCCGCGGCGTCCACCCGTCGGAGAGCTGTACGCTGCGGATGATGCGGCTCTGGTTGAACAGGTAGATCTCGTTCAGCCGCGTGCCGAATATCTGCCCCGTCACGTCGCTCGCCGCGTCGGAGCCGAGATAGACGGCCAGCGGCGCGTTCTTGTCCGGCGTCGCCTTCTGCAGCTTGGCCACCAGCGCCGCCTTCTCCTCCGTGTCGGTGGGGATGGAGCTCGTCATGCGGCCCCAGGCGAAGGGCGAGATGCAGTTCGACCGCACATTGTAGCGCTTCATGTCGAGGGCGATGCAGCGCGACAGCCCGACGATGCCGGCCTTGGCCGCGCCGTAGTTGGCCTGGCCGACATTGCCGGCCAGCCCGGTGCCGCTGGTCATGTGGATGTAGGAGCCGGACTGCTGCTTGCGGAAATGCTCCGCCGCCGCGCGGCTGACGAAGAAGCTGCCGTTGAGGTGGACGTTGATCACCGCCAGCCAGTCTTCCGGCGTCAGCTTGTGGAAGATGGCGTCGCGCAGGATGCCGGCATTGTTGGCCACGATGTCGACGCGGCCGAAATTGTCGAGCGCGGCCTGGACGATCCGGTCGGCGCTAGCGGGATCGCTGACGCTGTCTGTGTTCGCCACGGCCTCGCCGCCCGCCGCGCGGATCTCGCCTGCCGTCTGCTCGGCCGGCGTGCCGGAACCGCCTTCCCCGCTCAGCGAAACGCCGATATCGTTGACGACCACCTTCGCGCCGGCCTGCGCCATCGCCGTGGCGATGGCCTTGCCGATGCCGCTCCCGGCGCCGGTCACCACCGCCACCTTCCCTTCCAGCAACCTGCCGCTCTCCGTCATGTTTCCGTCCAACCTTCCATCATCGATCGCGTGGCTCATATTGTCATTGGATCAACCATTGACATCAGCACCTTAATGAAGGTTATGTGCCGGCGAAAGTGGCGAACCGCAATTTTCCGATCGGCGCTGGCCGCTCCCCGCGGCGATGGTGACACGAGAAAGGAAGAACCAGTCAATGAGCAGAAAAGCCGCGGCCTACATCGCCGGCGCATACGAGCATCCGACCCGGCACGCGGTCGACAAGTCGGTCGCGCAACTGCATGCCGAGGTCGCGGTCGGCGCGCTGGCCGATGCGGGCCTCGGCCTGCGCGACGTCGACGCCTATTACTGCGCCAAGGCGCCCGGCTTCGGCCCGCTCTCGATGCTCGACTATCTCGGCCTGCGGGCCCGCCAGATCGACACCACCGAGACCGGCGGCTCCTCCTATCTGGTGCATGTGCGCCACGCCGCGCAGGCCATCGCCGCCGGCCAGTGCAACGTCGCGCTGATCACGCTCGCGGGCCGGCCGCGCGCCGAGGGCATGACCATGGTGAAGCCCGACTTCACCGGCCCGGAGGACGGCTTCGAGTCGCCCTACCGGCCGATCGTCGCCAACATCTACGGCCTCGCGGCCATGCGTCACATGTACGAGTTCGGCACCACCAGCGAGCAGCTCGCCTGGATCCGCGTCGCCGCCTCGCACCATGCCAGCCACAACCCCAACGCCATGATGCGCGACATCGTCACCGTCGAGGACGTCGTCAACTCGCCGCTCATCGCCGACCCGCTGCACCGGCTCGATTCCTGCGTGATCTCCGACGGCGGCGGCGCGCTGGTCGTCGTCAGCCCGGAGATCGCGAAAAGCCTGAAGCGGCCGCTGGTCAAGGTGATCGGCACCGGCGAGGCGGTGAAGCACATGGATGGCGGCAAGGCCGACATGACATATTCCGGCGCGGTCTGGTCCGGCGCGGACGCCTATGCAGAGGCGCGCGTGACCCCGCAGGACATCAAGTACATCTCCATCTACGACAGCTTCACCATCACGGCGCTGATCGCCATCGAGGATCTCGGCTTCTGCGCCAAGGGCGAGGGCGGCCGCTTCGTCTCCGACGGCAACCTGATCTCCGGCGTCGGCAAGCTGCCGTTCAACACCGACGGCGGCGGCCTGTGCAACAACCACCCGTCCAATCGCGGCGGCATGACCAAGGTCATCGAGGCGGTGCGGCAGCTCCGCGGCGAGGCGCACCCGGCAGTCCAGGTGAAGAACTGCGACCTCGCGCTGGCGCACGGCACCGGCGGCTGGATCTCGACGCGCCACGGCAGCGCCACGCTCATCATGGAAAGGGAATGACGATGACGGAAGCGATGACCTGCCCCGCCCCGGACATCAATCCCGAGACCGAGCCGTTCTGGAGCGCCGCCCGCGAGGGCGTGCTGCTGCACGGGCGCTGCCGCGCCTGCGGCGAGGCGCACTACTATCCGCGCCGCATCTGCCCGCATTGCGGCTCGACCGAGGTCGACTGGGCGCCCGCATCGGGCAAGGGCGAGATCTACAGCTACAGCGTGCTGCGGCGCACCAGGACGCCCTACGCGCTCGCCTGGGTGAGGCTGGCGGAGGGCGTCGGCCTGATGACCAACATCGTCGAGTGCGACCTCGACCGCCTCGCCATCGGCCAGCCGGTGGAACTGGTCTTCGTCGAGTCGGAATCCGGCCAGCCCGTGCCGATGTTCCGGCCCGCCGGCGCGCAGTAGGTTCGGGAGGTCCGACATGGGGAGCGCAGCGCGGTCCGTCTATCGCCACGCCGATCTCGTTCGGCTGCTTCATCCGCGATCCGTCGCCATCGTCGGCGCCTCGCCGCGCCCGGGCTCGTTCGGCCAGCGTCTGGAAGCCAACCTCGCCGGCTTCGACGGCGAGGTGCTGCTGGTCAACGGCAAGTACGACCGCATCGGCGAGCGGGCCTGCCATCCGTCGCTGAAAGCGCTTCCCGCCGTGCCGGACTGCGTGGTCATCGCCACCAGCCGCGACGCGGTGGAGCCGGTGCTGCGCGAGGCCATCGAGGTTGGCGCCGGCGGCGCCATCGTCTTCGCCTCGGGCTATTCCGAGACCGGCAAGGCCGAGTCCGAGCGCATGCAGCGCGATCTGGCGCGCATCGCCGCCGAAAGCGGGGTGCGGCTCGTCGGGCCGAACTGCATCGGCCTCTCGAACTTCGTCGTCCAGGCCAACATGACCTTCGGCCCGGTGCCGCAAGGCTCGCGTCCGCGCTCGCCCTCGATCGGCATCGTCAGCCAGTCCGGCGCGGTCGGCCAGGGCCTGATGCAGGCCATCGAGCACGGAACCTCGATCAGCCATGTGCTGACCTCCGGCAACTCGGCCGATGTCGACGTTGCCGATCTCGTCAGCTACCTCGCCGACGATCCCGCATGCGAGGCCATAGCCTGCGTGTTCGAGGGGCTGCGCGAGCCGCTGCGCATGGTCGAGGCGGCGGGGATCGCGCGCGCAGCCGGCAAGCCGCTGATCATCTACAAGATGGCCACGGGCGAGAGCGGCGCTGCCGCGGCCATGTCGCATACCGGTTCGCTTGCCGGCTCGGACCGCGCCTACCAGGCCGCTTTCCGGCAAGCCGGCGCGATGGTCGTCGAGCGCATCGAGGATCTCGTCGAGACCGCGACCTTCTTCGCCAAGGCGCCGCGCCCGGCGGCGGCCGGCGCGGCGGTCGTGTCCACCTCGGGCGGCGGCGCGGTCATCTGCGCCGACAAGGCCGAGATCCACGGCGTCGACCTGCCGCAGCCCGGCCCGGAGGCGGAAGCTGTGCTGAAGGCGCGCATTCCCGATTTCGGCTCGCACCGCAACCCCTGCGATATCACCGCCCAGGTGCTCAACGATCCGGAGTCTCTGTCGGCCTGCATGAACGCGCTGATGGGCGATCCCGCCTTCGGTGTGGTCGTGCATCCGCATCCCGTCGCCTATGCGGCGGCGACGCCGCGCATCGCCGCGCTGGGCGAAACCGCCGCGCGCCACGGCAAGTTCGCCTGCGTCGTCTGGATGAACCAGTGGCTCGAGGGGCCCGGCGCGCGCGAGGCCGAAACCAACCCCAAGGTCGCGCTGTTCCGCTCGATGGACAGTTGCTTCAACGCGATCGCCGAATGGAACCGCCGCGAGGCGGCCCGCGGCCGGCCCGCTGACGCGCCGGTGGCCGTCGCCGGCGACGTGCGCGCGGCGGCGCGCCGGCAGGTTGCGCACGCCTCCGCGCCGGTGCTGACCGAGAAGGTCGCCAAGCCGATCCTCGCCTCCTACGGCGTGCCGGTGGTCGGCGAGCGGCTGGTCGCCTCGGTCGAGGAGGCGGTCGCGGCCGCCGCGGCGCTGGGCTACCCGCTGGCGGTCAAGGTCGAGAGCAAGCGCATCCCGCACAAGACCGACGCGGGCGTCGTCAGGCTCTCCATCCGCGGCGAGGCGGAGCTGCGCGAGGCCCACGCCGCCGTGATGGCCAATGCGCTCAAGGTCGCGTCCGCCGCCGACATAGACGGCGTGCTGGTGCAGCCGATGGCGCCGCCGGGCGTCGAGATCATGATCGGCGGCCGCGTCGACCCGCTGTTCGGCCCGCTGGTCGTGGTCGGCATCGGCGGCGTGATGGTGGAGCTGCTGAAGGACACCGCGCTGGCGCTCGCGCCCGTCGGCGCGCGCGACGCGGCCGACATGATCCGCGGCCTGCGCCACGCGCGGCTGCTGTCCGGCTTCCGGGGCACCGCGCCGGTGGATGTCGAGGCGCTCGCGCAGATCGTCGCGCGCGTCTCGTCCTTCATCGCCGACACCGCCGATCTGATCGAGGAGATCGACATCAACCCGCTGATCTGCGCGGGCAATTCCATCGTGGCGGTCGATGCGCTGATCGTGCGCAGGGACGCGGCCGCGGAAGGCCGCGCGACGGCCGCCTGACAACCGGAGCGAATGCCCTCACGGGCGACGAGGACAATTGACGTGAACTTCGATCCCGACCCCCGGCTCGACGCCTTCCGTGGCGAGGTGCGCGCCTTCCTGGCGGCGGAGGCGCCGGAGCGCCTCACCGCACGCAACCCCTCCATCTACCACTCCAGGCGCCACGAGATCGCCGAATGGACCGCGATTCTCCACCGCCGCGGCTGGTCGGCGCCCAACTGGCCGGTCGAGCACGGCGGCACCGGCTGGTCGCTGCCGCAGCAGGGCATTTTCGCCGAGGAGTGCTACCTCGCCAACGTGCCGCGCACCAATGTGCAGGGCTTCCTCATGGTCGGTCCGGTCATCTACACGTTCGGCAGCGCGCGGCAGAAACAGCGCTATCTCGGGCCGATCCTGCGCGGCGAGGAGTTCTGGACGCAGGGCTTCTCCGAGCCGGGCGCCGGCTCCGACCTCGCTTCCTTGCGCACCCGCGCAGCGCGCAAGGGGGATCGCTACGTTGTCAACGGCCAGAAGATCTGGACCTCGTCGGCGCAGGACGCCGACTGGATTTTCTGCCTGGTGCGCACCGCCGACACGGAGAAGCCGCAGCAGGGCATCTCGTTCCTGCTGATCGACATCAACAGCCCCGGCGTCACGGTGCGGCCGATCCACTCGATCGACGACGGCCACGGGCTGAACGAGGTCTTCTTCGACGACGTGGAGGTGCCTGCCGAAAACCTCGTCGGCGAGGAGAACAAGGGCTGGTCCTACGCCAAGTTCCTGCTCGGCAACGAACGCAGCGGCAGCGCCGCCGAGCTTCCCTACGCCAAGAAGGCGCTCGCCCGTCTCAAGGCGGTGGCCGCGCGGCCCCGCGCCGACGGCTCGCGGGTGATCGACGACGATGGCTTCGCCATCCGCCTCGCGCAGGTCGAGGCCGAGGTGCTGGCGCTCGACTTCGGCATCATCCGGCTCATGGCCGGCCGCCCGGGCGCCGAAAGCGCCCTGCCTTCGGTGATCAAGATGCGGGGCAGCGAGTTGCAGCAGACGCTGTCGGAGATGCTGCTGGAGGCCGTCGGCGAGTACGGCGCGGTGTTCCATCCGTCGTGGACGGCGAGCCCCGTCTCCGAGCTGCCCGGCCCGGTCGACGCGCGCGGCGTCGCCGGCGATTTCTTCTACCGTCGCGCCTCCACCATCTACGGAGGATCGAGCGAGATCCAGCGCAACATCATCGCGAAGTCCTTGCTGGGACTCTAGCGCGCCAACCGGAGCCGGCCATGGATTTCCAACTCAGCCCCGACCAGGAGGCGCTGCGCGACGCCGTCGCCGACTTCCTGAACGATCGCTACGCCCCCGAGGGACGCAAGGCGCGCGAGGCCGACCCGCAATTCGCCGGCGCCTTCTGGCGCGAGGCATGCGCCATGGGCCTGACCGGCATCGCCCTCGATGCCGGTCTCGGCGGGCTCGGCCTGTCGCCGGTCGAGGCGATGATCGTCTACCAGCTTCTCGGCGCGAGCATGGTGCGCGAGCCCTTCCTGTGGGCGGATGCCGCGCAGCAGGCGATGGCGCGCGCCGGCACGCCGGAGCAGCAGCGGACCTGGCTTGCCCCGGTGACCGAAGGCGCGGCGGTCCTAGTGCTTGCCCATCGCGAGGAAGATGCGGGCGCGGATCTCGACCGGGTGGCGACGACGGCGACGGAAACCTCCGGCGGCTTCGCGCTGCGCGGCAGGAAGACGCTCGTCGCCGGCGCGGCGCTCGCCGGCGCCTTCCTCGTCTCCGCAAGGATCGACGGTGCCGGGGTGGAAGGCTTCGTCGTGCCCGCAGATGCGCCGGGCGTCACGGTCACGCGCTATACGCTGCTCGACGGCCGCGACGCCTGCGACCTGACCCTCGACGGCGCGGTGCTTCCGGCTTCCGCCCGCCTCGGCGCCGGAGCGGGCGAGGCCATCGCCTATGCGGTCGACTATCTCGTGCTCGGGCTCTGCGCCGAGCTCCTCGGCGCGGCCGACCGCGCGATCGAGGTGACGAAGACCTATCTGAAGACCCGGCATCAGTTCGGCCGGCCGATCGGCTCCTTCCAGGCATTGCAGCACCGCATGGCCGACATGCTCGTCGAATACGAGCAGTCGCTGTCGATCTTCCTGCGCGCGCTCTCGGTCCTCGACGGCGACGCGGCCGCCCGGCGCAGCATGGCCGGCCTCGCCAAGGCGAAGGTCGGCGCGGCCGCCCGCATGGTCGCCGGCCAGGCCATCCAGCTCCACGGCGGCATCGGCGTCACGGAGGAATACGTGGCCGGCCAGATCTTCAAATGCGTCGTGACCGACGACATCCTCTACGGATCGCACCAGGACCACTACCGCCGCTACGCGCAGGCGCTCCGAAAAAACGCCGTTTCGGCGGCATCTGCGCATCAACGGGCTTGACACCCGGGTATCATTGTCAAAGGATCAACCATTGCTCCTATTGATGCAGGTTGCGGGCCGTTCCCGCGTGTGAATTGGACAAGGGAGGAAATCATGATGAACAGCAGATACAGCAGGCGCAGCGCACTCGGGCTTCTGTCGGGCGCGGCGATCGGCGCGGCGGGCCTTCTGGGCACCCGCGGCATCGCCTCGGCGCAGGAAGACGCGGCGCTGGTGGCGGAAGCCAAGCGCGAAGGCCGCGTCGTGTGGTACACCACCAACGGGCTGGAGCTGTCGCAGAACGTCGCGCGGGCGTTCAGCGACAAATACGGGATCGGCGTCGAGATTTCCCGCTTCGTCGGCGCGTCGCAGTACCAGCGCTTCATGGAAGAGACGGCCGCCGGCCAGAACATCACCGATATCGTCAACATCTCCGACCGTCCGATGATGGTGTCGCTGGCGGATGAAGGCCATCTCGTGGAGTGGAAGGTTCCGACCCACGACCGGTTCCCCGAGCAGTTCCGCATCGGCGCGCATTCCTACGCGATCACCAAGACCGTCGCCTGCCTGATCTACAACGAGAACAAGGTCAGCGAGGAAGAAGCGCGCCTGCTCGAAGCGAGCTGGAAGAACGTGCTCGACCCGCGCTTCAAGGGCCGGTTCGCGGTGACCAACCAGAAATCGGGCCTGGGCTATGCCGGCGTGCAGCTCATGAGCGGTCCGGACTTCCCGGGCGATTTCTTCGCCCAGGTGGCGGCGCAGAAGCCGGCCGTCTACAGCGACCTGCTGGTGCCGATCGACCGCGTCGTGGCCGGCGAGCACGACTTCACCTTCTGGAGCTGGGACGGCGGCGGCTCGAGCCGGCGCGCTGCGGGCGCTCCGGTGCGCTGGGTCTATCCGAAGCCCACGCCGGCCTTCGCCAACAACTTCTTCTCCGTCTCGGCGCATGCGCCGAACCCCAATGCCGGCCGCCTGTTCCTCAACTGGCTGGCCAGCGACGAAGGCGCCATCGTGTTGCAGGACCGCCTCGGCGGCTCGACCACGATCGAGGGCGTGCCCGACCAGCGCCCGTTCACGAAGGAGGCCTGGTTCAGGCCGATGACCGAGGTCTACGATGTCGACTTCGAGCGCTGGGCAGCCCGTTACGAGGAAGACTACAAACCCTGGATCGACGCGCTGGCGACCATCTGACGGCATGCCTCCCGCCCCAACGGGCGGGAGGCTCCTTCCCGCGACCGGAGCCGCAATGCTTGAAGTAGACTATCCGCGCGACCTCAAGGCCCATGTCGGCGCGCGCCTCGGCACCAGCGACTGGCTGCTGATCGACCAGAAGCTGATCGACCGCTTCGCCGACGTGACGGGCGACCGCCAGTGGATCCACGTCGACGTCGCGCGCGCGAAAGCGGAGATGCCGGAAGGGCGCACGCTGGCCCACGGCTATCTGCTGCTGTCGCTCCTGCCCACCTTCACGCCCGGCCTGCTGAGGATCAGGCACCGCAAGAGCGCGCTCAACTACGGGCTGAACCGGGTCCGGTTCACCTCGCCGGTGCAGGTCGATTCGCGCGTGCGCGTGACGCAGACCCTCAAGAGCGTGACCGTGGAGGCCGCGCGCACGCAGGCGATCTTCGAATCCGTCATGGAGCTCGAAGGCGCCCCGCGCCCGGCGATGATTGCCGAGACGGTCACGCTGTTCCTGGAATAGCGGCCGCCCCGCCGCTGTCCGTGCGGGCCGCCCGCGCCTCGCGGTCCCAGCAGTCGCCGGTCACGCCTTCCGCCTTGAGCCGGTGCTTCTCGACCCGCTCGCTCGGCGTCTTGGGCAGCGACGCGCGGAAGGCGATGTAGCGCGGCACGGCAAACGCCGCGAGGCGCGCGGCGCACCACTCCGCGAGTTCCGCCGCGGACAGGCGGGCGCCCGGTTGCAGCACGATGACGGCCTTCACCTCCTCCTCGCCCAGTTCGGACGGGACGCCGACCACGCAGGATTCGGAGACGGCCGGATGGGCGTTGATCACCGCCTCGACCTCGAAGGACGAGATGTTCTCGCCGCGCCGCCGCAGCGCCTGCTTCCTGCGGTCGACGAAGTAGAAATAGCCCTCGGCATCGACATGGCCGAGATCGCCGGTGTGCACCCACAGGTTGCGGAAAAGCTCGAGCGTCGCCTCCGGCATGCCGTCATAGCCGGCGGTGCCGAGAAAGGGCCGCTGCGGGCGGGCGACGATCTCGCCGACGACGCCCGGCGGCACGGGATTGTCGTCGTCGTCGACCACCCGGACGTCCCATCCGGTGATGGGCTTGCCGCACGAGCCGACCTTCGGGCTGTCGAACGGATTGACCAGACAGACCGCGCACTCCGTCGCGCCGTAGCCTTCCAGCAGCTTCGTGTTGAAACGCTGCTCGAAGGCGCGGTGCAGGTGCGTGGGTGCGGCCGCCCCGACCATGAGGCGCAGGGGATTGTCGGCGTCGTCCTCGCGCGGCGGCTGCTTCATCAGGGTCGGCAGGATGCTGCCGATATATTTCGCCGACGTGCATTCGTGCTTGCGGCACTCGTCCATCATGCGGCTGGCGGAGAACCGCGTGCCCACCACCGCGCGCGCATCGGCCAGAAGCGCCGGGCCCACCGTCGTGCCGCGCGCGCTGACATGGAACAGCGGCAGCGCCGCGTAGAGCACGTCGTCCTCGGTGTAGCGCGCATAGGCCACGGCCGCCGACCAGATCTCGTACCAGTAATTGTGGCTGATGGTGACGCCCTTGGACAGGCCGGTCGTGCCCGAGGTGAAGATGATGGTGGAAAGGTCGCGATGACGCGCCCGCAGCGGCGGCGGCGTCGAGCCCAGCGCAACAAGCGTGGCGTAGTCCAGCGCGGTCATTCCCGGAAAGGCGGGCAGAGGCGCCGGCGCGGCGTCGCGGCGCAGCACGACGACGTGCCTCACCTCCGGCAGGCGTTCGGCGATCTCGGCAATCACCGGCAGATGGTCCTGATGGGCCACCAGCGCCACGCAGCGCGTGCGGGTGATCTGGTGGACGAGGCCGTCGCCGCGCTGCGCGGTGTTGATCGGCACGTCGACCGCACCGAGGCGGTTGAGGCCCCACCAGGCGAAGAGCTGCTCGGCGCAGTTGGGCATCATCAGCGCCACCCGGTCGCCCGGCCGGATGCCGAGCGCGGCCGCGCCATGGGCGAAGCGGTGCATGGCGTCGACGATCTCGCCGAGCGCGAGATCGGTGCCGGCGACCGAGAGCGCCTTCCGATAAGGAGCCCTCAGCGCCTTATCCTCGATGATAGCCGGCAGGACGCGCTCCGACTGGGCGTATTCGCTCATCCGCCATGTCCGCCACTTGCGCTCGTGGCGGGCGAACTTGTCTTTCCATCTGCTCAATCGACGTCTCTTCGGTCCCGCATCCGGCGCGTTGCGCGAGGCTTCTAAATGGATCAATGGTTGGACCATAAAGAAGGAATGACGAACTCGTCAAATGCTTTCACGGATTTTCCGAGGGCGGCGATGTCGTTCGGCTTCGCGCCGGGCCGACGGCGCGCCAACGCTGCGCATGTTCGACCGGCTCCGCCTTGAGCGCTGTATCGAGCGTCGGTTGAGGGCCGGTTCCGTTTCTGTTGAGAGCGGCCGCGCGGTTCGGGGCCCCGGTTGCCCCGAAGCTGCCTTCTATAGGGACTCGGTGCGGGCCGCGGCCTTCTCGATTATCCATGACGGGATCGGCATTCCGTTTCGCTGGGCCCTGCGCAGCTCCGATACGGCGCGCCCGAAATTCACGGCCTCCGCGCCGACCAGCCGCCCCGTCCCGTCCACCCCGACGCGCAGCCAGCTCGAGGACGCCGGGTCGCCGACGTGAAGATACCGGCAGGCGTTCCGAGGCAGGCCGAGACATTGAATATTGGTGTCGAACTGATCGGACCAGAACCAGGGCATCTCGTTGAATGAAGCCTCGATGCCAACCATGTTCTTGGCGGCGACGATCGCCTGAGACGAGGCCGAGCTCCACGATTCCGTCCGAATGCGCAGGCCGTCTTCCCCGATCGGATAGTTCGTCACCTCACCCGCGGCATAGATATCCTCGTCGGCGGTTCGGCAGCGTCGATCGACGGTGATGCCGTCAGCCACCTCGAGTCCGCACTCCATGGCCAGCGATACGTTGGGTGCCACGCCGATGCCGACGACGGCGATATCGGCCCGGATGTCGCGGTCGCCGCAGCGGAGCAAAATCCCGTCCGCGTCCTCGCGGGCTTCTTCCAGCCTGGCGCCGAGCATGATTTCGGCCCCGCGACCGACGAACATGTTGTAGACGAAATCCGCCAGAAAGGCGGTGGCGCTGCGCAGCAGAAGCGCCGGCTGCGCTTCCAGGATGCTGACCTTGCACCCCTGCTGGAGCGCCGCCGCCGCGACCTCGAGCCCGACATAGCCGCCTCCGATCACGGCTACCCGACAGCCGTCCCGCAATCTCCGGCGGAGCCTCACCGCATCGGCCAGCGTGCGCAGATAGAATATGCGGTCGGGGCCGACATCCGGCAGCGCCAGCCGCCGCAGCGCGGAGCCGGTCGCCAGCAGCAATTTCCGATAGGTTACCGACGACCCGTCCGACAGCGCTAGCTTCTTCTTCTCGCGATCGATCGCCTGGGCGGTCACGCCTTCCGTAAGCTCCACACCGCCGTCGTATATCCGGGACTGTCCCAAGGTCGGATCCGGCGGTTGGGACGCCGTCAGAAACTCCTTCGACAGCCGCGGCCGCTCGTAAGGCAATCCAAGCTCCGCATTCACGACCCGTATGCGTCGATGCGGCGCCAACTGGCGAATCGTGGACGCGGCTTGATGCCCGGCAATTCCCCCGCCGACTATTACGATGTCATCCATATTGAGCCGCATTGCCAATGTATCATTCTTTACCAATCCATATCCAGATTATATGGGAGAATATAAAGTATTACATTTTCATCAATATCGTATAGCGGTATGATACTAGAATAATTTAGAGAACCAGAAGCTTATTTTATATATGCGGGTCAATATCCTTTTCCCCTGGCTGAAATCGGCCACACCGCTTCCACTTTGCCGTTGCGCACGCCGACATACCAGTCGTGCAAATTGCAGGTGGGGTCGCAATGACCGGGCACCAGACGCAGCTTCTCATTGATTTTCAGGACGCCGGCCGGATCCTCTATGAACCCGTGCTCGTCGCTGCATTTGACGTATCTCAGGCCGTCGCGGCCGAAGACGAGCGGCAAGCCGCTATCGACGGTATGGGCCTTGAGCCCCGCATCGCATATCGCCATGTCGGGCCTCACATGGCTCATGATCGAGGTCAGCAGGAACAGCGCATTCGTCCATTCGTCCTGGTCGAGACGCCTGCCGGTCCGATCCAGGATGCGCCCGTAGTCGGCGTCCATGAATGCGTAGGAACCGCATTGCAGCTCGTTGAACGTGCCCGAGCCGGATTCGAAATAATAGGAACCCGTGCCGCCGCCGGACACCAGTTCCGGCGCAAGACCTGACGCCGTCAGGCTGGCGACGATGCCGGCGACATGCGCGGCGGCAATATCGAACATCGCCTGTCGATCCTCATACTTGTCGACATGCTGTACAGAGCCCTGATAGGCTTGGATGCCCGAGAAGCGCAGGTTGGGCGCGGCATCGACAGTCTTGGCGATCGCCACCGCCTCCTCGGCAGTCTTCACCCCGCACCGCCGCGCGCCGCAGTCGATCTCGACGAGGCATTCTATCGTCGTGCCATGACGTCGCGCCGCGGCAGACAGTTCAGGCACATTCGCGGGATCATCGACGCAGACGATGATGCGCGCGCCCAATCTGGGCAGGCGGGCAAGCCGGTCGATCTTGACCGGATCGCGCACCTCGTTCGAAACCAGAATATCGGCTACGCCCGCCCGCGCGAAAACCTCGGCTTCGGAAACCTTCTGACAGCAAACGCCGACGGCGCCGCCCAACTCGATCTGGAGTTGCAGGATATCGACGGACCTATGCATCTTCCCATGGGCGCGGTGGCGCATGCCATGCTTCCTGGCATAGTCGCCCATCTTCCTGATGTTCCGTTCCAGGGCATCGAGATCGAGAATGAGGCACGGGGTCTGTATGTCGGCCTCGTCCATGCCGGGCAGCGCAGGAATGTCGTAGCCGACTTCACAGGCGGCGAAATCCGCATGCATGTTCATCAATACTCTCCTTGGAGGCAACTATATTTAATTATTCGCACCCTCAAAAAGATCTGTATAATGATGCCCCATGCAGAACGATAGACGGATATCGAAAGGTCCCTATTCCCGATAAGGGTCCGGATACTCTCCGGTGGTGGAGATGACCGTCGTCCTCGTTTCGAGGTAGGAATCCAGCGCCTCGATTCCGTTCTCGCGACCCCAGCCGCTGGCCTTGAAACCGCCATAGGGCGTCGACCATCGGGTGTAGCGATAGGTGTTCACCCACACGATGCCCGCCTCGATGCGCGCCGCCACCCGGTGCGCCCGACCGAGGTCGCTCGTCCAAAGCCCCGCGGTCAGCCCGTAGGTCGTGCCGTTGGCGATGGCCAGCGCCTCTTCCTCCCCGTCGAACGGAATGATCGCCGCGACGGGGCCGAAGATCTCTTCCTGCGCGATGCGCATATCCGGGCCAACGCCGGCAAATACGGTCGGTTCGACGAAGTAGCCTTCCGCGAATCCGTCGCGTTGGATTCGCTTTCCGCCGGCGACGAGCTCGGCACCCTCGTTGCGGCCGATCTCCACGTAGGACAGGGTCTTTTCAAGCTGCTCCATGTGGGTCTGAGGTCCCATATGGGTGGCGGGATCAAGCGGCATGCCGACGCGCACGCGCCCGGCACGCGCCCGGAACTGCTCGACGACGCGATCGTAGATCGGGCGCTCCACCAGGACACGCGAACCCAGGGCGCAGCTTTGTCCGCACAAAGCCCAGGCCGAGCCCGTCGAGGCATTCAGCGCCTGTTCGATATCCGCATCGGCAAAAAGGATATGGGGCGCCTTGCCGCCGAGCTCGAAAGTGAAACGCTTCAACGTTTCCGCGCCGTTCCTGAGGATCGACTTGGCGGTTGCTCCCTCGCCGGTGAACGCGATCTTGTTCACGTCGGGATGGGCAACGAGATGGGCGCCTGCCGTCATACCGTCGCCCGGTACGATATTGACGACGCCGGGCGGGAAACCCGCCTCCTCGAACAGGCGGCCCAAGGCCAGCGACGATACGGGGGTCTGCTCCGCCGGCTTCAGCACGACCGTGCAACCGGCCGCGAGCGCGGGACCGAGTTTCCATGCAGCCGACTGCAACGGAACATTCCAGGGCGTTATGGCCCCGACGACGCCCGCCGGCACCCTCGACGTGAAGACATGAACGCTGTCATCCATCGGGATGGTGCGGCCGCCAAGCTTGTCGGCCAGCGACGCGAACCAGTGATAATATTGCGGGTGCGAGCCGACATCGACCCGGGCTTCGCGGATGATCCGGCCGTTGTCGCGCGCTTCCAGCTCGGCGAGGGCCTCCACCTGCGTCGCATAAAGGTCGGCGAACCGGCGCAGGAGCGCGGCACGCTCCCATACGGGCATCCGTCGCCATGGACCTTCGAACGCCGCACGCGCGGCTGCGACAGCGCGGTCGATATCCTTCGGCCCGCCATAGACGACATCGCACCACGGCTTGCCCGTGGCCGGATCAATGCTGCCCCGCAGGCCGCCATCCAGAGGAGCGACCCATTCGCCACCGATGAACAGACGATCGAACCTAAATTCCATAAACATGCATTCCTCGGTTTGCGCCAGAACCCGCAGGTTCCGGCTGAGGATCAAGTCCAGACAGGGAGGAGAATCCAGGAAATAAATCTTGTCGTAATATGGATGTATAAATCAGGTTGCGACCACGAAAACCTTTCGCACGGTTTCCACGGTGCGCCACGTTCCGCGAAATCCCGGCTTCATGACCAGATTGTCTCCGGCGCGGTAGGTGACGGGCTTGCCGCCATCTTCCGTCAGCTCCACGACGCCCTCGAGAATATGGCCGAACTCGTAGGTCTTGTCCTTGAACACATGCCAATGCCCCGGCGTCGATTCCCAGAGGCCCGTGCGAACCCTGCCGTCGAGCGACTGGTCCAGGAGCCATGTCCTGAACTGCGGGTTTCCCGAGATCAGTCGATCCGGGTTCGGCTTGCCTTCCGTCGGCGCCTTCAGATTCTTTATATCCGTCGGTATATTGAGAGTCAGCGACAAATTCATCTCCTGTGCCATATGTTGGCTTTATTATACATATACTCCAAGTATGAACGACGTATCGATGCAATTGCTTGTCGCAATCGACGGTCCCGAACTTGGGCTTATTGAAACAAGTAATCCATTAAAAATGCTGGCCTTTCTATCTACAGCTTCGCGCTATTATCATCAGCACAACGGGCCATGCCGAATCCCCGCGGGATGGGTTCCGAATGGACATCCCAGGTCGACCGGCCGCGCCGCCGCATGCCGGATGCGACGCGAGGCAGGTGCCATGCCTGCTGTCGCTACACTTGCCGCTATCGGCGATTTGACCTGTACAGATTGTGATAGTCTGGCTATAGTTATGATAAATTTATATTACAGATGGCCCGGCCATGACCTATCGTTACAATGCCGTCGTTCAATTCATACGCGAGCTCGTCAATGCCGGCACTCTCAAGGTCGGCGACCGCCTCCCTTCCATCAGGCAGCTCAGCGCCACCACCGGTTACAGCACCGTCACCATCCATCACGGGTATGAGCTGCTGGAAAGTCAGGGATATTGCGAGGCGCGGCCGCGCGCGGGATTCTATCTCATCCGCGCGCCGGCTCAACATGAGGAGTTCCCGGAGGAACGGGAGCAGTCGCCCGAACCCCTTGCCATCGAAGACCTGTCCGAGTCCCTCCTGCTCTCTTTCCAGAGCAAGGCGCTGAGCGCTTTCGGTGCGCCATACCCCAGCGACGACCTGTACAACCGAACGGAGCTGGACATGACGCTCCGTCGCGTCCTTCGCGGGCGCAAGCCGACCGGCGTCGACGAGGCCGAAGGCGATCCCGAATTGCGCTTGCAGATCGCAAAAAGGACGGCCCAGCGCCAGATCGCGACGCGCCATCAGGACGTCATCGTCACCGGTTCGTCCATGCAGGCGTTCAACCTGTGCCTCGATGCGTTTACCGAACCCAACGACATCATTCTCGTCGAGAGCCCTTCCTATTTCCCGGCGCTGTCGGCGATCCGGCGCCGCAATCTTCGGGTCGTGGAGATATATTCCCACCCCCGGACCGGCGTGGACCCGGATCAGTTCGAGTACATAGTCCGGAACAATCGCATAAGGGTGGCCCTTCTGATGGGGAACCACCACTATCCCACAGGCATCACCTACAGCGAAACTGCCATGCGCAAGATCGTCGTCGTCGCGCAGAAGCACAATGTCATGATTATCGAAAACGACATGCTCGGCGAGCTGAAATACGGCTCCGGGCATGCCTCGTCCTTCAAGCAGTTCGATACGTCGAACAACGTGATCCAGTACAGCAGCTTCGAATACACCCTGGCGCCGGAATACGGCCTCGGGTGGATCATCGCAGGGAAGTATACGAAACGTCTTCTGGCCGCCTCGTATCTCGGAGGCTGCACGAGCGACTGGCGGATACAGCGGGCCATAGCCGAACATCTTTCCACCCGCAGTCAGGACAGGGCCCTGCGCCGCATCCGCACGGAATTGGCCTTCCGCATGGAAAAAGGGCTTCAGATTCTGGCCGATACGCTCCCTGCCGAATGCTCCTTCAGCATGCCGATCGGCGGCTTCACATGTTGGGTTCGCGCGCAGCCGCGCTTTTCGTCGAGCAGGGCGGCCATTGCTCTCAACAGGAAGAACGTCGGCTTCATTCCCGGTCCGGTATTCTCGGCGGCAAGGTCGTTCGAAAACTTCTTCGCGATGAACCTTTCCTTCCCCTGGACTCCCGAGAACGAGGCCAAGGTCGAGAAGATCGCCAGGGTCATAGCGGACGAGAAATTCCTCGTGTGATCGCCGGACACATTCCGGTTTTGGCAGAACAGGCTATCGCTCCGCTCCTTGTTTCAGCGGTATCCCCGGCGAGCGGGATGGAGCCCGCCCCGGCATCGGTTCACCTTGACCTCACATCCATCGTATCGCGCAATCCGTCTCCGATGAAATTGAAGGCGAGGGCCGCGAAGAAGATCGCCATTCCGGGAAACACGCTCATCCACCAGGCGCTCCAATACTCCATCGACGTCGCCAGCATCTGCCCCCAGCTCGGGGTCGGAGGTTCGGCTCCGAGGCCGAGGAACGCAAGGGAGGACTCGGTGATGAGCGTCGCCGAAGCTCTCAGCGAGGCATAGACGATCACGTTCCCGGCCACGCTGGGCCAGACGTGGATTGCCATGATCCGGATATCGCTGGCACCGATCGCCCGTGCAGCCTGAACGAAATCGAGCTCCCTGACGCTGAGCACCTGTCCGCGAACCAGCCGGGCGAAGCCGGGAACGTTCACCACCGCCAGCGCGATGATGGCGTTGATGAGCTCGGGCCCGAGAACGGCGATGACCCCCAGCGCCAGAACCAGAAGCGGGAATGCCAAAAGCCCATCCATGATGCGCATGATGACATCGTCCACCAGGCCGCCGAAATAGCCGGCGACGAGACCTATGATGCCGCCGGCCAGCAGGGAAAGCACGATGGAAACGAACACCACCTGAAGCGATATGCGGGCGCCGTAGATGAGCCGGGAGAGGATGTCGCGGCCGATCTCGTCGGTGCCGAGCAAATGCTCCATCGATGGAGGCGCGGTCACAGCATCATAGTTGATCGCGGCGGGATCGTAGGGTGCCAGCCAGGGGGCGAACGCCGCGCATATGATGATGACGACGATGACCGCCAGTCCTATCGAGCCGGTGCGATGGCGCAGCAATCGTCCCGAAACCAGCGCGAGGCGAGAGCTGGACTTGCCGGAGGCCGAGCGATCGACAGCAATCTCCATCGCACCTTACCTCACAGCTTGATTCTGCGATCGAGAGCGGCATAGCTCAGATCCGTCAGAAAATTCACGATGATCACGCCGAGCACGATGATCAGGATTCCCACCTGGACCGGCGCGATGTCGCGCTCGAAAATGCCCTCGACCACCATGCGGCCCAGGCCCGGCAGGGAGAAGATCGTCTCGGTAACGACGGCCCCGCTCACGAGCACGCCGGTCTGGAGCCCGATGACCGTGACGATCGGTATCATCGCGTTGCGTAGCGCATGCCGCATCAAAAGGCGGCGGTAGGGAACGCCCTTGGCGCGTGCCGTGCGAATATAATCCTGCGAGAGCACCTCGAGCATGGAGGTGCGTGTCTGGCGCATGATCAGGGCGACCAGGGCCGTCCCGACCGTCAGGCAGGGCAGGATCATAAGCTTCAGATTTTGCACCGGATCTTCGAAGAAGGGGACATAGCCCGAAGGAGGCAGCCAGTTCAGTTCGAGCGCAAACAACCTGATCAACAATATACCGGCCCAGAAATAAGGCAGGGCCATGCCGGACAGGGCCAGGAAGCTCACCACGAGATCCACCCAGCTATTGGGCCGGAGCGACGCCAGGATACCTCCCGGCACGCCGAACAGAACGGAAAAGGCGATGGCGAGAACCGTAAGCTCCAGCGTGACGGGCACCCGCGCCGCGACCATGTCCGCCACCGGCTCCTGGGTTCGGAGCGACCGGCCGTAGTCTCCGGTCACCATGCTTTCCAGCCATTTCACATATTGAACCGGTATGGGGCGATCCAGGCCGAGCTTCACCCTGACGGCCTCCCTTTCCTCCATCGTCGCCTGCTCGCCGAGCAGCGCATAGGTCGGGTCTCCGGGGAGAAGAAGCAGCATTGAAAAGACGATGAAGCTCGTGACGAACACGACGGGCGCAATGAACAGCAACCGTCGCAATCCATATCTCAGCATCTAGATCACTCCACGGTTGCTCTTACTGCCTAGGGCAGATCGTCACGGATGCAGGCTTTCTGATGCGTCTTTGATATTGCCCGCAATAAAGGAACCTCCACGGCGCAGTCATTGACGGCGAAAGGACAGCGCTCCCGGAAAACACAGCCGGAAGGCGGGTTGATGGGGCTCGGCACGTCACCCTTCAGGATGATGCGTTCGCGAGCTGCGTTTCTATCCACGTTGGGAAGCGCGGAGATCAAAGCTTTGGTGTATGGGTGCCTCGGGGAAGAAAATATATCGTCCGTATTTCCCAGTTCCACCACGCGTCCGAGGTACATCACCATAGTGCGGTTGGCCAGATATCTCACCACGCTCAGGTCGTGGCTGATGAACAGCATGGTCAGATTGAAGTTTTTCTGGAGATCCTTGATGAGGTTGAGCACCTGCGCCTGCACCGAAACGTCGAGCGCAGATACGGGTTCGTCCGCCACGATGAATTCGGGCTCTGCGATAAGGGCGCGCGCAATGCCTATTCGCTGGCGTTGACCGCCGGAGAATTCGTGCGGATATCGCTGCGCATGCGCGGGGCGCAAGCCTACCAGCGACATCAGCTCCAGGACGCGCGCGCGGCGCTCCGACTTTCCGCCCCCGAGGCCATGCACGATGAGGGGCTCCTCAAGGGCTTCCCCCACTCTCAGATACGGGTTGAGCGAGGAGAACGGGTCCTGGAAGATGATCTGCATTCTCCTGCGTATCGCGCGCATCTGCCGTCGCGACAGGTCGAGGAGGTTGGCCCCGTCGAAATCGATATCGCCCGCCGTCGGCTCGACCAGGCGCAGGATCATGCGTCCCACCGTGGTCTTGCCGCTGCCGGATTCGCCGACCAGACCGAGCACCTCGCCCCGGCGTATCCCGAAGCTGACATTTTCGACCGCCCGCACGGGCCCGTAGGACTTTTGCAGCTTGGTGGCGCGGACCAATTCGCGCTCCTGACCATCCGGGATCATCAGAACGTCCGCCAGCGCAGACACCGCACCATGTGTCCGTCCGCGTCCTCTTCCTCGGCAGGGCTCTGGGTGTCGCACAGGCCCGCAACCGCATGTCGGCAGCGGGGATGGAACCGGCAGCCATCCGGCTTATGGTGCGGGTCCGGAACGGCGCCGGAAATCGCATTCAGGCGGGCATGCCTGTCGGTGTCGATGCGCGGTATGGAGGCCAGAAGCGCCAGCGTATAGGGATGCCGCGGGTTGCGCAGGATCGCGTCCACGGGGCCGGATTCGACGACCTGACCCGCATACATGACCGCGACCGAATGGGCGATCTCGGCAACCACGCCGAGATCATGCGTAACGAAAAGCATGCCCATGCCGAGCTGTTTCTGGAGATTCTGCAAGTCGGCCAGGATCTGGGCCTGAATGGTCACGTCGAGCGCGGTGGTCGCCTCGTCCGCTATGAGGACATCCGGCTGGCAGATGAGCGCCATCCCGATCATTATCCTCTGGCGCATTCCGCCGGAAAGCTCATGCGGATAGGCGTTGGCGCGCCGCCTGGGCTCGGGGATGCCGACCCGCTCGAGCATCCTTATCGTCGCCGCCTGCCGCTCCCGCCGCGGCATGTTGCGGTGAATGAGCAGGACCTCGGCAATCTGGTCGCCGACCGTAAGAACGGGGTTCAGGCTCGTCATCGGCTCCTGGAAGATCATGGCGATGCGGTCGCCCCGCAGAACGTCCATCTCCGAGTCTTTCAGACGGGCGAGCTCCCAGTTCCTGTTTGCCGAGTCGCAATAATTGATGCGGCCCGACACCGTTGCGTCCCGGCGCGACAGCAATCCCATGATCGCAAGGCTGGTTACGGATTTTCCAGAACCCGATTCCCCCACGAGGGCGACGGTCCGGCCCTTGCTGACCGAGAAGCTGACACCCTCGATGACGGATGCGGGACCGGCCGGGCCGTTGAACGTGACGGAGAGATTTTCCACCTGCAACACGGGCGGCTCTTCAGCCGCGTGCCCGGCCACCGTCTCTTCAACCGCCAACCGATGCAGATCGCTAACCCCATTGCTGACGTGGATCACCGGAGCCCTCTCCACCGAGACATTCAATCCCACGATCATTCATCGGGCTGAGAGCCGGGAACGAGCACCTCCACGATGCCCTCGCGTATCCGGGCAGGGAATGTAGCGATCGGGCAATCCGCCGGCCCCCGGACGACAGCTCCGGTCTTGACGTCGAATTGAGCGCCGTGCAGCGGACATTCGACCAGGCCGTCGTCCAGCCATCCGTCGGTAAGCAAAGCGAACGCATGAGAGCATATGTTGTCAGTCGCGTAAACCTGCCCGGACATTCTGTATGCTACGATCCTTCGATCTCCGATCTCGAAGGAATACATTTGATCGTCTTCCATATCCGAGAATGGAGCCAGAGGTATCCAATCACTCATTATATATCCTTTTCCCCGACACTATCGATAAATCCAATGGATAATAAAATTATCTACAATAGTATTTTCAACTACAGATGAACGTAGATGATCCTGCCGGACTCGTCCGAGTCCTCGATCGTTACAGGATAGGTCTCCACCCTTTCGTCCTCCGGGCAGTCGCCTTTCTCCCCTCCTTCGGCCGGCTCCAAAGTGACCGGATACCTTCTTACCCATACCTTATGGGGGTTAAATACGGATTCTCCGGTTTCCAGGTTGAATTCCCATCCATGCCATGGGCATCGCAATATTCTTCCCACGGAATCAAATTTAAAATCACCCGGCTCGTTGCCGGTGACAAATCCTTCCACGACGCCCATGCATAGAGGGGCGCCGCGATGGGGGCAGCTATTGCGGACGGCGTGGTAGTTGTTCTCGACATTGAAGATGCCGATGCTCCTGCCGGCTATGTCGACGATCATCCGCCCTCCGAGCGGGATTTCATCCACACGGCAGGCTTTGTACTTCTTTGCCAATTTTCCTCCTCCGCTTGCTGACGCCCTAAAATGAAGCGTGCGGCTCAGGCCGCCTTCGAAGCGGAGGGCAAGGTCAAGCCGAAAGTCTCGATCGCATTGGCGGAGAATATCCTGCGCCTCAAATCTTCCGGATATCCCCCGAGAATCATCGCAGGATTGTCGAAGTCCCAATGAGGATAATCGGTCGAGAACATCAGGGTGCGGGAGCCATCCATCCAGTCGATGATATGCTTCAATGCCTCGGGAGGCTCCGGCTCCTCCATGGGCTGGGTGGCGAAGCGCACATGCTCCTTGATATATTCGCTCGGCAACCGCTTGATCCAGGGCGTCTGGCGGCGGAGCCCCTTCCAGTCCAGGTCCATCTTCCACATCATGGCCGGCACCCAGGCGAAGCCGGCCTCGATGATCGCCAGCTTCAGCGTCGGGAACTTGTCGAAGACGCCCTCGAAGACGAAGCTGGCTATATGCACCGAGTAGAATGAGGAACGTAGCTGGCGGTATTCGATGTAGTAGCTCGGATATCCCGCGGGCGAAGGCGGCGGATTGAGGCCCAGCCCCTCTCCGCCGAAATGCATGCCCACGGCCAGTCCGTGCCGCGCGCACGCTTCGTAGATCGGATGGTAGAAACGATGGCCGAAGGGCCGCGGGGCACCGCAGCCCACCAGAATTCCACAAACCCCCGGATGCGAGCCGACGCGATCGATCTCGGCCGCCGCCGCCGCCGGATCCTGGGTGTTGACGTGAAGCAACAGCCGGAAACGCTCGTCCCTCGCAATCCAGTGATCGAGCGAATAGTCGTTGAATGCCCGGCAAAGCGCGTTGGCATAGTCGAAGTCGGCGACCATCGCGCTGATCTTGGGACCGGGGCCGCCGGTCAGGACGGCGATGTCGACGCCGACCTCGTCCAGCAGCCTTTTGCGCGTGTCGTCCACGTCGAATGCGTTCACGCCCATGAAGTAGGAATCGGGCGGCGGCGGATTGTCCTTGTCGATGACGTCGATGCGGCGCCCGCGGAAGCCGCCGTTCATCGCCGGCCCCGACTGGATGCCAAATCCGTAGTCCTCGAACCGAACGGCATCGTACCTCGACAGATAGGGGAAGAGGTCGGACTTCTTGGCGAAGCCGTGATGCACGTCGGTGTCTACTATCAACATCCTACCGGGTTTGGATCCGACAATGCCGCTCATTCTACCCTCCATTTCACGTCTCACCAAACCCTTGCAGGATGACGGTCAGCTCTCGGACAACGACATGTCGTTGTATCGCCAGGCCCCGCAGAACTCACGGGAGAAGCCGTTCAGCTTCTTGGACTTCACCTCTTTCTGGGCGCGCCAGCAGAGATAGATCTGCCAATAGTTGTCCAATATCTTCTGCTGTATATCGACATATATCTGCTTGCGGACAGCCATGTCGGAAAGGCCGCGAGCCTTCTCGATCATCTCCCAGAGTTCCGGGCTCTGGATCGCCGAGTAGTCGTTCGGGCTGTTGCGGCCGAACTGGTTGGAGTAGGTCATGTCCGGATCCGGCCGCGAATTGGCCCGGGCAAGCGCCAGTTCATATTTCTTGCCCTGGAGCATCTCGACCAGCGTCAGCCTCTCGACCGTCTGGACGCGGACATCGATGCCGCACTCCTTGCACATGGACTGGACGATCTGCGCTATCTGCGTGTCCGGGTCTCTCTGGGTCAGGATCATCGTCAGGGGAGCGGTGTGGCCGGACTTCTTGTAGAGTTCGCGGGCAAGCGCAGGGTCATAGGTGTGCCCCTTGATCGCGTCGCTCGCCATCGGGGAGCTCGGCGGCTCGAAGCCGGTCATGGCGCCGCCCCAGCCTCGCGTAATGACCTTGGCGAGCGCTTCGCGGTCGATCGCGTGTGAAATCGCCTTGCGCAGGTCGAGATTCTTGGCGAGCGGCCCGGACTGGTTGTTGACGTGCAAGAGCTGGATGATGGTCTGAATGGGAGCAGTATCGAGCAGATCCAGGTTCGGATCGGCCTCGATCTCCGGAAAATCCTTCGGCTGGACGATATCCCCCAACTGAACGTTGCCGCTCTTCAACTCGACGAGCTTCACCGCGGTGTTGGGGATGATCCGGACCGATACGGTGTCGAGGTGAGGAGGCTTGCCCCAATATCCGTCAAAGCGCTTGGCATCCACCTTGCCGGAGCCCCAGCTCGTGATCACATAGGGCCCGGTGCCAACCGGGTTGCGGGCGAAATCCGCTCCCCTTTCCCTCACGGCGGTCGGCGACACCATCGATCCCGCTTCATTGGTCAAGATCGTCAGGAACGGGCCGGACGGATTCTTGAGGTTGACCTTGACCGTGAGGGGATCGATGACCTCCGTCCCGGCATAGTCCCCCATATACTGGCGTGACGTCGAATGAACGTCGGGATTGGCGACCCGGTCAAGGTTGAACTTGACGGCCTCCGCATCGAATTTCGTTCCGTCCTGAAACGAAACGCCGGGGCGCAGCTTGAAAATCAACGCTTTTTCGTCCGGCGTCAGTTCCCAGCTCTCCGCGAGCAGCGGATGAATGACGCCCTCGACATCCTGATAGACCAGATTTTCGCTGTACAGATTGAATATCGAGCGATCCGCGCCGACCGATGTTCCCAATATCGGATCCAGGCTCGCGGGCTCGAAGATGGTCGCGACCTTGAGATCACCCCCGCGCGCCGGTTCCGCTGCGACGGCAAGTCCGGAAAATCTCAGGTATGGCGTTGCCAGAGTAGTCGCGGCGGCGCCTGTCAATCCAAGGAGAACGTCACGTCTGTTTGCCATAATCGTTTCTCTCGCTTTCAATAGGATCGTTTTACAAGGCGCCCTGCAACGTTACCGGCGCGCCCCAGGGATTGTATTGATAGTCGGAGCAGCAGAGGAAAGAATGCTTACCAGGATTCATATGCGGGCAATGAAATCCTCAATGGAATTTGACAATGACCGGCACGTCGTGGAAGCTGCCGGCATATTGCGACCTTCAGGAGTATGGCGTGCGGTTTTTATCATTTTAATGGACAGATTTTTCTGATTACGACCATCACAAGTAGCGAAACACGATTTGGCTTTGACATCGGGTTTTCCGATGTGTTTCCCTCCCTATTGAAAGACGATGATCGATTGCTTCTCAATTTGCCACCGCATTGCGAGTTTAATCGATAGTCTTTATGTATTATTAGTTGATATATACAATTCATATATTAAATATTGGATTATTACTTTATAGATGAACTAATATACTATTATTAGCATTGATAATATAATGAGTAATAATGATGTGAAATTTGGAACGATGTCGTAATCTATCCCATATGTCGGATCCTATCGATGCCAAGGTTCAGTGCAAATCTCTCCATGCTATTTGGGGAATACGAGTTCCTCGATCGTTTCGATGCGGCTGCGCGTGCCGGTTTCAAGGGGGTCGAGTATGTGGGACCGTACGACCATTCTGCGGAAGAGGTCGCGGCGCGCCTGAGGCGCAACGATCTGGCGCAGGTGCTGTTCAATCTGCCCTCGGGCAACTGGGCGGCCGGAGAGCGCGGTATCGCCATCTTTCCCGAGCGGGTGGACGAGTTCCGCGCCGGCGTCGACAGGGCCATCGGCTATGCGAAGGCGCTGGGCTGCGGGCAGGTGAACTGCCTTGCCGGCATTGCACCCGCCGGCGTCGGCCGCGACGAGCTCGAGAAGGTGTTTGTCGGGAACCTCCGATACGCCGCGGCGAAGCTGGGCGAAGCGGGCATCCGGCTTCTGATCGAGCCGATCAATACGCGCGACATCCCCGGCTTCTTCCTGACGGGCACCCGGCAGGCGCTCGACATGATCGAAAAGGTGGGGTCGCCCAACCTCTATCTGCAATACGATATCTACCACATGCAGATCATGGAGGGGGATATCGCCCGCACCATCGAGGCGAACCTGCCGCGCATATCGCATATCCAGATGGCCGATAATCCGGGCCGTCACGAGCCGGGCACGGGCGAGATCAGCTATCCGTTTCTCTTCGAGGCGATCGACCGCCTTGGTTATGCGGGCTGGATCGGCGCGGAGTACAAGCCCGGCGCCGGCACCGAAGCGGGGCTCGGCTGGCTGCGCAAGAGCGCGGCGAAGGGCGATGCGGCGGCGTGAGGGATCGACGGGGGCAGGTCATGGACACGATTGGCTTCATCGGACTGGGCATCATGGGCGCGCCGATGGCGAAGCACCTGCTGGAAGCCGGCTACAGGGTCACGGCCACCGATCATCGCTCCAGACCGCCCGCCGATCTCGTCGCCAGGGGCTTGAGGGTCGTCAACGGCAATTCCGAGGTGGCGCAGGCGGCGGACATGGTCATCACCATGGTGCCCGACACCCCGCAGGTGGACGAGGTTCTGTTCGGGAAGAACGGCGTGGCCTCCAGCCTGTCGAAGGGGAAGCTGGTCATCGACATGTCGTCGATCTCCCCGATCGCCACCAAGGACTTCGCCAGGAGGATCAATGAACTCGGCTGCGATTATCTCGATGCGCCGGTGTCGGGAGGCGAGGCCGGTGCGAAGGCCGCCTCGCTCACCATCATGGTCGGCGGCGAGGAGAGGGCTTTCGGACGGGCAAAGCCCGTCTTCGAGAAGATGGGCAAGAACATCACGCTGGTTGGCCCCAACGGCGTCGGGCAGACCACCAAGGTGGCCAACCAGATCGTCGTGGCATTGACCATCGAGGCGGTGGCCGAGGCGTTGGTGTTCGCCGCGAAAGCCGGAGCCGATCCGGCCATGGTCCGGCAGGCGATGATGGGCGGCCTGGCCTCTTCACGGATCCTCGAGACGCATGGAGCGCGGATGATCGAGCGCAGCTTCGATCCGGGCTTCCGCATCGAGCTGCACAGCAAGGATCTCAATCTGGCGCTGGAGGGCGCCCGCGCCCTGGGCGTTGCGCTGCCCAACACCTCGACCACGCAGCAGCTATTCAGTTCATGCGTGGCAAACGGCGGAGCCAGGGAAGATCATTCCGCATTGGTTCGCGCGCTCGAGCGCATGGCGGGGTGCGAGCTGGGGAACAGGTGATGCGCCCGCCGGGCCGGGATCGTGCTTGTCGATCTTCGGCCCGATCCCGTCATCGGGCTTGAGCCCGAACGGCAGAGGGCGGTCCTGTCGTCCCCTCGCGTCGGAAATCCTTCAGAACCCGACCATGCCGCCGCCCTTGAAGCCGAGCATCCTGCGCGCCTCGGCGGGGGCTGCGATCTCGTGGCCGAGTTCGGTGAGGATGGTGCGTATCTTGCGCACCTGCTCGGCATTCGACGAGGCGAGCCTGCCGCGGCCGATATGGAGCGAGTCCTCCAGCCCGACGCGCACCGAGCCGCCGAGCAGGGCGGCCTGCGTGAACGGCAATGCGCCCGACATGGTCGGCGTATGGATGCCGCCGGTCACCGCGCAGGTGATGATCACTTTCTTCGACAGGTCGCTCATCGTCTCGGGTCCTATTTCGTATCGCGGACAAGGTGGCGGCGGATCGGAACGAGCGAGACGAGACGCCCCTGAGGCCCTTGGGCGCTTTCAGCATCACGAGGATCGCGATCTCCCCGAGGATCAGCAGGTAGGTCGTGCCGAGATCGGCGAGCGTCTCGCGCAGCAGGAAGAACAGGATCGTGCCGATGATCGGCCCCTCGATCGTGCCGATGCCGCCGATGACGGCGATGAAGATGACATAGGCGGTCCGGTCGTTCAGGGAGAACGCCGCGAGCGCAATTGCAAGGCCGGTCCAGTAGACCAGCATCTCGCGCGTCGCCCGGTCGGCGGCGATGCCGGTCACGACATGGGCCGGAAGGCCGGCGCCGCCGCCCAGGCTCGACACCTTCGCGAAGCCGAGGCGGAACACTTCGGCGAGCACCCAGGTTCCGATCGCGAAATAGGCGCCCTGGAGCCCGAAGAGCAGCGGCGCGACGGGGATCGCGACGAGCGCGCCCGCAATGCCCGCGATGACGATCGCGACGAGCGGGTTGACGCCGAGGAACATGGCGAGCGCGAAGAGCACGTAGCCGCCCAGCCCGCCTTTCTTACTACCGGTTCTTGAGGGCCTTGGGGAAATGGCGTCCGCCCGGACGCGGGGCGCAGCAGCCGTCAGTTCTCGAACATCACGAAGGCGGCCCAGACCAGCGGTTCGGCGGCGGCGGGCAGCTTGCCGTCGATGGCGTCCCGCCGCGTCTGCCGCAGCGCGCCGGCATAGGTCATGCCGCCGGCCAGATGCTCGTAGAAGCGCACCATGAACTCGGCCGTGCCCTCGTCCGCCACCGGCCAGAGCGTCAGCAGCGAACGCTTCGCGCCGGCGATGCCGATCGCGGTGGGCAGGCCGCGCAGGCCGCCGACGAACGTCTCCTCGCCGCGTCCCGTCTCGCAGGCCGACAGCACCAGCAGGTCGAGCTTCGTGAGATTCCAGCCCATCAGCTCGAAGGCGTAGAGCCGGCCGTCGGCCTCGTCGCGCTTCATGGCGTGGCGGTCGCCCGAGCGGGACAGGATGATGTCGCTCTGCCACAGCGTGTCGACATCGCTGGCGCCGCCCGCGCCGGCGCTGCGATAGGCGCCGTGGGTGGCGAGATGGGCGATGCGAGCCCCTTCCATCTTCTCGCGCAGCACGGCCTCGCCGACCTCACCGCCGGTGAGCTTTTCCACCGCAAACGACCTGGCGCCGAGAATGCCGCCGATCGCGTCGACCTCACGCAGGGTGCCCGGCAGCGGCTCCGCGCCCTTTTCGTCGCCGTTCGCGTAGTCGATGCCGCCGGCAAGCACCACGCTGCCGCCGGGCGCGACCGTCTGGTCGGCGCCGATGCCGTAGAGCGCCTCGGGCCGGGTGAGGAAGCGCAGCGTGAAGCGCTCCTCCAGCAGCCTGCCATGCCGGTCCTCCAGCAAGGAGAACGGCACGGCGAACAACTGGCCGTCGGGGATCACGAACACGGTTTCGGCGCCGGCGAGATCGGCTTCCAGCGGCGCGACCAGCTTCTCGTGGAGATCGGCGAAGGAGGCGTTGGCCACCGCCGCGAGCGGCGATGCGCCGCGTTCGGCCGCCGAGCGCGTGGTGCGCAGCGAGGCCATCTGCGCGGCCGCGGCGCCCGCGGTCACGGCGCGCGGGTCGCCGAGATCGCGCAGCACCGGCTCGCGGCCCTTGCGCGACACGATGGCGTAGAGGCTGGTCTCCTCGAACGGCTCGGCCGCGTCGCGGTCGGCCTTCCACTTGCGCGTGACGAAATACTGGACCAGCGCCTGATCCTTGCCCAGCACCTCGCCCGCGGCGGGCAACGGGGCGGCGACGGACTCCCGGGTGAGCTGGTAGCGCTCGGTGAGGATCGCGTTCAGCCTGTCTTCCAGGCCGCGCGTCCGATCCAGCAGCTCGTAACCCAGATCCTGCTCCGCGCCGGCGGCAAAGACCTCGCGGGTGGTGCGCGACAGGCGGGTGATCTGCTTCAGCAGCTCCGCCGTCTCGGCGTCTTCGGGGGCGATCAGCCGCTCGATCTTCTGCGTGACGTCGACGTCCTTCGACGACAGCGAGGGCCAGCGGCGGGCGGCGTCGGCGAAGGCCGCGACCACGGAAGGGTCGCGCGCGGCGAGCCGCGCATAGTCGTGCAGCATGTCGTCGGCCATGGCCCGCGTCGTCTCGGCCACATCGCGGTTGCCGGCGTAGAAGACCTGGAGGTAGACCCAGCCCAGCATGTCGGCATCGACGGCGGCGAACTCCGCAGCCGCCGCCTTCGTGTCGGTCTCGGCCTTGGCGTTGGCGATGGCGATGCGGCCGGCGAAGGTCAGCGGATGCGTCGTGGTCATCTCGCTGCCGGCGATGTTGTAGGCCTGCTCCAGATGCTTCATGCGGCGGGCCGCGTCGCCGGCCTTGCGGAAATGCTCGGCCAGCAGGTTCGCCGCCTTGAGGCTGAGGATCGCCGGGTAGTCGGCATCGGTGACGATAGCGTCCATGCGCGCCACCGCCGCCTCGTCGAATACCTTTTCGCCCGACAGCAGGTCGGTGTATTCCACCCAGGCGTCCATGACCGGCGCGTTGCCGCTGTCGCCCGTCGCGGCCACGATCTCGCGGCACAGCTCGAACAGGCGGCGCGCCTCGGCATAGTCGCCGAGGTCGAGATGGTCCTGCGCGTTGTTGTTGGCGCTGACCAGCGTGTTGAAATGGTCGCGGCCGTAATGGGCGATGCGCTTTTCCAGCACCACGCGGTCGTAGTCCAGCGCCCGCGACGGCGCGCCCAGCCCGCGCAGCACGTCGGCGAGGTTGTTGGCCAGCCGCCAGGTGATGGTGTCGTCGGGACCCAGCGCCTTCAGAGCCACCTCGTAATTGCCCTGCATCAGGCTGACGGCAGTGCCGAGCTGGCCGATATTGCCCAGCGCCTCGGCCATCTTGTCGGTGGCGTGGATCAATTCGCGCGATTCGCGGCCGTAGTGCCGGTCGTAGAGGTTGGTGGCGGCCGAATAGAGCGGCACGAAATGCTGCTCGGGATCGATGACGGCCGTGCGGAACTGCGCATAGGCGAGGTAGAAGTCGGCAAGCTCGGCGATGTCGGCCTGCGCGGCGCGCGTCTGCGACCCTTCCCTGAAGAGCTGCGCGGCCTGATCGTTCAGCCCGTTCCTGTGGAACAGCGAGCCGGCCTGCGTGTATTCGCGGATCGTGAAGGCGTGGCGGTCGGTGCGCGCCGCCGCGATCAGCGCCTCGCGCAGGGCGGCAAAACCCTCGTCGATCCTGCCGCTTTCCAGCATTCCGTAGGCCGCCTTGATGCGCGCCGAAAGCTGCGCCTCGCTCTCCTGCTCGCCCTGGCCTGCCGGCGGCGCGGCGGGCGCCTCCTGCGCGTGGGCGGGGCTCGCGGCAGCGAGCGCGAGCAGGGCGGCGGAGGCAAGGAGGCGGGTGGCAAGAAGACGGATGGTACGGTGCATTCGGCAGTCTCGCAGGCTGTCTGTCACGACGGGCTTTGACCCGCCGCGCCCGCCTTTGCAACCTGCGCATGTGTCGAAAGATGGGCAGTTGCCATCCTGCGCCGCGGCGCTTGTGTCGGCAGCATTCCCGCCGATCATCTCCGTCATCGCGTCGATGTCGGTGCGCGATGGCGTCGGGTTCCGTCCCGGCGGGTCTGATCAGGAAGACCTTGACCAGCACGGCCATCTGCCCTTGCCCGTTCTGGCGTATTGCCGCCCTTTGTCCGGGAGCGGGCCTGCCGCGACGGCGGTGTCAGGGCCTTCTGGCGACGATCGTGTAGCGGTCTTGGGCTGCGCGGTCGAGCCGCTGGTGGAGCGGCACGTGCCGGGCCTGCGCGCGCCGGATGGCGGCGTGGTCGCGGCGGACCGCGACATCCGCGAAGCCGGCCTCGGCGAGCAGCGCCGCGATCTCCTCGGCCACGGCCCCGTCGGCAAAATGCACGCGCGCGAGGATATGGTCGTGGGTGGCGCGGTCGACTGTGTATTTCGGCGACGACCCCAGCGAAACCGCCTTCACCCATCCTGACAGCCGGCGCAGGGCGCGCTGCCTGAAACTGCGGGCGACCATGTCGGTGTCGAGCACCAGCAGAACGCCGCCCGGCTTCAGCACGCGCAGCCAGTCGGCGAAGGCAGCGCGCGGATCGGGCAACGTCCAGACCAGATGCCGCGTGACGATCGCGTCGAAATGGCGGTCGGGCTGCCGCGTGTCCTCGGCGTCGCCGACCAGGAAGCGCGCGCCGCTGCCGAGCGTTGCATGTTTGCGCCGCGCCCGCTCCAGCATGGCCTCGGAAAAGTCGAGCCCGGTCACCTCGAAACCGGTTTCCGCAAGAAGCCGCGTGATCACGCCGGTCCCGCTCGCCAGGTCCAGCACGGTCCTGCCATTTCCCTCGCCGAGGTGACGGCGGATCAGGGCGTGCCATGCGGCGCGCTCGTCGTCGCAGAAGATCTCGTGGCCCACGCCGAGGTCGAAGGTTCCGGCCCGCGACGACCAGTATTCGCGAATCTCGTCCTTCAGCGTCCAGTTGGAATGCATGCCGGGTTCCTTGCGACGTCGCTGGGTGTCCAGTGCCTGTGCCGGGCGGCCGCTCAGGAGCGGGCCGGCGCGTTGTAGGTGCGCGTCTGCCTGAGCGAGCCGGGCGAGACGCCGAAGCGCTTCTTGAAGGCCACCGAGAAATGCGCCGGGCTGTAGCCGACGTGCCAGGCGACGGCGGAAGCGCTCATCTCGCCGGTCGCCATCAGCCGGTAGGCCTGCTGCAATCGCATCTCCTGAAGCACGCCATGCGGCGTGCCGCCATAGATCGACTTGAAGCCGCTCGACAGCAGCGCCTCGCCGAGCCCGACCGCCGCCGCCAGCTCCTCAAGGCTCGGCACGTCGCGCAGGTCGCGTGCGAGCATGTCGTGCGCGTCCTCGATGCGCCGTACGTCCGCGGCGGAAAGCAGGCTGCCGGGAACACCGTCGCCGCCGGTGACGAGCTCGATGACCAGCCCGGCCAGCTCCAGCGCCTTGCCGGAGAGATAGAGCGAGCGCGCGGTGCCGCGCATCGGGCAGGCGGCGATCTGCGCGCACAGCGCCTGCAGCGACCGGTGCGCGGTCACGTCGAGGGCGCGGGGCTCGTCGTTCTTCGCGCCCACCGCCGCGGCGAGGTCCGCGATGCCGGCGCCAAAGCGTGCATGCAGCACGGGTGCGGACAACCGCAGTATGGCGAAGTCGACCGGAATGCCCGGCGTGTAGGCCCGGCTGTAGATGCGCCCCGTGGGGCTCGCCACCACGATCGCGCAGGGACCACGGTTGAGCCGCACCGCGCCGTCGGCGGCGCGGGTGTGCAGCTCGCCCCCGCCGATGACGACGATCTTCAGGCCCGCATCGTCCGTCTCCTCGCCCCAGTCGCCGTGGTCGCAGACGAGCGCGCCGCAGACGAAGCGGATGCCTGGCGCGCATTCGAACGCCTGATGGTCGAGCATGCGGATGCCGGGCTTGAGCACCGGAGGGGGCGCTTCTCGCCCGATGGACCGGTGGATGGTGCTGCTCCATGTCTCGCGAACCATGTCTCACAGATCTCCCAGCAGCGAAGCGACCTCGGCGGAGAAAGCATGCAGATTGTCGAGGACGGCCTGCCCGTCGCCGGCCGCCTCGACCATCACCATGACGCGGCGAATCGAAGTTTTCCCGGCAAGCAGCTCGAACACGGCGCGGCATCCGGCGGGCGTGCCAATCGGTTGATAGGGCAAGAGGCCGTCGACCATCGCCTCGATGTCGGGATGCCTCGGCGGAGCCGGACCGATGCGGATCGTCGCGGCCGAGCTGCGCGACCACCAGTCGATCAGGCGGGCGCGCAGCCGCTCCCGCAGCCCCGCGCCTTTGCCGACGGATGCGATGACGGCATAGACATGATCGTCGCGGGGCGCATGGCCATGCGCCGTTGCGATGCGGTCGTATTCCGCGACGACCTCGGCCACGCCCGTGGCATCGTGCCGCCAGTTGAGCAGCATCGGCAGGCCGCGCGCCGCGGCCGTGGCGACGCCATCGGCGCTCGTGGCCGCGACGAACAGCGGCAGCCTGCGTCCGCCGGGCTTCAGCGAGGCCGGCACCTCGGGGAAATCATAGAGATCGCCGTCGCCCGCGACGCTCGGTTGCGCAAGATAGTTCAGCATCAGGTCGATGCCGGCGCCGAAGCCGCGTTCGTGATGCGCCAGCCGGTTGCCCATCGCCTGGATGTCGGCCGTCGTTCCGCCGCGTCCGACGCCGAGATCGAAGCGGCCGCCCGACAGCCGGTCAAGCACGATTGCGTCCTCCACCAGCCGCATCGGCGCGTGCTGCGGCAGCACCGACACGGCCGTGCCGACCCGGATGCGGCGTGTGCGGGCGAGCACATGCGCGGCGACCAGATGCGCGGTGGGAAACACGCCGAACGGCACGAAATGGTGCTCGGCGAGCCACACGCCGCCGAATGCGCTACCCTCGGCCGCAAGGGCGCAATCGATGCCGGCGGAAAGCGCGCCCTCGACCGTGATGTCGTCGAAGCGGGCCCCGTAGACGAGCAGGTCGAAGATCATGCGACACCCGTGTCGGCGGGCTCGGCGGGCTCGGCGACCAGCAGGCCGCCGGGCACGGCGGCGATCAGGGCGCGCGTCGCCGGCTGGGCTGCGTGCGCCAGTTGCGACACCGGCAGGTCGTCGACGATGCGCCCGGCATCCATCACGACGACGCGCTCGGCGATGCGCGGCACGAGGCCGATGTCGTGGGTGACGAAGACCAGCGTGAGCGAGAGCCGCCGGCGCAATTCCGCGATCAGCCCCAGCACATGGTCGCGGATCTCCGCGTCCAGGCTCGACACCGGCTCGTCGCAGAGCAGCACGTCCGGCCCGGCGGCAAGCGCGCGGGCGATGGCGACGCGCTGCTGCTCGCCGCCGGAAAGCTCTTCCGGCCGGCGCGCGGCAAAGGCCGCGTCCAGCCCGACCGAGCGGAGCAGCCGGCCGACCTGTTCGCGGCGGTCGCCGGCGATGCCGAAGCAGTCGAGCGGTTCGGCGACGATGTCGGCGACGCGCCAGCGCGGATCGAAGGTGGACAGCGCATTCTGGAAAATGGTCTGCACGCGCCGGCGCCGCTGGCGCAATGTCGCGCGGGGCATCCCCGCAATCTCCTCGCCGTTCCACAGGACGGAGCCTGCGGAAGGCGATGCCAGCCCTGCGAGGCACGCAAGCAGCGTGCTCTTGCCGGCGCCGCTGCGGCCGACGATCGCCACCGCGTCGCCGCTTCGGACGGAAAAATCCACGCCGGCGAGACCGTCGACCTGCCCGCCGTCGGCGCGGCGGTAGGCGAGCGACAGGCCGCGGGCGGCAAGGGGCGGCTCGACGGGCGCCACCGCCGCCGGCATCGGCGCAGCCGGCAGGAACGCCGGCGCGTTCAGTGGCTGCGCTCCGCCGATCTCGACCAGTTCGTCCGCCCATTCCTTTGCCACCGCGCGGTCATGCGTGACGAGCAGGAGGCCGAGGCCGGTGTCGCGCGCCAGCGCGCGCAAATCGTCGAGCAGCGCGCGCTGGGTGACGACGTCGAGCGCCGTGGTGATCTCGTCTGCGAGCAGCAGTTTTGGTCCGGCGACCAGGGCCAGCGCCAGCCCGGCGCGCTGAAGCTGCCCGCCCGACAGCTCGAACGGATAGGCGGCGAGCGCATCCTTTTGCGGCAGGCCGCAGGCGGCGAGCGCCGCAAGCGCTCGCGCCGGGTACTCGCCCTTGCGGCGCTGCGCGGCGAGCACGTCGCGAAAATGCGCGCCCAGCGTGCGCATCGGGTCGAACGAGCCGAACGGGTCCTGCAGCGCGACGCCGATCGTGCCGCCGAGCAGCGCCCGGCGGGAACCATGCGGCAGGCCGATCTGCTCGACCCCCTCGACCAGAATCGAACCTGCCGCCGCCGCACCGTCCGGCAGGATGCCTGCCACGGCGCGGATGAGCGTCGACTTGCCCGACCCGCTCGGGCCGGCGAGCGCGGTTATGCGGCCGGCGCGGACATCGAGCCCGGCGATGGAAAGCAGCGTCCGCTCGCCGTCGTGCTGCCGCAGCGCGACGCGCAGATCGCGGACGCGAAGCAGCGGCGGCATGGGGCTGGCGGCATTCACCGGCGTGACAGCCCGTCGGCGATCAGGTTCATCGCGGTCACCGTTGCCGCGATGGCGATCACCGGCCAGGCGAGCGGCCACCAGCGTCCGGCCAGTATCTCGCGATGGGCGAAGGCCAGCGACGTGCCCCAGCTCGGCATGGAGGCCGGGACGCCGAGGCCGAAGAAGCTCAGCGTCGCCTCGGTCGCGATCGCGGTGGCCATGACCAGCGACGCCGAGGCAAGCACCGGCGCGAGCGCGTTGGGCAGGATGTGGCGCGCGAGCGTGCGCAGCGGCGTGGAACCGGAGCCGACCGCCGCGCGCACATAGCCGGCCTGCGCGACCGACGCGATGCGGGCGCGCGTGACGCGGGCCGTCCACATCCAGCCGAAGGCGCCGAGCGGCAGGACCACCAGCCACAGGCTCGGCTCGAACAGCGAGCGCAGCGCGATCACCGCCATCATGAAGGGCAGCGTGACGACGAGGTCGACGAGGCGCATCAGCAGCATGTCGAGCCAGCGCGGCCCCAGCGCCGCGGCCGCGCCGATGGTGACGCCGACGACAAGCGCGATCGCGGTGACGCCGAGGCCGATCGCCAGCGAGACGCGGCCGCCATGCAGCAGGCCGGCCAGCAGGTCGCGGCCGAGCATGTCGGTGCCGAGCGGATGAGCCGGTGACAGCGGCGGCAGGCCCATCGCCCTGCCGCTCGTGGCCAGAGGGTCCGCGCCGCTCAGCGCTCCCGCCGCCGCGCACAGCGCGGCGATGGCCGCGAGCATCGCGAGGCCGGCGACGATCTCCCCGCGCCCATCCCGCGCGCTCATACGCCGAGGCCCCGCCGCTGGCGCGGGTCGAGCAGCATCAGCACCAGCTCGGCGGCGAGCGCGCCGGCCACGACGATGATGCCAGTGACGAGAACGATGGCCGAGAGGACGGTCTGGTCCTGGAACAACGCTGCGTCGATCGCCGCGCGGCCGAGGCCGGGCCAGTTGAACACGACCTCGACGACATAGGTGCCTTCGACCAGCAGCACGGCGGAGACGCCGAGCTGCGCCACCAGCGGCACCAGCGCCGGCCGCGCGACGTGATGCAGGAGCACCTGCCCGCGCGACAGGCCGCGTAGCCGCGCCGCCAGCACATGGCCCGACCGCGCCGCCTCGTCCGCCGCCGCCGATACGACCCGGATCGCGCCGCCGAGCAGCGGGCCCAGCACCACAGCCGCGACCGGCAGCACCAGATGGCGGGAGATTTGCAGCAGACCCGGCGCCGCGCCCGGATCGCTGATGCCGCCGGCCGGCAGGACCGGCCACAGGATGGCGAAGGCGACGATCAGCAGCAGGCAGACCACCAGCGCCGGCACCGAATAGACGGCGAGCACGAAGGCGCCGATCATCCGCCCGCCGACCGAACGGGGCCGCAGGCCGTGCGCGAGGCCGAGCACCAGCGCCAGCGCTGTCACCAGCGCAAGGCCGACCCCCATGAGCAGGAAGGTCGGCGGGGCATCGCGTAGAATGATCTCCGCGACCGGTCGGCCGCTGACCAGCGACAGTCCGAGATCGCCGCGCAGCGTGGCCGCCAGCCAGGTGCCGAAGCGCTCGGCCACTGGCCGGTCGAGGCCGAGCTGGCGGCGCAACTCCTCCGCCCGTTCGGGGTCGGGAAGATCGCCGGCCGCCACCAGCAGCCGCATGGCGCGGTCGCCCGGGGCGGCGTCGACCAGCAGGAACGAGGCCAGCCCCGCGACGAGAAGCAGCGCGCCGCAGAAGGCGACGCGCCAGCCGATGAAGCGCAGCAGGCTTTGCTGCCCGCCTATTGCGACCCGCGCCGCCACTGTTCCACGTTCCAGAACAGGAAGCCGAGGTTCTCGCCGCCGACATAGATGTCGGGCGTGTAGCCGGTGACGTCGGCGGCGACGGCATAGGCGGGGTTGAGCACGACGCCCCAGGCATAGGGCGGGTTGGCGGAGAGCGCCGCCTGCAGCGCGTCGTATGCTGCCTTGCGCGCCTCCGGTGCCAGCTCGTGCCGTCCGGCGTCGAGCGCGGCGTCCACCGCCGGGTCGGAATAGAGGCCCGCGTTGAAGCCGCCCGTGTCGCGCGTCGCGGTCGAATGGAACAGCGTGTAGACGCTGTCGGGGTCCGACGGCGAGCCGAAGCGGTAGGTCAGCGCGGCGACCTGCGGCAGGTTTGCCCAGATGGTGGGGAAGTCGGTGCGGTTGACCGTCACGTCGATGCCCGCCTTGCGCCACTGCGAGGCCATGGCCTCGGACATCTGCACGAAGCCGAAGCCGTCGTTCAGCTCGAAGCTCAGGCGCTTGCCGTCGCGTGCCCAGAAGCCGGCGCCGTCCCTGGCGAACCCCACCTCTGTCAGCAGACGCGCACCGTCCTCCGGGTCGTAGGCCAGAGGAGCCGGATCGGAGCTGTCCCAAGCGGTGTTGGGAAACGGGCCGTAGGCGGCCGAGCCCAGACCGCTGGTCGCCAGCGCGACGAGCTCGTCCTTGTCGAGGAAGCGGTTCAGCGCCTGGCGCACCTTCAGCTCGCCCATCGGCTCGACGGCGAGGTTGAGCAGCACGGTCAGCGGCGAGGTGCCGCGCAGCGTGCCTGCATTGTAGCGCGCGTCGCCGCGAACCTGCTCGAAATAGCTCTCGACCACCTGCGCGCCGTCCGTCTCGCCGGCCTTGAGCTTCAGCACGGTGGCGTCGCCGTTCTGCCGCAGCAGGAAGACGACGCGCTTTATCGCCGGCGCGCCGCGGTGGTAGCGCGGGTTCGCCTCGAGCACCATCTCCTGCCCGACGGCGAGGCTGACGAAGCGATAGGGTCCGGTGCCCACCGGCGCCGTCGCATAGGCGGTCTGCGCGAGCGGCGTGCCGTCGGCGACCTGCGGTTCCACGATGTGGCGCGGCAGGATGCCGAAGGCGAGGTTGGCGAGCAGCGGCGCATAGGGTGCGCCGAGGCGCAGCACCACGGTATGCGCATCCGGCGCCTCGACGCTTTCGACCGGCCGCAGGTCGGCCTGCAGCGACGTGTTGTGCTTCTTGTCCTTCGCCAGTCCGATGGTGAACGTCACGTCGGCCGACGTAAACGGTGCGCCGTCGTGCCAGACCACGTCGTCGCGCAGGCGGAAGGTGTAGGTCAGGCCGTCCGGCGAAACCTCCCAGCTCTCGGCCAGATCGGGCATCGGCCGGTAGCCTTCGCTCGGATTGAGCTTGGTCAGCCCGTTGTAGAGGCTGAGGCTCGTCTCGCGCGGATAGGCGGCCGGGTTGGCGAGCGCGTGGAAGGCGACGCGCCCGCCGAGGTCGGCCGGCACCGACCACCGCAGCGTGTCGGAGCCTTGCGCGCCGGCCTGCGCCGCCCCCGCCAGCAGCAATGCGGCGGCTCCCAGGACGCCGCTCATCCGTCCCAACGTACCCGAAAACAGCCTGCCCATCGGTCTTTCCCATAAAAGATGACAGTTGAACTCATCTTTATGGCGTCACGCCCCGCAGGCAAAGAGGCTCGCGATGCCGGCAGGAGCCATCGAAAGAGATTTGGGCGAATCCGAAAGGGGCGACTACGGCGGCCGGCACCCGGCTCATCGCGCCCCTCATCGGCTTGAAGGGCTTCCAGCGACCGGTGGCGGCGTCTGGCATCTCAAGCCGCTTAAACTGGCATAATGCACTCCACTTTATCCCGTTGCCCTGGGCGCGACCCGTAAATATGAATGTTATGATCAACTTTTATGGGGTAAAAAATGATCGGGCTCATTCACCGGCGCATGGTTTCGGCCGCCGTACTCGCCATCGGCGCAGCCGTGGTTCCGTGGACCGCTTCGGCACAACCCATCACTATCGTCGACGAAGGCGGCTACGAGGCAACCTTCGACGGCCCGGTCAAGCGCATCGTCGCGCTCAACCGCTACAACACCGAGTTCGTGCGCGCCGTCGCCGGGTCGGACGCGATCGCCGGCCTCGACCGCGACGCCTGGAACGATCGCGACTTCTGGCCCGAGGTGGACGAGAGCGCCGTCGTCGCCGCCAACCAGGGCGAGATCGACTACGAGAAGGTCGTCGCGCAGGATCCCGACCTCTTCATCATCCCGCGCAACGGCGCCTGGCAGCAGGCGCGTGAGAAGCTGGCGCCCTTCGGCATCCCCGTGGTCGTGCTGACCGGCTGGGACGTGCTCAAGCACGAGGAGAACATCGCGCTTCTGGGCAAGCTGACGGGCGAGACGGAAAGGGCGAACGGCCTGAACGCCTTCTATCGCAAGCATATCGACCTGCTGGCCGAGCGCACCGCGGGCGTCGAGGCGCCGAAGGTTTATTTCGAGGCCGACCGCGAGAACGTGACCGTGCTCAAGGGCTCGGGCTGGCATGACATGATCGCGGCGGCCGGCGGCCGCAGCCTGTTCGGCGACGTCGACGTGGCATCCCTGCCCGAATCCAATCGCAACGTGAACATCTACGTGGTCGAGCCGGAGGCGATCGCCGCCGCCAACCCCGACGTGGTGCTGCGGCTGACACCGGCGGTGCTCGCCGCCGTTCCGCTGGAAAAGGCCAAGGAACTCGCGGATTCCGTGAAGGCGCGGCCGGCGCTGGCCGACAGCAATGCGGTGAAGAACGGTCAGGTCTATCTGATGAGCTATTACGTGGCGGGCGGCGTGTCCAAGATGATCGGTGCGCTCCAGCTCGCCAAATGGCTGCATCCCGACCGCTTCCAGGACGTCGATCCCGACGCGGTGATGAAGGAGTGGATCGAGGTCTGGCAGGGCCGCGCCTATCCCGGACAGCACACCTACGTCGCAGGAAACTAGATGACGGTCCTGCAAGGCGCCGGCGCTGCCGACGCCGCGGCGCAGGCGAGCCTGCGCCGCTTTCGCGCGCGCGTGTCGATGGCGGCTGCGGGCGCCGGCGGCATGGTCCTGCTCGCGCTCTGGTGCACCACCATCGGCGCCTCCAATCTCGGCATGGGCGACGTGGCGGCGATCCTCGCCCACCGGCTGGGCGCGGCGCTGCCCGGCCATCTGAAGGCGAGCGACGTGACGGTGGTGAGCCATCTGCGCCTGCCGCGTATCGCCATGGCCATTCTCGGCGGGGCGGCGCTGGGCGTTGCCGGCACGGTGATGCAGGGCGTGACGCGCAACCCGCTGGTCAGTCCCTACACGCTGGGCATTTCGGCCGCCGCCGCCTTCGGCGCCTCGCTCGCCATCATCTTCGGCTTCGGCCAGTCGATGGGCGGGCAGTGGTTCGTCGTCGCCAGCGCCTTCGTCTTCGCGCTCGCCTGCGCGCTGGTCGTGTTCGGCGCCGGCCTGCGGGTCGGAACCTCGCCCGAGACGGTCATCCTCACCGGCATCGCGCTGATGTACCTGTTCATGGCCGGCACCGCGACGATCCAGTTCCTTGCCTCCGAGGAGCAACTGGCCTCCGTCGTGCACTGGACCTTCGGCAGCCTGACGCGGGCGGGGTGGCCGGCGGTGGTCGCGATGGCGATCGTCACCGCGCTTTCCTGGCCGTTCTTCCTGCGCCATGCCTGGTCGCTCAACGCGATTGCCAGCGGCGGCGACGATTTCGCCCGCAGCCTCGGCGTGCCGGTCGAGCGCGTCCGCTTCGTGCTGTGCGTCGTGGCGGTCCTGCTCACCGCGACGGTGATCAGCTTCACCGGAATCATCGGCTTCGTCGGGCTGGTCGCGCCGCACATGGCGCGCATGATCATCGGCACCGACCACCGGTTGTTGCTGCCCTTTTCCGCCGTCGTCGGCGCATGGCTGCTGCTGGCGGCCGACGCTGCGGGCCGGCTGCTGTTCGCGCCCACCGTGCTGCCGGTCGGCATCACCGTCGCCTATCTCGGCGTCCCGGTCTTCCTGCATCTCGTCATGCGCAGCCGGGGAAGGGCCGGCGCATGATCGTCGAGGCAAGAGGGCTTTGCGTGCGCCGGCAGGGGCGCGAGATCCTGCGCGATGTCGACCTGTCGGTCGGCGGCGGCGAGCTGGTGGCGCTGACCGGGCCGAACGGCGCCGGCAAGAGCACGCTGCTGCGCAGCCTCAACGGGCTGGTGCGGCCCTCGGCCGGTACAGTGTCGCTGGCGGGCTCGCCGATCGACGAGCTCTCCCTGCGCCAGATCGCGCGCATCGCCGCCTACATGCCGCAGCAGGTCACCGAAGCGGTCGATTGCGGCGTGGCCGAATGCGTCACCGCGGGGCGCCTGCCGCATATGAGCGGAACCGACGGCCGCGACCGGCGGATCGTGTTCGAAACGCTGGAGCGTGTCGGCCTGCTGCACCTGGCCGAACGTCCGCTGTCGCGCCTTTCCGGCGGCGAGCGCCAGCGCGTGTTCCTGGCGCGTGCGCTGGTGCAGGAGCCGCGCCTGCTGCTGCTCGACGAGCCCACCAGCGCGCTCGACCTGCGCCACCAGCTCGGGACGTTCGAGCTGGTGGCCGGCATCGTGCGCGCGGGATCGGTCGGCTGCGTCGTGGCGATCCACGATCTCGGGCTGGCCATGCGCTATGCCGACCGGATCGTCATGCTGAGCGGCGGCGCGCTCGTCTGTGACGGTCGCCCGGATCTGGTGACGCCGCAGCTCATAGAGGCCGCCTACGGCGTCGAGGCCGATGTCGGCAGGCTCGGCGAGCACCCGGTCGTGGTGCCGGTCCGCAGCCTTCCCGCGCCGCCTGCGGCCGGTTGACGGCACCGCGCCTACCCCTCGAACACCAAGTCGCCCGGCTTGGCGTCCTCGCGGCGCTGCTGCCGTAGTATCGCCACGGCCTCGGCGCTGAGAGGCACAACGTGCGTCCTGCGCATCTTCATCCGCTCGGCCGGCACCGTCATCACGGGCACCTCGGCGTCGAGGTCGAATTCGGCCCACGTCGCCTTCGCGGCCTCTCCGAAGCGCAGGACCGTCAGCATGATGAAGCGGGCGAGCTTGGCGCTGACGAGTTCCTTGGCCTTGAGCTTCGCGTAGACGGCCGGGGCCTCGGCCACAGGGACCGCGACGTGATGGGTGACCTTTTGGACGGCGCTGGGCTTCGGCAGATGATGCGCCATCGAGCCTTTCCACCGGGCAGGGTTGTCGCCGGTGCGGTAGCCGGCGCTCGTCGCCCAATCCAGCACGCGCTCGATGCGCTCTCGGAGCCTCGTCGCCGTCTCGGTCTTCGTGGTCCAGATGGGCTGGAGGATTTCCACGATGTGGTTGGCGTCCACCTCGTTGACGGGCAGGTGCCCGATGACCGGGTTGGCATACTGGTCGATGGTCTGACGCCATTGGTAGGCGTGCTGGGCGTTGCTCCACTGTGGCGTCAGGGCCTCGATGCAAGCCGTAGCGCATTCCGCGAACGTCATCGAGGAGACGCGTTCCTCAGCCGCCCGCGCCTTCTTCGGGTCGATGCCGTCATGGATGAGCTTCTGCGCGGCGAGGGCTCAATGCTTGGCCTCGGTCAACTTGATGAGCCGGACGGAGCCGATGCTCATGAGCTGGTGCCGGCCCCGGAATCGGTAGCGCAGAAGCCACGTCCGGCTCCCGCCACGAATCTGGATGTAGAGGCCGTGGGCGACACGGGTCAGGCCCTCCTTCGTGAGGGCGGCAATTTCGGCCGTGGTCAAGTCCTTGGGCATGGCGTTACGTAGCCATAGGACTCCAGGCAAATCGAGCGCCTTACATACAGATTTACCCACACTCTCGCGGTGGACCCTGTGGGACCGCCTCGGACAGGCAGGGACTCACGGTAGGGCGCTAGGAGTCCACCAAACCCCGCAATTTCAGGGGCTTAGACGCCAAGAAGCCCGCGATTGCGGGCTTCTTGAGGGATCGCCGGATGGTGGTGTGCGCAGTCTGGAGCGAACCAGTCTCCAGCCGAAATACCCTGGTAACACGGATTTTTGCAGGGATTTCACGGCTTTCCGAGGGTTGTGATGGCTGTTTGGCGCCGGTAACACATTGAGTTAATTGATCATTCTGGCGTCCGCCCAGACTTTCGCCTTTTGCGGAACAGGGAATAGCAGGGAATCTCACGCCTGCCGGCAGGTATCTGCGCAAGCGTCCAATCCCTGCGCTGGTATGAGATCGGGGCCGCTTGCGATTTGAGCTCTTGCCAGGCACGGATTTTACCTCACCTTGAGGGCTGGGCGCCGCACGGCGCCCAGCCCTCAAGGTGAGGTAATTCTGGCGGTCCAGACGATCTGCGCTGGGCAGAGGCCTGTGCGAGACACTTTGCAGCTGCTTCATACGTCTTTGGTCGGCGCACCGCAGCACCGGCTGTGGCCCCCCCCCCCCCCCCGGGGGGGGGGGGGGGGGGGGGGGGCGGGGGGGGGTGGGGGGGGGGCGGG